>NZ_CP081878.1:2935000-3176680 GCF_022170825.1 Exiguobacterium acetylicum | reverse complement strand
AAATACCCCCCTTTTTTTATCAAGATAGAAAATTTTTGTACACAGGCTTATACACAGACAAAGTTAATGAAGAAACTCGACTTATCCCCATAACGTAAAAACTGTGGATAACGTTATCCACAGGCAGTTGAATCTGTGTATAAAGTTATCCACAGGGTGTGTATAACTTGTTTTGTCCTGAACGATCAGGATCATGTTATGCACAATTAGTGTATCAAAAGAAATGAGCCCTGGCAATGGTTGGAATGATTTATCCACAAGTAAATTAAACCGTCCACAGGTAGTTACCCACAAGCTGTGGATAGTGTGGATAAATTGTGGATAAGAGGTGGATAACTTTTCGAAAGAGGAAGCGTCAAAAAAGAGTTATTCACAAAATGCAAAAGAAGTGTAAAAAGAGAATCCAAAATCGAGGATTGACGTCGATTTTAAAAAATACTATTGTAGACAAAGTGAAGAGTTATCCACGGAAAGTGTGGATAATGTGGATAAGTCTGTGGATAGGTGGATAAGTCTACAAACATCCCCTCCATGATCCATATGTATTCTATCGCGTAATAGAGTTTGCTCAGTCGAATCCTATCGCCTGTTTTCGAACCAGAAATCCCTTAAGCAGGACAAGAAATCTTCCGAACTTTCATTGACAATGCCACAATCAGTTTATATAATGTACAAGACTGCCTTAAAGTAGAAAATAACAATTGGTTATAAAAATCTTTTAAAGGAGGTGCAGACGAATGAAACCAACTTTCAACCCAAACAACCGTAAGCGTAAAAAAGTTCACGGATTCCGTGCGCGTATGGCTACGAAGAGTGGCCGCCGTATCTTGGCTGCTCGCCGTCTTAAGGGCCGCAAAGCCTTGACTGTCTAATGCATTGATGCATCCATCACTTCGGGCATGATCCGAGGTGATTTTTTTTATGTTTTTTCGTGTGTTCCTGCTTTTGTCACATGCGCCCTATCGCGTCGCATGTTTATTCTATGATATGATGAGAGACGACGAATTTTCGTAGTGTCAGGATGGAGTGTGAATAAGGTGAAGAAGGAATACCGCGTCAAGAAAGACAAGGAGTTCCAAGCGGTGTTTACTAAAGGAGCCTCTGTCGCAAATCGGCAATTTGTCGTGTATGCCTTGAAAAAGGAGCAACAGACTCACTTTCGGGTTGGTTTATCCGTCAGTAAGAAAATCGGGAATGCCGTCGTCCGGAATCAGGTAAAACGGTATCTTCGGGAAGCATGCCAGCAGCATGAAGCCTCGATTGCCCCGAATTATGATTTGGTGATCATCGCGCGCAATCCGGCCGCTAAGATGACCGCGCAAGAAGTGGCTGACAGTCTCCGTCACGTCCTTAAACGTTCCGGTGTCTGGATGCGATCAAAAAAATGAATCGTAGCAATGCATCCTGTTGATTTGTACGGCGCTCCCTTTCCTTGCCTTACTATAGAAGAAGATGGCGTTCGACAAAGCGTAAACAATTTCTAGGAGGAATTATGAACAAGAGAACTAAGATTTGGTTAACTCTCGGACTCATGTCCGTGCTCGCGATCGTATTATCCGGTTGTACACCTAGCTCGTATGGTACTGGTGAACCGATCACAGCAGACACAGAAGGTTTTTGGAAACATTACTTCGTTTGGCCGATGGCGTGGTTGATTCGTGAGATTTCACAGTTCTTTAGCGGTGATTACGGTATCGGGATCATCATTACGACACTTCTCGTTCGTCTTGTCATCCTTCCATTGATGATCAAACAAACGAAGAGTATGGGTGGAATGCAAGTCATTCAACCAGAAATGATGAAACTTCGTGAAAAATACAGCTCAAAAGACCAAGAAACGCAACAAAAATTGCAACAGGAAATGATGAAGCTCTACCAAGAGCATAACGTCAATCCGCTTGCAGGCTGTTTGCCGATTTTGATCCAAATGCCGATCTTGATCGCGTTCTACAACGCCATCATCTATACACCGGCTATTTTCCAACACACATTCCTTTGGTTCGACCTTGGGAAACCGGATCCATTCTTCATCTTGCCGATCATGTCTGCGGTACTAACGTATCTCCAGCAAAAGATCTCGATGGCAGGTCAAGAAGACAATCCACAAATGAAAATCATGCTTTATGTCTTCCCGATCATGATTTTCATCATGGGGGTTACACTCCCATCTGCCCTTTCTCTTTACTGGGTCGTCGGTTACATCTTCTCGATCATCGTTACGATCGTCATCATGAAGCCAATGCGTGAAAAGATTAAGTTGCAGACGGAAGCGACAATGGCTGCTAAACGTGAAAAAGAAGCGGCACAAGCAGCACCGGCTCCTAAAAAATCGAAAAAGAAACGCTAATATTTGAAGAGCGACGCTTTGTTTTGACAGAGTGTCGCTCTTTTTCTTTTGCGTCATTTCGTGTATAGTTGTTTCGTTATACCCATTGTAATAATTAAGGATTAAATACTCATAAAAAGACAGAAGAAAAACGAGGTGGAAGAACGGATGATGGAATTTGATACGATTGCCGCGATTTCGACGCCGATGGGAGAAGGGGCGATTGCGATCGTTCGCTTATCAGGTCCTGATGCAGTCGCTGTAGCCGACCGTGTCTATAAAGGGAGCAACCGCTTGACGGAAGTACCAACCCATACGATTCATTACGGGAAATTGGTCGACCACGAGGCGGATCGTGTCGTCGATGAAGTAATGGTGAGTGTCATGCGCGCACCAAAAACGTTTACACGTGAAGATGTCATCGAATTGAATTGTCATGGAGGAGTCGTCGCGGTCAATCGTGTCCTCGAACTCATCCTCGCACAACCGGAAGTTCGGTTAGCGGAACCTGGTGAATTTACGAAACGCGCGTTTTTGAACGGGCGAATCGATTTGTCGCAGGCGGAAGCCGTCATGGATCTGATCCGGGCGAAAACGGACCGAGCGATGCATGTCGCCGTTAGTCAGATTGAAGGGCGTCTTTCAAAACTCGTCCAAGACTTACGTCAACAATTGCTACAAACGATTGCTGCGATCGAAGTCAATATCGATTACCCCGAATACGATGCAGAAGAGATGACGCAACAGATCGTCGAACGCGATGCGGGTGCTGTTCGTGCGATTCTAGCAGAGTTATTAACAACGGCACGCCAAGGGAAAATCTTGCGCGAAGGGTTATCCACAGCGATCATCGGTCGTCCGAACGTCGGAAAGTCGTCTTTGCTCAACACATTGGTGCAAGAAGCAAAGGCCATCGTTACGGATATCGCGGGAACGACGCGCGATACGATCGAGGAGTACGTCAACGTTCGTGGTGTACCGTTGAAGTTGATCGATACGGCAGGGATTCGCGAGACGGAAGATATCGTCGAACGGATGGGTGTTGAAAAATCACGTCAAGCATTAAAGACAGCTGATTTGATCTTACTCGTCTTAAACGGAAACGATGTTCTGACAGATGAGGATGTTTTGCTGTTTGAAGCGATCAAAGGGATGAACGCGATCATCATCGTCAACAAGAGTGACCTGGCGCAACAGATTGATTTGGCGCGTGTCACGGAACTTGCTGATGGTCGACCAATCGTTACGACATCCTTGCTCGAAGAAGCAGGCGTCAACGATCTTGAAGCAGCGATTGCGAGTCTGTTCTTTGAACAGGGTGTCGAAAGTCAGGATATGACGTACGTCTCAAATGCGCGTCACATCCAGCTCATCAAACGAGCGAGTCAAATGATTGAAGATGCTCTCGGTGCAGCAGAAGCAGCGATGCCGATCGACATGGTACAGATCGATTTACGACGAGCGTGGGATACGCTTGGCGAGATCAATGGTGATACAGCACAGGATAGTTTATTGGATCAGTTGTTTTCGCAGTTCTGTCTTGGGAAATAATTCGAGACGACTGCGTGTGGAATTAAGAAGGAGGAACCAGTACTATGGCTTATCAAGCAGGTGAATTCGACGTCATCGTCGTCGGAGCCGGACATGCCGGCATCGAAGCCTCTCTTGCTGCGGCACGAATGGGCTCGAAAACGGTCATGTTGACAATGAATCCCGATATGGTCGGATTCATGTATTGCAACCCGTCGATCGGTGGTCCTGCAAAAGGGATCGTCGTCCGGGAAATCGATGCGCTCGGTGGCGAAATGGCACGTGCAATCGATGCAACGTATATTCAAATGAAAATGTTGAACACGTCTAAAGGTCCTGCAGTGCGTGCACTCCGGGCACAGGCGGATAAATTCGAATACCAAAATCGGATGAAAAAGGCACTCGAAGATGAACCGAATCTTCTTTTGCGTCAAGCACTCGTCGAGCGGTTGTTGATTGACGACGAAGGACGCTGTGTTGGTGTCGTCACGAACACAGGAGCGGAGTATCGAGCGAAAGCGGTCATCATCACGACAGGAACGTTCATGCGTGGAAAAATCATCATCGGTGAATTGTCGTATGAGAGTGGTCCGAACAATCAGATGCCATCGATCAATCTATCGAAACATCTTGAAGAACTTGGATTCGAACTCGCACGTTTCAAAACAGGTACACCACCGCGAATCGACGGAAAAACGATCGATTATTCGAAGACTGAGATCCAACCCGGCGATGAGGTAGCACTTCCGTTTAGTCATGAAACGACTCAGATGATCACGGAACAAATTCCATGCTGGTTGACGTATACGACAGAGTATACGCATCAGTTGATCGATGCGAACTTACACCGTTCACCGATGTTCTCAGGAATGATCAAAGGAACGGGTCCACGTTATTGCCCATCGATCGAAGATAAGGTCGTCCGGTTCAACGATAAACCGCGTCACCAAATCTTCCTTGAGCCGGAAGGTCGCGATACGGAAGAAGTCTACGTTCAAGGATTATCAACAAGCTTGCCGGAAGACGTTCAACACGATATTCTCCGCTCGATTCCAGGGCTTGAAAACTCTGAAATGATGCGTCCTGGTTACGCGATTGAATACGATGCGGTCGTTCCGACACAACTTTGGCCAACGCTCGAGACAAAACGTGTTCCTGGTTTATTCACAGCAGGTCAAATCAACGGAACAAGTGGCTACGAAGAAGCAGCCGGACAAGGAATCATGGCAGGGATCAATGCCGGACTTCAAGTCCAAGGCAAAGAACCGCTCATCTTATCACGTTCACAAGGTTATATCGGTGTCATGATTGACGATCTCGTCACGAAAGGTACGAACGAACCGTACCGTCTTTTGACGTCACGTGCTGAGTATCGTTTGTTACTCCGTCATGATAATGCGGATCTTCGTCTATCAGAAATCGGTCATGAACTTGGATTGATTTCAGACGAACGCCAAGCGAAGTTACTCGATAAACAAAAGCAAATCCGTCTTGAGATGAAACGTCTTGAGAAAGTCGTTATCAAAGCGACGCCAGAAGTGAATGCACAGCTAGAAGCGATTGGTGCGTCACCACTAAAAGAGGCTTTGCATGCGATCACGTTACTGAAGCGTCCGGAAATCACGTACGCGATGATCGCGCAAATGACGCCACCGGAAACACCACTGTCTGCAGAAGCAGCAGAACAAGTCGAAATCCAAGTCAAATATGCCGGCTACATCGATAAACAACTCGATCAAGTGGAAAAAATGATGCGGATGGAGCAAAAACGGATTCCAGATCGTCTTGATTACGATGCGATCAGTGGATTAGCGATCGAAGCGAAACAAAAACTAAACCAAGTGCGTCCGCTCTCGATCGGACAAGCATCTCGGATCTCAGGGGTTAACCCGTCTGATATCTCGATCCTGCTTGTCTATATCGAGCAAGGCCAATACGCATTGACTGCGGAGTGAACGAGATGAACCAACAGCAATTCGTAACAGCATTGGCAGCACAGGGACTTGAGGTCTCAGAACATCAGTTGCATCAATTTAAACGGTATTATGAACTGCTCGTCGAGTGGAATGAAAAGATGAATCTGACGGCGATAACGGACGAAGAAGATGTCTATCTCAAGCACTTCTACGATTCGATTACAGCAGCGTTCTATTTTGATTTCACGACAGTCACGACGGTTTGTGATGTTGGTGCGGGTGCTGGTTTCCCAAGTCTACCGATTAAAATCATGTTCCCGCATCTCCAAGTGACGATCGTTGATTCACTCAATAAACGAATCGGCTTCTTGAATCATTTGGCGACGGAACTCGGACTCGAAGGTGTGGCGTTTCATCATGGACGTGCCGAAGAGTTCGGTAAAAATAAACAATTCCGCGAACGGTTCGACGTCGTGACAGCTCGTGCGGTCGCCCGGATGTCCGTTCTCGCGGAATATTGCCTACCGCTTGCGAAAGTCGGTGGACAATTCGTTGCCTTGAAGGCAGCGAAAGTCAGTGAAGAGCTCGAGGATGGTGCGATTGCCTTAAAAGTACTCGGTGGGAATTTACGGGAAAGTTTCCAGTTCCAATTGCCAGGCGAGGAAAGTGAGCGTAATATCGTTATTGTAGATAAAAAACGAACAACACCCGGGAAATATCCGCGTAAAGCGGGTACGCCTGCAAAAGATCCATTAAGCTAAACACCGTTTCACGTGAAACGATGACTGATAAAGGTGAGGTGCGCCAACGTGAGAAATGCAATTGCCAAGCTGCTCGGTAAGGGAGGGCAACCTGCTACGATCGAGCTTGACCCACAAGAGACGGTTCAGGAATTACCATTGACAGAACTTGTCGCGAATCAATTCCAACCACGGACAGTGTTTGATGGGGACCGAATTGAAGAGCTAGCCGTTACGATCGAAGAGCATGGATTACTCCAGCCGATCGTCGTTCGAAAACAAGGAACAGGATACGAGATCATTGCGGGAGAACGACGATACCGGGCAGTGCGCTCGCTTGGCTGGGAAACGATTCCTGCCATCGTCAAAGAGATGACGGACGAGACGACTGCTTCACTGGCATTGATTGAAAATCTGCAACGCGAAGATTTGACACCAATCGAAGAAGCAGAAGCCTATGAGCGCTTGCTTGCGTTACAAGACATCACGCAAGAAGTGTTAGCTCGTAAGCTCGGACGTAGTCAATCGACGATTGCCAACAAATTGCGTTTGCTTCGATTGCCAACGGATGTCCGGGAAGCATTGAAGCAACGGACGATCACGGAGCGTCATGCCCGTGCGTTATTACCGCTCAAGGATGAAGCGCTACAAGTAACGGTACTCGCTGAAATTCTGGAACGGGAATGGAACGTCAAGGAGACGGAGCGCCGGGTGGAACGATTGATGACACCACAGCCACCGAAGAAAAAACGTCATAAGAGCTTTGCTCGCGATACACGGATTGCGTTAAATACCCTTCGCGATTCTGTCGATATGATCGAGCAAACCGGATTGACGATTGAAAAAGAAGAAGTCGATTGTGAAGAATATGTAGAGGTGCGGATTCGCATCGTGAAGGCACGTCCGGAATAAGCGGTCGTGCCTTCCGCTACGTTTAGGAGAGAAGGCAAGTGAACGAATTACCTGTTCGGGCGATTCGCCCGAATCCGACTCAACCCCGGAAACGATTCAATGAAAAAGCATTAGAAGAACTCGCCCAATCACTCGTTCGGCACGGGATGATCCAACCGATCGTCGTCCGACCACGTGATGGCTATTATGAAATCATCGCCGGCGAACGACGGTATCAAGCAGCGAGTCGCGCAGGATTCGAACGTGTACCGGTCCTCGTAATCGAAGCAGACGAGACACGCGTGATGGAGCTCGCTTTGATCGAAAACATCCAACGGGCGGATTTATCCGCGATTGAAGAGGCGATGGCGTATGCGGAGATGATCGAGGAATTCGGTATCACGCAAGCAGAGCTTGCGCAGCGTGTCGGCAAAAGTCGTTCGCACATCACGAACAGTCTTCGGTTACTACAATTGCCGTTACTCGTTCAACAAGCAGTGATGGATGAGCGGCTATCGATGGGACATGCCCGTGCCCTATTGTCGCTGAAGCATCCAAAGAAGATCGAGCAGATGGCAGAACGCGTCATGGCGGAAAACTGGAACGTCCGTCGATTAGAGCAGGCACTTCGGGAACGGAAAGAATCCGTTCGTCCGCAACAAGCGACCGCCGTTCAATTCGTCGAAGAATCACTTCGAGAAAAGTACGGTGCGACAGTCCGGATTAAACAAGGGAAACAGTCAGGGAAACTAGAGATCGATTTTGCAGACGAAGACGATCTCAACCGGTTGCTCGACTTGTTATTGCCCGAATTAGACCAATAAAAAGAAGCGATCCTGACGGCTCGCTTCTTTTTGATTACATCGAACGTGGTGTAAAGGAAATCGTCGTCCGAGTTGATTCAGCGGATAGTTTCGCATCGACTAAGTGGAAGCTGTTCGCGACAAGTTCCGCTAACTCATAAACGAGATGTAGGCGTGTGTTCTGCAGGATCATCATCTCCATGAACCCACTGACGTTGACGACAGCCTTGATGTTGAAGTCACCGACCGCAGGTAACTCTTTTTGAACGCCAGCACCAGGTGCAAGTGGACCTTCTGAGAAGAAGACATGTCCAACGCTTGAAAGTCGACCGAGGCACGCATCGATTGCAATGACGAGCGGACGGTAATGTGTTGTTTGGATCGAATGAATGGTTTCGGCGAGATTCAGTGCATGGACAGGTTTAGCGAGTGTGCCGTAGACGTGAAGATGAGCAGGTGCTTGTTTTTCAAGAAATGTCCCGACTAGTGGACCAAGGGAGTCACCTGTCGAACGATCAGAACCAATGCAGACGAGTACGATTGGTCGTTTTTCTTGGACAGCGGAGATTTGTTCGAATAGTTGTTCGGCTAAGCGTTCTTTCGCGAACGGTTCCGTATATTCTAAAAAGAAAGAATAGGGCTTGGGCTCGTGCGAATGAAAGCGGAAGTTCATCGAAATCATCCTTTCTTCTCTTGGTGTCGGTGTCGTGGTGGGTTGGCAAGAGTGAAGGGTTCTTAGATGATTTTCCTTTCCCGGTTTTTCCGAAAATCTAACGTCAAAATCGGCTCTTTGGTTGAAACTCAACTAAAATCACGTATACTGTCGTAATAGAGAGAACAAGAAAGGATGGAGAGAATGGCTACCAATCAAGATGTACAAGAATCCGTCGCCCAAGTCGATAAACTAATCAATCAAGTAATGGATGCGGATATGTGGATTCGTTTTGGGATAAAACTATTGATTGCGCTCATCATCATCGCGGCGTTCTACGTGTTAACGCGTGTTTTGACTGGGGCAGTCTCACGTCTCTTTACGATCAGGAAAATTAATGAACAGGATTACTTGGCACAACGTCAGAACGAAACCCTGCTGAAGTTGCTTCAAAATGCAATCCGTTACGTGCTCGGAATCGTCATGTTGTTGACGGTACTCAGTCAATTCGGAATCAACATCACCGGTCTTGTCGCCAGTGCCGGAATCGCCGGTCTTGCGATTTCGTTCGGTGCGAAGAACTTGGTGCAAGATATTATTACCGGAGCGTTCATCATCTTCGAACGCCAGTTTAAAGTCGGAGATTATGTACGCGTCGGTGTGATTGAAGGTGTCGTAACGGAACTCGGGATTCGAACGACGAAGTTAAAAGGACTCAATGGTGAGATCCATATCATCCCGAACGGTCAGATTTTGCAAGTCACGAACTATTCGGTCGACAACAGTTTTGCGCTAGTCGACGTTCAAGTCTCGTATGACGAAGATCTCGAACGTGTCGAACAAGTCTTGCATGAGATTGCGGACCGGACGACGAAGAAGTATGTCGATATGTTCGTCGAACCGATTCAAATGCTCGGTGTCCAGACGCTTGGTCCTTCTGAAGTCGTCTATCGTTTGATGGCGGAAGTACCACCGATGCAACACTTCCAAGCGGGTCGTCTCATCCGTAAGGAATTGAAACAAGGACTAGAAGAAGAGAACATCAAGATCCCGTATCCACGGATGGTCATGATGAATCCAGAACAAAAGAATGGTGGACAGACGGATGATTCCAAAAACGTATCAACTCCATGATTATGTTGAGATGAAGAAGCAGCATCCATGCGGTGCGAACCGATGGCAAATCATTCGGGTCGGCATGGATATCCGAATCAAATGTCAAGGTTGCGGGGCGAGCATCTTGATGCCACGCCGTGATTTTGATAAACGATTGAAAAAAGTCTTACCAGAGTGACGAAAAGCGGATCTGATCCTTGTGATTGGATCCGCTTTTTGATTGTCTTTTGTAAGCCGAGCAGTTGCCTTCGTTTAAGACGTGATTAAAAAAGACGGTCGAGCTCCTTGCTTAAAAAAATTGAACTATCTATAATTGTGAAAGATGTGCTGACGTGGTGTAATCATTCTACCCACTGCGGCCGCTAGCACGGATTTCCTAGGAAATACCGAAAAGGAGGAATTCCAAGTGGGATTAACAGCAGGAATCGTTGGCTTACCAAACGTAGGAAAATCAACACTTTTTAACGCCATCACACAAGCAGGTGTAGAGGCGGCGAACTACCCGTTCGCAACAATCGACCCGAACGTCGGTGTCGTTGAAGTACCAGATGCACGTCTTCGGAAATTGACGGAACTCGTCAACCCGAAAAAGACGATCCCAACAGCATTCGAATTCACGGATATCGCTGGTATCGTAAAAGGAGCATCAAAAGGTGAAGGGCTCGGAAATAAATTCCTCGCGAACATTCGTGAAGTAGATGCGATTTGTCAGGTCGTCCGTTGTTTCATTGACGAAAACATCACTCACGTTTCAGGAAAAGTCTCACCGATCGATGATATTGAGACGATCAACCTCGAATTGATCCTTGCTGACCTCGAGCAGGTTGAAAAACGGATCCAGCGTGTTCAAAAACAAGTTAAGTCACGTGATAAAAACGCAGCGGCTGAACTCGAAGCACTTGAAATCGTGTTGGCATTGCTCGAAGACGAGAAACCAGCACGCTTGGCTGAATTGAACGAAGATCAAGCAGCCATCGTCAAACACTTCCAGTTGTTGACGATGAAACCGATGCTTTACGTCGCAAACGTCGGTGAAGATGAAGTCGCAGATGCGGACAGCAACGAGAACGTGCGTCTCGTTCGTGAATTCGCAGCTAAAGAGGGTGCAGAAGTCATCGTCATCTGTGCACGGATTGAAGAAGAGATTGCGGAGCTTGAGCCAGAAGAACGCCAAGAGTTCCTCGTCGATCTCGGAATCGAAGAGTCAGGTCTTGATCAATTGATCCACGCGGCGTATAGCACGCTTGGTCTTGCGACATACTTCACAGCAGGTGAAAAAGAAGTACGCGCTTGGACGTTCAAAAAAGGGATGAAAGCCCCACAATGTGCGGGTGTCATCCACTCGGACTTCGAACGCGGATTCATCCGTGCAGAAGTCGTCGCGTATGAAGATTTAGCAGCTGCAGGCAACATGACGACAGTGAAGGAACAAGGACGTTACCGTTCAGAAGGTAAGGAATATGTCTTCCAAGACGGCGATGTCGTCACATTCCGCTTCAACGTCTAATCGAAAACGAATCGTTATTGCATAAAGCAAAATACTTTGGTAGTATTAACGAATGTGAGTAATGAATTATTGCTCCTTGCTCGAACATTCGAGCCGCCAGTCCAAGAGGAGGTGACAGATATGCGTAAATACGAAGTACTTTACATCATCCGTCCGGAACTTGATGAGGA
The DNA here is from genome assembly GCF_022170825.1 of Exiguobacterium acetylicum. NCBI lineage: Bacteria > Bacillati > Bacillota > Bacilli > Caryophanales > Exiguobacterium > Exiguobacterium acetylicum. The sequence continues at coordinate 3,165,029 of NZ_CP081878.1, read as the reverse complement.
AGCACGCAAAGCAACAGTGGAGCGTTTCAACAAAGTCCTCACTGATAACGGTGGTACAGTTGATAAAACAACTGAAATGGGTAAACGTCGTTTCGCTTACGAAATCAATGATATGCGTGAAGGGTTCTACGTTCTTCTTAACGTTTCTGCTGAACCAGCAGCTACAAAAGAACTTGACCGTCTCATGAAGATCAGTGACGATATCGTTCGCTTAATGATCACAAAAGACGAGAAATAAGCTGAAACAGGAGAGTGATTCTGATGATTAACCGCGTCGTTTTAGTCGGTCGGTTAACTCGTGACCCGGAAATGCGTTATACGCAGAGCGGGATTGCGGTAACGCGATTCACACTCGCATGTGACCGTCCTTTCACAGGGCAAGATGGGAAGCGAGAAGCTGATTTCATCGATTGCGTCGTTTGGCGCAAGCAAGCAGAGAACGTTGCTCAGTATTTGAAGAAGGGTAGTCTTGCTGGTGTAGAGGGTCGCCTCCAGATTAGCAGCTACGACGATAAAGAAGGGCAACGCCGTTATCGTGCGGAAGTCGTCGCTGATAGCGTCCGCTTCCTTGAGTCACGTAACGCGAGCCGTTCATCGGATGGTAGCGAAGGCTACGCTTCATCTACTGGTGGAAACGGGAATGCTGCAGGATGGGGTTCACAGCAACAGCAGAACAACTCTTCCTCGCCAGCACCCGCTTCATCGAATTCGGGCTTCGGCGCTGATCCGTTCAGCGGCGGTAGTTCGATCGACCTTTCAGATGACGATCTCCCGTTCTAAGGAAATCGTCCTGAAAAATTTAACTTAAAAGGAGGTTAATCACATGGCACGTCGTCCAGGTGGAAAACGTCGTCGTAAAGTATGTTACTTCACGTCGAACCACATCACTCATATCGATTATAAAGACGTAGAACTTCTCAAACGTTTCATTTCGGAACGCGGTAAGATTCTTCCACGTCGTGTGACTGGTACTTCAGCGAAATACCAACGTCCACTTACAATCGCAATCAAACGCGCACGTCAAATGGCTTTAATCCCATACGTGGCTGACTGATTTCGTAGCACCATCCTCATACGTGAGGGTGGTGCTTTTTTTCGCTTCCCTTTCATCCCCTCCTGCTTTTCGGTTATAATAAATAAGTTACTAAAAATTTAAATGAACCCTATAGAGCATAGAAGGAGGACACGATGGAGTCAGGTCAACAAGTATCACCGGAACGAGAACGACGCATCGTTCGCTTCATTCCGTATCTATTAATCGTCGGTCTGCTTCTCGTCGTCGCTGTACGTGAACCGATCATCTCCGCTATCGGAGCCGTCGTGACTGCCCTCCTCTTCGGATTACACTTGTACGAAGAACGTCGTGCGCGCAGGGCATGGGAAACGTATGTCGCCGGAATCTCGATGCAAGTCGAGGAGACGGGACAAGATGCATTGACGAACATGCCAATCGGGATTTTGTTATACGATGAGGAAACACTAGTTACCTGGTTTAATGATCCGATGCGGGACATCTTTGATGATGTCTCGATGGGACAGACCCTCAATGAGCTTGATCCCTTATTCATCGAGATGGTTGCGACGAATGAGGACCAGGCGACGCTTGAAATCGGTGATGCCGTATACCGTGTCTTTTCGAACCATGAGAACCGGACTTTTTATCTGTTTGATATGACAGAAGAAGCACAAGTCGAACAACAACTCGTCGACAATCAGACGGTCATCGGCGTCATTTATCTCGATAACTATGATGAGATGACACAAGGCATCGAAGATCAGTTGCGCAGTGAGTTGAACAGTCGTGTCACTCAACTATTGAATCACTGGGCAGCCGAACACGGGACGTATATCAAGCGGACCGCATCTGATCGGTATTTCATCGTCACGACAGAAGAGAATCTCCGGATTCTCGAACGATCGAAGTTCACGATTCTCGATACCGTTCGCGAAGAGACGAGTCAGCGTGGTGTCCAGTTGACGTTATCGATCGGAATTGGTTGCGGAAGTGACCCGATTCCGGCGCTTGGTCTGATGGCTCAGTCGAGTCTCGATCTCGCATTAGGACGGGGAGGCGACCAAGTCGTCATTAAACGTGATGGAAAAGTCCGCTTTTATGGCGGCAAGACGAATCCGACAGAAAAACGGACACGTGTCCGGGCTCGGGTCATTGCCAACTCGCTTCGTGACCTAATGCAGGAATCGAGCCGTGTCCTGATCATGGGGCATAAGAATCCGGATATGGATGCACTCGGATCAGCGATCGGCATTTTGAAGCTTGCGGAAATGAACGATAAGGAAGCGCATATCGTTTTACCGCCAGAAGAAATCGGTCGTGGGATTCGCCGGATGATGGACGAGATCGCTGAAGTACCACAACTCGAGACACGGTTCGTCAATGCGTTTCAAGCAGATCAGTTAATTGACGATCAGACGTTACTCGTCGTCGTCGATACACACAAACCGTCGCTCGTCGTCGTGCCGACGTTACTCGATCGATTCGAGCACATGGTCGTCATCGATCATCACCGGCGCGGAGAGGATTTCATCGAAGATGCGGTCCTCGTCTATCTCGAGCCATACGCGTCGTCGACGTCAGAACTCGTGACCGAGCTGATCGAGTATCAGCCGACGAATCAGAAGCTATCGATGCTTGAGGCGACGGCGTTACTTGCCGGAATCATCGTCGATACGAAAGGCTTCGCTCTTCGGACCGGCTCCCGGACGTTCGATGCTGCGTCTTACTTGCGTTCACAAGGCGCTGACACGGTGCTCGTGCAAGAGTTCCTCAGTCAGGACCTTGAAACGTACGTGGAGCAGTCACATATTCTCGAGCGTTCGGAAGTCTATACGAAGGGGATGGCGATTGCGACAGCGGAACCTGGTGTCATTCACGACCAGGTCTTGATTGCACAAGCAGCCGATCAATTGCTGTCGCTTCAAGGCATCCGTGCCGCTTTCGTCATCGCGGAACTCCAAGATGGACGGACGGCGATCAGTGCCCGTTCGCTTGGTGAGGTCAATGTCCAGTTGATCATGGAGACGCTCGGTGGCGGTGGTCATTTGACGAATGCGGCGACGCAGATGTCAGAATCGGTCATCACGGTTGCAGATGCCTTGCGCAAAGCAATCGATCAATATCTAGAAGATGAGACAAAAGGAGAGGAATCAGAATGAAGGTTATTTTCTTACAAGATGTAAAAGGACAAGGTAAAGCAGGAGACGTCAAAGACGTCGCCGATGCTTATGCAAATAATGTACTTTTCAAGAAAAAGTTAGCGCGTCCTGCGACGACTGGCAACTTGAAGCAACATGAAGCACATGAACGTAAAGCAGCAGAAGAAGCAAAAAAAAACTTGCTTGATGCGCAAGCGTTAAAAGAGAAAATCGAAAAAGAGACGATCGTCGTCTCGACAAAAGCTGGTGAAGGTGGTCGTGTCTTCGGTTCGGTCACAAGCAAACAGATCGCAGAAGCACTCAAGAGCATGGGCTACAAGATCGATAAACGCAAAATCGAGCTCGAGCATCCGATCAAGGCACTCGGCTTTACGAAAGTACCATTGAAGTTACACAACGAAGTGACAGCGACGCTGAACGTTCAGGTCAAAGAGGCGTGAGTAGAAAAGGGGACCGGTGATGAGTGAAGTCATGCAAAATATGCCTCCCCAAAGTATCGAGGCAGAACAAGCCGTCCTAGGGGCGATCATGATTGATGCGGATCGTTTGATCAGTGCATCTGAACGTTTGTTACCGCAGGACTTTTACCGTGCCTCTCACCAACGGATCTTCGAAGCGATGCTCGTGTTGTCCGACCGAGGCGAAGCGATCGACCTCGTCACGGTGACAGCCGAGCTAAGCACGCTTGGGATCCTAGATGAGATCGGTGGTCTACCGTATCTAGCGGAACTAGCGGAAGGTGTGCCAACCGCAGCCAACATCAATTACTACGTCAACGTCGTTGACCAGAAATCGACGCTCCGGCGTCTGATTCGGACGGCAGGCGAAATCGTCACTGACGGATATGAACGGCAAAATGAAGTCGACGTCCTGCTGAATGAGGCAGAGCGGAAGATTCTCGAAGTATCGCAAGGAAAAGGAAGTGCGAGCTTCATCCCGATCTCGGACGTCTTGACGAGTGCCTATGCAACGATTGATAAATTGCATAAGCAAAGCGGCGAGACGACGGGTATTCCGACGGGTTTCCAAGATCTCGATAAGATGACGGCTGGGTTCCAGCGTAACGATTTAATCATCGTTGCAGCACGTCCATCGGTCGGGAAGACGGCTTTTGCCTTGAACATCTCGCAAAACGTCGCAACACGTGCTGACGAAAATGTCGCCATCTTTAGTCTTGAGATGGGTGCCGAGCAGCTCGTCATGCGGATGCTCTGTGCCGAAGGAAACGTCGACGCCCAGCGTCTGCGGACCGGTCAACTTGAAGAAGAGGACTGGGGTAAGTTATCGCTTGCGATGAGTAATCTCTCTCAAGCCGGTATCTACATTGACGATACACCTGGTATTCGTGTCAACGACATCCGGGCAAAATGCCGTCGTTTGAAGCAGGAGCATGGGCTTGGGATGATCATGATCGATTACTTGCAGTTGATTCAAGGGAATGGTCGCTCAAGCGACAACCGCCAACAAGAGGTTTCGGAAATTTCCCGTTCCTTGAAATCGCTCGCGCGGGAACTCGAAGTCCCGGTCATCGCCTTATCTCAGCTCTCGCGTGGTGTTGAGAGCCGTCAAGATAAGCGACCGATGATGTCGGATATCCGAGAATCGGGAGCGATCGAGCAAGATGCCGATATCGTCGCCTTCTTGTATCGTGACGATTACTACAATAAAGAAACGGAAGATGCGAATACGATTGAGATCATCATCGCAAAACAGCGGAATGGTCCAACCGGTACCGTCAAACTTGCCTTTCGAAAAGAATTCAACAAGTTCGTGGATCTCGAGCCAAGCAACTCGTACGCGCCACCAGCTTAATCTAAGCTACGTTTTGTCTTCGATTGATCGGAGACAAAACGTAGCTTTTTTTATTTTTACCTAAAGATTCTCAGTTTATTCACCAAAAACGATAATTAAACGAACGAAAGAGAATTGTAACAATTAATTGTTCGGTATTTGGTTGACTTCTTTTTTTTATCGCGTTACACTTAGTCGTGGTTTTGAATCGTACGTGGAGGTGGATGATAAGATGTCATCAGTAGTAGTAGTCGGAACACAGTGGGGCGACGAAGGAAAAGGGAAAATTACCGATTTTCTTTCAAAACAAGCCGATGTCGTGGCACGTTATCAAGGTGGAGACAATGCAGGACATACGATCGTATTCAATAACGAGACGTACAAATTGCACTTGATCCCATCAGGTATTTTTTACTCGGATAAGAAATGTGTCATCGGGAACGGTCTCGTCGTTAACCCGAAATCACTCGTCAAGGAATTGAAGTATCTACACGATCGTGGTGTCTCAACGGATAACTTGTTAATTTCGAATCGGGCGCATGTCATCTTGCCGTACCATCAGTTGCAGGATCAGTTAGAAGAAGAAGCGAAGGGCGATGCGAAAGTCGGAACGACGCTAAAAGGAATCGGACCGTGTTACATGGATAAAGCAGCACGAATCGGTATCCGGATGGCAGACTTGCTCGACAAAGAAACATTCGCTGAGAAGCTGAAGATCGTTCTCGATCAAAAGAACCGCATGTTCACGAAGATGTATGACGCTGAACCAGTCGCGTTCGACGATATCTTCGAAGAGTACTATGCGTATGGACAAGAGTTCGCGAAATATGTCTGCGATACATCGGTCGTCGTCAACGATAGCCTTGATCACGGCGAAAAAGTGTTGTTTGAAGGCGCACAAGGTGTCTTACTCGACCTTGACCACGGAACGTATCCGTTCGTTACATCATCGAACGCATCTGCCGGTGGTGTCGCATCAGGTGTCGGTGTCGGTCCAGCCCGAATCGACCACGTCGTCGGTGTCTGTAAAGCGTACACGTCACGTGTCGGTGACGGTCCGTTCCCAACAGAATTGTTTGATGATATCGGTCATCAAATCCGTGAAGTCGGTCGTGAATACGGAACAACAACAGGACGTCCACGTCGTGTCGGTTGGTTCGACTCCGTCGTCGTTCGCCACTCACGCCGTACAAGTGGGTTGACGGACCTTGCGCTCAACTCGATTGACGTTTTGACAGGACTTGAAACGTTGAAGATCTGTACATCATACGAATTCAACGGGAAACAAATCGATGAGTACCCAGCAAGCTTCCGTGATCTTGAAGCATGTGTTCCAGTCTACGAAGAATTGCCGGGCTGGAAAGAAGACATCACAGGTGTCCGTCGCTTTGAAGATTTACCGTTGAACGCACAGAACTACGTTAAGCGGATTGCAGATCTGACAGGGATCTCACTTGTCACATTCTCGGTCGGACCAGGTCGTGAACAGACAGTCGTCTTACGTGATCTCTACGAAGAAGCATAAGTCGTTTCAACAGCCTCTTGCACCCTGCAAGAGGCTGTTTTTTGTGCGAAATGGTTCACAAACGGAAGCAAAAACAGGTATACTAAATACAGTGTTTCACGTGGAACCTCTCCCGTGAGACGACGAACAGCAGAGAGAGTGGCGCCGGGAGTTTCCGTCGCCACCTTTCTATATGCCGAAAAAACAGGTAAAATAGATTGAACAGAAATTTTTAAGGGGGCACACCCAGTGACGGAACGTAAAATTCTAGTCGTCGATGACGAGTTACCGATTGCAGATATACTCAAGTTTAAATTAGAAAAAGAAGGCTACCAGGTCGCGATTGCAAACGACGGCGTGGAGGCATTAGAAAAGTTCGAAGAGTTCAAACCCGATTTGATGTTGCTCGACATCATGCTTCCATTAATGGACGGCATGGAGGTCTGCCGGGAAGTCCGGAAGACGTCGAAGATTCCAATCATCATGCTGACAGCGAAGGATTCTGAGATCGATACGGTACTTGGTCTTGAGCTTGGCGCGAACGATTACGTGACGAAGCCATTTAGCTCGCGCGAGTTACTTGCCCGCGTTAAAGTCCATTTACGCAACACGAGCCCGGAAGCAACACCACAACCTGTTGGACCAGGTCCACTCAAAGTTGGAGAACTGTATATCGATACGAATTCGCATACGGTGACACGTAAGGATCAAAAGATCGAGCTGACGCAGCGTGAGTTCGAATTGTTGCACTACCTCGCGAAAAACATCGGTCAAGTCATGACACGTGAGCATTTGTTGCAAACGGTCTGGGGCTATGACTACTTCGGTGATGTCCGGACAGTCGACGTAACAGTGCGTCGTCTCCGTGAGAAAGTCGAAGACAACCCAAGTACGCCGGTCTATATCATGACGCGTCGTGGTGTTGGCTATTATCTCCAAGACGGGGAGAATGAATAACGATGTTAAAAGGAACGAACTTCTTTAAATCCATCCAATGGAAACTCGTCGTCATCTATGCCTTATTGATTTTAGTGGCGATGCAGGTCATTGGCGTCTATTTCGTTCGTTCCCTTGAAAAGCAGTACATTACGAACTTCTCGAAGTCGGTCGAGGACCGGGCAGGTCTTGTCGCCTATAATGTCGGGAAGGAATTCGATAAAACAGGCGATGATGACGCCTCCAAGCGGCAGTTGTCCCAATCACTAGGGCAACTGCTGTCTGAGTTTAGTAATGGCTCCACCTCAAGGAACGACATCCTCGAAGTCCAGATCATCGACCAGGACTCAATCATCCAAGCGACATCGGATAACGAGAACCAATCAGCGGTTGGACAACGGGCGACGAATTCACTGATTAAAAAAGCGCAGGCAACGAGCTCGACCCGAACGGACACCGTGCTTGATCCGGAATCAGAGGATAAGATTCGGATCTTTGCTGTACCGGTCACCTCGGAACGAGATGGTGTGACGACCGGGATGATTTATGTCCGCGCCTCGATGGAGTCGATCTATTCGCAGATGCAACAGGTCACGCGGATTCTTGCGACCGGGACGGTCATCGCCCTCGTCATCACGTCGATTCTCGGTGTCTTGTTATCGCGGACGATCACACGTCCGATTTCCGATATGCGGCGTCAAGCAATCGAGATGCGACGCGGGAACTTCTCGCGGAAGGTTAAGGTCTATTCGGATGATGAGATCGGGCAACTCGCTCGTTCCTTCAACGAATTAACAGATGAGCTACTCGAAGCGAACGCGACGACGGAAGCCGAACGGCGGAAGTTGACGAGCGTCCTCGAGAACATGACCGATGGCGTCATCGCGACGGACCGGACGCTTCGCGTCATCTTGATGAACGATCAAGCGAAGGATATCGTCGGGGCGGATGATGCGAGTGTCGTCGGAACGAACTTGAAGGACTTACTAGCACTTGGTGACGATTTCATGATTCCGGAAGACGGTACGATGCCACCGCGTCTACTTGATTTCAGTAGTGAAGATGAATTGTTCCTCGTCCGGGCATTCTTCTCGCCCGTCAAGAAACACAGTGGTCCGATTACCGGGATGATTGTCGTCCTGCATGACGTCACGGAACAGGAGCAGGTTGAACAGGATCGTCGCGAATTCGTCGCGAACGTCAGTCACGAGCTCCGGACACCGCTGACGACGATGCGCAGCTACCTCGAAGCCTTAGCAGAAGGAGCGTATCAAGACGAGGAACTCGCACCACGTTTCCTTGAGACGACACAAAACGAGACGGAGCGGATGATCCGCCTCGTCACCGATCTCTTACAACTGTCGAAGATGGACAGTAAGGAATACAAGATGAACAAGGTCCGCTTCGATTACATTCAGTTCTTAAATGAGATTCTCGATCGCCATGACATGACGAAACCGGAACGGATTCGTTTCCGTCGTAAGATCATGAAGCGGAAAGTCTACATCCGCGGCGATCAGGATAAATTGATTCAGGTCGCAGACAACATCCTGACGAATGCGATCAAGTACTCACCGGAAGGCGGCACGATCACCGTCCGGACGATGCTGCGGGCAAAACGGATCGTCATCAGCATCAAGGATGAGGGTGTCGGAATCCCGAAAGCGAATCTCCAAAAAATCTTTGAACGCTTCTATCGTGTCGATAAAGCCCGCGCCCGTAAAATCGGCGGCACCGGTCTTGGTCTGTCAATTGCGAAAGACGTCGTTTCCGCACATGGTGGCGACATCTGGGCAGAAAGTGAATGGGGACGCGGCACGACGATTTACTTCACGCTTCCGTATGAGGTGATCGAAGAGGTGGATGCCGGATGAAGAAACAACACTGGAGTTCGCTGTTACTCGTCCTGCTCGTCGCCGGTTCGATCGCTCAGACAGCGATGCTCTGGACCTATCATCCAAGCAGTGAATCGATCGAGCGGGAACAGGTCTCGTTCAACGAGATCGATGCCTCAAAGACGATTGAAAGCAACCAACTGATTAATCCAGAATTACTCGTCTATACGGATCAGGAAGGGATCTATCAGACGCAAATCATCGGTCGGACCTTCCTCAACCGAATCGGTGCGTCGTTTAACATCGGTGTCCTTGTCCTGACCGATAAAGCAAATAACATCCCGGTCGGTGACCGGAGTGTCGAGATGATTTTTCCAACGCCAATCAGTGCGACGATTCTTGAAGAGTTGCTTGGCGAAAAACAGATTGCCTTCTCGGAACCGATCAAACGGCTCTATTTGCTTGATTATGACGGACCAATCCTCCGTCTCGAATCAGCGACAGGTCGCCTGAAGGACTTCAAGCTCGTCGGCGATGAGACGGTTCTGAAACGATTGTTCGCGCACGATAAGAAAAAACCGATGACACGCGTCGAACTCAAAGGTGGCGATTATACGTATGTCGCGAGCGGTACGACGCGACTAGAGCAAGTCTTCGTCTACGACGAGGTCGGGCAATCGCCAAAACCACTCGATCGCATCCGCAGTGCCTTTTTCGCGGAGAATTCGAACGTCCAGCAAATCAAGAGTCGGGACGATCTCGACGTCTTGACGGACGGTGTCAGTGTTTCGACGTATGACCGAAACTACAATGTGTACCGTTTCAATACATTATCGCCGAACACGCAAAGCTCGACTGTCGATTACAGTACCCTCGTCAGCTATGTCAACATTCATGGGGGCTGGCTCGACCAAGATACGCAACGCAGTGGCTTCCGGTATTACTTCGATCAGATGAGTAAGAAGGAGGATGAACAGACAGCGACGTTCCGGTTGTACTTGAACCGCTATCCGGTCTTCGGAGAGAGTGGTCCGCTACTCGAACAAACGAAGTTTGATCTTGCGACACTCAAAATCATGTATGAGGAAAACCAAGTCCGGTCGCTCAGTCGTAGCATGCTTCGGGCGAAGCGGAAGCTCATTCTTCGGGAAGAGACGGTGCCGGCTGTTGAAACGGTCCTCGAACGTCTCAAACGTGCGGAACTCCTGACAGAGATCAGTGGAATCCGGATCGGATATGAGATGACGTATAAAATTTCAACGAGTCGCTACGCCGTCTTTGAGCCAACATGGTTCATTAAGATCGATGGGGTCTGGCAATCGATCAATCAAGCTGTCGGGAATGAGGGGTGAGGACGAATGGACTGGAGTAAAGCGAAGACCTTATTGATGCTGACCTTTTTGATCCTGAATGTCTACCTCGCCATTCAATTGATGGACCGGATGGTCGAGCCGCGGATCGTCGCGACGAGTGCGACCGGTAAATCAATCTTGAAGGATCGCCAAATCGATGAGAAGAAACTGCAGCCGGTCACGCGAGACATTGGCTATTTAACGGCTGAAGTTGACGCGCGGACGCTGGCACCACTTGCGAGTTCACCGATTCGGGACGCGGTCGCCTCCGTCAAAAATGATGTCGAGTGGTCGGTTCGGTTAACGAAACCGTATCCACTCGAAGCGAAGACGATGCGGGATTCCGCCTCATCATTCGTGCAAGCATCAGTCCGGTACGGCGCCGAATATACATTTTGGAAGTATGATAGCAAGTATCAGGAGATGACGTTCGTTCAGACGTATAAAGGACAACCGCTCTATTCGACACCACAACAATCGCGTGAAGATGACGCGATGATCGGACCGTCCTTACTTGTCTTGCAGCTGAACGATGCGAAGGAAATCGTCAGCTACAAACAACGCCACTTGAACAAGGTCGTCCGGCAAGCGCAGGACGTGACGTTGTTATCGGCAAGTGAAGCGATCGTCCAGTTGTCGGAGCAAGGCTTGTTCCCGGCATCGAAGCGGTTGACGAGTCATAAGCTCGGTTATTTCTGTCTCGTCACGGAAGGCACGGAATCGGTTCAAATCCTGCCGCCGACGTGGCAAATCGAGCTCGACAATGAAGAAGTCTACTTCGTCAATGCGATTGACGGCGGTGTCCAGACCGTCGAACGATTGGATACAGTCTCAGAGAAATGAGGAATGCACGATGAGCCTACACTACAGCGTCATGGCCAGTGGCTCGACGGGGAACGCCCTCTATATCGAAAGTGAACAGACCCGCTTGCTCGTCGACGCGGGACTGACCGGCAAGGCGATGCTCGCCTTGTTCGACCAGATTGACCGGTCGCCGCATGGCATCGATGGTCTGTTCGTCACCCATGAGCACTCCGACCATATCAAAGGCGTCGGCATCATGGCACGGAAGTACAATATCCCGCTCTATGCGAATGAAAAGACGTGGGCGGCGATGGAAGCGAAGATCGGCAAGATTGATCCGGCGCTGAAGTTCCTCTGGGAAGTCGGAGAGGTCAAGCAGTTCGGTGACATCGAAGTCGAATCGTTCAACGTCAGTCACGATGCAGCAGATCCGATGTTCTTTCAGTTCGCGCATGAAGGAAAACGGTTGGCGCACATCACGGATACCGGATACGTCTCGGATCGGATGAAAGGTGTCATTCGGGGCGCTGATGCTTATATCTTCGAAGCGAACCATGATATCGGTATGCTCCAGATGGGACATTACCCGTGGAGCGTCAAACGACGGATCCTTGGGGATTACGGACACGTCTCGAACGAGGACGCCGCAATCGCGATGAGCGAGGTCCTCGATGACCGGACAAAACGGATCCACATGGCCCACTTGAGCAAGGACAACAACATGAAGGAACTCGCCCGGATGAGTGTCTCCCAAACGCTCGCGAGCCGTGATGTCGATCTGAGTAAGATTCAGCTTCTCGACACGGATCCGGTCATTCCGACACCGCTCCTGAAGCTTTGATTATGGGAAATTACTGAATATGCTCAAAAGACCCCCACATTTGGCTCACTTGCCACGTGATGGGGGTATACTTGTGTAAAGAGAGTCATAAAGGAGGCGTATGTCGATGGATCGACCGGAAGAACCACGGAACGAATCCGAACGATACGAACAGTCATCCGATGAGAGCGGCTTCCCGCCCCGTCAGCCGGCAACGAGCGAACCGGTCAGCCCTTATCGTGAACCATATGAAGAACAACCAGAACCACCGCGTCGTCGTGGTGCCGGAAAAGCCTTTTTCGTCGGTCTGATCGGCGGAATCGTCGGAGCCTTGTTGATCGCTCTCGTCGCGTGGCCGTTCGTCCGCGATGAGATGACGAGTCCGACTCCGGTTTCGTCGACGACAGCGGAACAGACTGCAACACAGACGACAGAGGATGAAGCCGACATCGTCGGTGCTGTCGGTAAGACGAAGGAAGCCGTCGTGAGCGTGACGAACCTTCAGAGCTCGTTTCAAGGAACGGATCAGGAAACGGGTGCGGGGTCCGGCGTCATCTATAAAAAAGACGGGAATAAAGCCTACGTTGTCACGAACTACCACGTCGTTGAAGGCGCAAGCCGCTTGTCTGTCACGTTATCTGACGGAACAGCACTCGAGGCAAAAGTCCTCGGGGAAGATCCGACGTACGATTTAGCTGTCCTGTCAATCGATTCATCGAAAGTGACACAAGTCGTGAAACTCGGGGATTCGGATACGTTACGTGCCGGTGAAACGGTGCTTGCGATCGGAAATCCGCTCGGAATCTTTGCAAACTCCGTCACGCGCGGTGTCATCAGTGCGCAAGAACGGACGGTTCCAGTCGATACGAACAAGGATGGACAGCAAGACTTCAATACAGAAGTCATCCAAACGGATGCGGCAATCAACCCGGGTAACTCCGGTGGAGCGCTCATCAACACAGCGGGTCAATTGATCGGGATCAACTCGATGAAGATTGCGGAAGCGAGCGTCGAAGGAGTCGGATTTGCGATTCCAATCAACGAAGCGTTACCGATCATGCGTGATCTCGAACAAAACGGTGAAGTTGTTCGTCCACAGCTCGGGATTCAGATCCGTGACGTGCAGGAATTCCCAAGTGGATACCGCGAAGATCGGTTAAAATTACCGAATGATGTCACGAAAGGGATCGTCGTCGTCGGTTTGACGCGTAATAGTGGAGCCGAAAAAGCGGGTATGAAAGCAAACGATGTCATCGTTGAGATCAACGGAAAAGAAATTGCTTCCTTCGCTGATCTAAAAAGCGTTCTCTACCGGGATGCAAAAGTTGGCGAAACAGTCAAAGTCACGTTCTATCGTGGCGGTGAAAAGCAGACAGCAGATGTGAAGTTGTCCGCCCAGTCTCCGACCGTTCAGTAAGGCGTAATCTCAAAACCATCCACAGGTCCGACCTGTGGATGGTTTTTTTAAGTGAGGAAACCTACGGCTTTTCCGGTCAGGAAGGTTGATATTTGTTATACTGGAAGCGGATAAATGTGGATAAGTGAAAGGAGGAGACAACTTGTGGATAAGTACGTCTGTTTAGAACATGTCGAGCTCGCGCTTGACGAAATCGTGGATGAAACAGAACAATACCCGATTCTCGATCAGCTAAATCCAGAAAAAAACATCACGTGTGAATACTGTGACGCACCGGCAACATATCTTGTGTCAAGCAAAAAATAAATTTCAACATGTGGATTTGTGGATAACTCTGTGGATAACTCCTGAATTTTCTGTCAGAAAGCGAGAAAAAAGATGCAAATTACCATCATTACGGTCGGAAAGCTAAAAGAGAAGTATTTGAAACAAGGCATCGCCGAATATACGAAGCGTCTCAGCGCCTACTGTTCGATCCAAGAAATCGAGGTCGCGGACGAAAAGGCACCAGAGCAGTTGAGTGAAGCGGAGATGGCGCAAGTGAAGAAAAAAGAGGGTGAACGGATTTTAGCGAAGATCGGACCGGACGTTCATGTCCTTGCACTTGCTATTGAAGGAAAACAACGGACGAGTGAACAGTTCGCGAAAGAACTCGATCAACTCGCGACGTATGGTAAGAGCAAAATTGCTTTCGTCATCGGTGGATCACTTGGTCTTGCACCAGAAGTGATGCAGCGGGCAAATGATACAATCTCGTTTTCAAAGATGACATTCCCGCATCAATTAATGAAGATGATTCTCTGTGAACAGATTTATCGGGCGTACCGGATTAATCGGAATGAGCCGTATCATAAATAAACTTAAAAACTCTAAAATTTCTTAGAATATACTTAAATGTATGTTCTGAAGGATTTTAGAGTTTTTTAAATAACGAAATTTATATTATTTATTAAATTAGTAAAAATGTATAATTAGAAAAGGAAAAAAATACATTTTTAAGGAGAGCAAATTTTGAAAAAAACAATTATCACTAGCATAATCTCAATTGTATCTTTTGTAATGATAGGATTAGCTATTTTCTTCATATTCAAACCAATCGAACTAAAAACTGAAAAAAGGTCCAGTACCTCTCTGATCCAAGAAAAGATAGTAGAGCTATCGGAGCTAGCCACTTTAAAATATGAGTACAGTGATGTAGTGGTTAGTCGTACGAACAGAAAAATTTCACTTGGAGTCACCGATTTAAAGTTTGCTGAGGCGATAAAACTCATCAAATACTCTGGGTATTTAAAAGCAGGAACTGATCTTTCTAAAGCAAGTGTGTCGTATAACAAAGAAAAAAATTTGATGCTTGTACGAGTACCAAAAGCTAGAATTCTCGATAATGTTGCTGAAATCGAAAAAGCAGAGGTAGAAGATGTAAAGGGAAACATCCTATCGGACTATCCGACGCAAACTGTGTTCGATGTCATAAGTAAGAATAAAGAAAAGGTGGAAAAGAAAAAGATAAGTGAAGGACTTTTAGAAAAAGCAGATCAATCTACTCAAAAGTTGCTAACATCTTTTTTGAAATCGAATGAATATAAAAATATTTCGATTGAGTTTTATTGAGTTATTATACTGTTATAAATTTCATATAGTCCGCTTCTTTCTTAAACTGATCATTCACAATCAAATCTGGTGAAATCAAATAGGTTCCGGCATATTCACCGTACTTAATTTTGAAATAGCATGTCTTGGGTGCGAGTAGACTTTTCGATGGATGAATCTGCTCTCGTAATAGTGGCGTCCAACCTGATTGATTTTGTGAATTAGCAAAAGAGACAACAATCAATTGATCAGCTTGAATCAATAGTACAAGATCGTTGTCTTGTAAACGCGATGGATTGACGTGGGCGAGGATCGGATCGACAGACTTAGCGATAAACCCGCCAATAGTAGCGTGTGACTGCTGTTCCTTGATGAATTGTTGAATCATAGTTACCCCCCTGACTGTACCTATAGATTACTCCGACTTTTCTTTTGTGATGATACCAATACCGAAACCAAATAGCATGATGATACCCGTAACGAGTAACGCAGGCACGTGACCTTCTAATGCCATATAGAGACCTGCGCCACTTAAAATGACGCCGGTTGGAATCAAAACGTTTCGCATGAAGTATTCCTCCCTAAAAGGATAATGACGTTGTTCTCACTATACCGGATAGAACGTCAGATAAAACGCATGCTTTAGTAAATAATGACAATCTGATTTTGAATATGCAAAACGAAAAACAGACGCCACCCATTAACTTGGGCAGCGTCTGTTTTCATTATGTTCGTTCCAGTACATTGATGAGCATCTGATGAATGACATCATGATCCCGAACGTCATGGACACGATAAGTGCCGGGTAACGTATAGACGTCTATCGCCCCGACATAAGCAATCTTTAGTTCCAACGTCCCGTCTTCCTGACAGGTCGTCCGGAGTTCGAGTTCACCGCTGATGACACCAACTTCTTGCGTCATAACACCATGTGTGGCGGTAAAGGTAGAGGTTTTCGTTTCCATCGAATCGACTCCTTTTTAGTATGTACATGTGTTCAACATCGTTTGTAAGGCTGTTTTTTCACTCGACTGTAAGCTGAGGTTCCAGCGACTCTTCGTATTGATCCACATCTTTGAGTAGGCACAGCTCGCACCTGCACGTGTCGGCTTCCATGTCGACGGATCCTGATCCCCTTTTGAACGGTTCGAGCTTGCAGAGACAGCAATCAATTGCGGACCTGTTAAATCGTTTGCGAACGCTTGACGTGTCGTCGTCGTCCAGCTGCTTGCTCCTGAACGCCATGCTTCGGCAAGCGGTACGACGTGATCGATGTCGAGGTCAGACGGGTTCGTGAATGTCAGTCCGTCATAGTAACTATACCAAGAACCAGATGTAACGGGACACGATCCGACATATGAATCAGCGTCACGTTTTAAGACGACTTGTCGCGTATCACAGCCGCTTCCTTGACTGATCCAGTGCGGGAACAAATCACGCGAATAACCGGTCATACTGCCTTCTGTTTTAACCGTTAAGGCATCGAGTTGAGACTGGGCCGTCGCTTTCGACGAGATCCCTGAGGGCAGTGCGGAAACGGATGTCGTATCGAATTGAAAAGCGGTCAGGCAGACGAGCGTAGTGATGACGATGGACTTGATGGCTTTGAACACGTGTCATTCCTCCTATGTATGAGACGAGATGATGTGAAGACACCCTTCACAATTTTTAGTATGGCATCACTTATTTAGGAAAAAATAAATATCGTGTAAATGTTATAAAAATTAAACTTTTGTCATTATATAGAAGGGTCTGATGTTAGGATTTAGGTGGAGAAGAAAGGGGACTACATAATGAACGAACGAATCAGAGGATGGTTGATTGTGTTCGGTATCTTTTTATTCGTAAGTGGCACGTTAAAGGAAGCACAACGTTATTTCAACACAAAAGAACTAGAAAATTGTATCGCGCAAGCTCGCGCTGCCCACCAGGAATATGAATATGAGATCGTTAATCCTGTCACACGCGCGTATTCATTCCGTGCGCATTGATTTTCTAAAAGATGTCGGGTCATCTCGCATATGTTACGCTTTTCAAGAAGCAGGATTTTAATGATTCGAGGAGCTGGTATGCATGAATAAAAAAGACATCGCCGATATCCGTCGTCACTTTAAGATGGATGCCGATTTACTAAAAATCCATGAAATCTACAACGTCTATATCCGAAAAGAGACGAGTGAAATCTATCATGAGGAAGCACGACCGTTTCCATTGCTTGATCCGGAGCAACAGGAACTGTTCCTCGCGAACTTCAAGAAGGTACTAGGTGGAAAACTCGACGTCAAGCTGTTCGAGGTCAAGTTCACCCATCCGGAAGAAGGGGAGACGGTACACACGCAACAACTCCTTTACGAAGGACTCTATGCGGAAGAGCCGGAAGACTGGGTCGAACAGATGCAGACGATGGCGCTGAAAATGGTTCAAGACGTCCAGTACGAGAATGACCTTGTCGTCACGTTCATTCGTGGTCAATACTATAAAACGACGAAGCGCCAAGCGGATGAGACAGAGATCGATCCGAATGACGACGTCTATACGACACCATTCATTCTCGGTAGCCTGAACTTAACAGAGCTACCGAAGCAATCGCTTGTCTTTGATTTCGTCGAACGTGAATTCAAGTCGAACTTATTCATCAATCCGGTCATCAAACTCGCATCGCCAATCGGTGGGTTTCTCTTCCCGACCTTCACCGACAACGCAGCAGACGTCAATCACGTCTTGTATGCAGCGGGCAAGCCGAATAAACCAGATTTCGGCTTCCTTGAAAACGTCTTGAACGGTCAACCGATCGTCACAGCAGATGAGGATAAAGCGATTTTCGAGGAAATTGTCAAATCGGTCGTTGGCGAATCGATGGATACGAAGACGTTAGCCGGTGTCTATGAAAACATTAATCAGTTGATTGTTGTCGAAGAGGATCAAGATGAGGAAGAAGTGCCGATGCTCGACGTCCAGGAAGTCGAGCGTGTTCTCAAAGCGAGTGGTGTTGAAGACATCAGCACGGAGCAGGTCGAACGGGCATTCAAAACGGTTGTCGACGATCCGACGTACGAGATGAAGGCGAGTAACATCGTTCCGAACTATGAAGCGAAATCAATTAAAATCAATACGAAGGTCGCGAACATCGCGATCAGTCCGCAAGACTTGAAATACGTCAAACAAGTCAACTACCAAGGCAAACGCTGCCTGTTGATCGAGGTTGAGGAAGATACGGTCATCGATGGCTTTACGATCGTTTCACAAGAACAATTACGATGAGGATCAGCGCAGGCGACTGCGCTGATTTTTTTAGGTGAAACATTTGCTTCTCCTGTCAAAGACAGGTATATTGTGATGTAAGCGGTCTCTTTTTTGAAAAAGAGGCATTCGAATTTTTTTTAAATGTTATCGAAAGCGCTTTCGATAACATTTTGACTAGAAAGGAAGCGATCCACTTGTCTACTGCATCGATGCAAGATTTACTGCGAACGTTACGAAATTGTTCAGCGATCCATCAAGACGGACTCGAAATCGTCGATAAGCCGATTCCTGACGTCTCGACTCCAGGAACACTCGATCCACGCGTCCGTGAGGTCGTCCTCACGCAGCGTCCATCGGTCTCGATTCCGGAAGGTGCATCACAAGTCGACATGGCGCGTGCCGGCATGGGCTGGGACAATGAAGACGTGACGACACGGCAGATCTCAACGGACATCCTCGCGATTCCAAGACCCGGTACCACGATTGAAGCACGGCTGTATCGCCCGGAAGCGGCACGTCCGCTCCCACTCGTCGTCTACTTCCACGGCGGTGGTTTTTTCGGTGGCACGCTTGAGACAGTCGAGAACCCATGTAAGGCATTAGCCGATAAAGGGAACGTCGCTGTCTTATCGGTCGGCTACCGATTAGCGCCAGAGCATCCATTTCCGACAGGACTTGAGGATTGTCATGCGGCAATCGATTGGGCAGTTGAACACGCCGATCGACTTGGAATCGATCCAAGTGCGATTGCTGTCGCCGGCGATAGTGCGGGTGGGAACTTAGCGACGGTCTGTTGCCTGCTCGACCGCGAGCGTCCGACGCCGTACATTCGCTATCAAGTCTTATATTATCCGGTCGTTAATGTCGGCGAACATCCGAATTCGGAATATAACTGGACGCTAGAAGCGTATGACCGACAAACGGAACCGCAGTTACTCGAACGGATCATTTTGTCGCTGCAAGATGAAGAAGGTGTCCTCGAAGAGTGGTATGTCCAAGCGAGTGATTCGACGGATCCACGGATCTCACCGTTATTCGCGACGCTCAACGACTTACCAGAGGCACTCGTCATTACAGGAGAGTTTGATTACTTACGTCTTGAAGGGGAAGCGTATGCGAAAAAGCTCGCGCGCGCCGGCGTCAAGACTTGTTATCTCCAGTACCGTGGGATGGAACATGCTTTTCTCGATAAACTCGGTCTGTATCCGCAAGCCGAAGATAGCTTAGACGAAATCGCAAAGGACTTAAAACGACTCTTTTCTCAAACTAACTAACAAAGGTGGATGACTCATGACATATACACTCGATTGGCAAGCCTATACAAAGCTCGCACGACAAACCGTCGCGGAAGGAGCAGTACTCTTACAAAACGATGGTGTGCTCCCGTTGCAACCCGCAACAACGGTCGCAGTTTTCGGACGCAACCAGTTCAACTATTATAAAAGTGGCACAGGATCAGGCGGAATGGTCAACGTCACGAACGTCGTCAGTCCGCTCGATATGCTACGCGAAGACGTGACACTGAACACGGACGTCCTTGCGACGTACGAAACATGGCTTGAATCCCATCCGTTTGACCAAGGTGAAGGCTGGGCAGCCGAGCCATGGTCGCAAGAAGAGATGTCGCTTGACGCGACACTCGTTCAGCAAGCAGCGCTTGATTCCGATGTTGCTTTGATCATGATCGGTCGCACGGCTGGAGAAGACCGCGACAATACAGCGGATCCAGGAAGTTACTTCCTGACGGAGACGGAACAGGAGATGCTCCGACTCGTGACGACACACTTTAAGCAGACTGTCGTCGTCTTGAACGTCGGGAACATCATCGATATGCGCTGGGTCGAAGAGACGACGCCAAGTGCGGTCCTCTACGCGTGGCAAGGAGGAATGGAAGGCGGAACTGGACTGAGTGATCTCTTGCTCGGACGCATCTCACCGTCCGGGAAACTACCGGATACGATTGTCCGTTCACTCGATGATTATCCGTCGACACCACACTTCGGTCATGCTGATCGCGCGTTGTATCAGGAAGACATCTATGTCGGGTATCGTTATTTCGAGACGTTTGCACCGGAAGCGGTCTTGTATCCGTTTGGGTATGGATTATCGTATACGTCGTTCAACCTTACGACAGATGTGACGACGTCAGCTGATGCCTGGACGATTACAGCGACGGTGACGAATACCGGGCAGACGAGCGGGAAGGAAGTCGTACAAGGATACCTTGAGAAACCACAAGGACAACTCGGGAACCCAACGCGTCAGCTCGTGACGTTCGGAAAGACAAAAGAACTCGCACCTGGCGAGCAAGAATCGCTCACACTCGTCGTACCGTTCGCTTCGTTTGCGAGTTATGACGATAGTGGCGTCACTGGACATAAGTCTTCTTATGTCGTTGAACCCGGAACGTATCAGTTGTATCTCGGAACGGACGTCCGGTCGGCGGTTCCAGTCGCGAGCCATTCCGTCGAGACGCTTGACGTCACGGATGTCTTAACGGAGAACATGGCACCGGTGACGGCGTTTGAACGCATCAAACCGCAAGCGACCGAAACGGGATATACGGTGACGTATGAAGCGACACCACTGCGGACGATCGATCCGGAACAGCGTCGTCAACAGGAGCGTCCCGTTGAACGGACACAGGCAGAAGATGCCGGTTGGAAGTTACGCGATGTCAAAGAAGACCGGGTCACGCTCGAGACGTTCCTCGATCAATTGACGGATGCGGATCTCGCGGCAATCGTCCGGGGGGAAGGGATGAACTCACCGCGTGTCACACCAGGAACGGCGGGTGCCTTCGGTGGCGTGACGACAGAACTCGAAGCACTTGGCATTCCAGCAGGCTGTTGCGCAGATGGTCCGTCCGGGATCCGGATGGACATCGGAACGAAAGCCTTCTCGTTACCGAACGGAACGTTGCTTGCTTCGACGTTCAACACGACGTTGATCGCGGATCTATTTGAGATGACAGGTCTTGAGTTACGGAAGAACGAGATTGATACGTTGCTTGGACCAGGGATGAACCTCCATCGTCATCCACTCAATGGACGGAACTTCGAGTATTTCTCGGAGGATTCGTATCTGACTGGGAAAATGGCCGTGGCACAACTCGACGGGATGCACCGGGTGGGTGTGACAGGAACGTTGAAACACTTCAGTGCCAACAACCAAGAGTTCCACCGGCATGATCTGGATTCGATCGTGTCAGAACGGGCGTTGCGTGAGTTGTACCTGAAAGGGTTCGAGATGGCAGTCAAAGACGGAAAAGCATACTCAATCATGACGACGTATGGTGCCGTCAATGGCATCTGGACCGCTGGCTTGTATGATCAGAACACACGGATCCTACGTGATGAGTGGGGCTTTGACGGAATCGTCATGACCGACTGGTGGGCGAAGATCAACGCGGAAGGGTTAGAAGCAAATCGTCAGCAAACGGCGACGATGGTCCGTTCACAAAACGACCTCTATATGGTCGTTGGCGAACCAGGAACGAATCCGTTCGAGGATGATACGTTGACGGCTCTTGCCGACGGGACACTTCGACGTTCCGAGTTACTGCGCAGTGCCGCGAACATCTGTCAGTTCCTACTGCGCTCACCGGTCATGGATCGCGTGATGGGAACCGCGACATCGATTGCTGTCCTCGGGGCACCGGTCGAAGAAGAGACACTCGAAGAGCAAGCGGTCTCACACCAACGTCTTGTCAGTGGGGATGCGTTCCCGTTAACAGACGTTACGACGACGACCGGCAGTAGTCATGTCTTCGCTGTTACAGCAGAAGAGACAGGAATGTACCAGGTCACGTTGACGGCACGTTCGAACGCCGGTGAACTGGCGCAAATGCCGGTGACACTGTTTGCGAACAATATGCCGGTCGCGACCTTCACCTTCAACGGAACGAACGGCGAGTGGGTCAGCCAGACGAAGGACGTCTTTGTCTTCAACCCGCACAACTATTTAAAGCTCTACTTTGCACTCGGAGGTCTTGAGTTAAAAGAGTTGACGTTTACGCTTGCGGAATCGTTTCATATGAAGAACGGCTAATCACATTAGCCGGACGGAAAGGACGGATCGCTTGCAGTTTTCCATCATCAAAAAACGGGTCGAGCAACTGCTCGCCCCGTCGTTACAAGGACGAATCGCTTTTCACGCCGCTGTCTACCGGATTCAAGATAGTCCTAGTCGCGTCTGGGTGACGTTTGACGGAGAAGAGATTCTCGGAGCAGACGACTTTCACTTCGAACGGGAAGTCGATCGGCGCTACGCGTTACAAGCTGCACAGTTAGCGGATAAACCAGAAGCATCCTTCCGAGAATTATGGCAGTCCGACTGGTTGAAGCAGTCGCATGCGTTATCGGCTGAGATCGAACGACAGGTCAAACAAGACGGGTATCTAGAGAACTATGAGATGCAACAAGATTTGTTACAGTACCCGAATCTCGCGTTTGAACAAGCGCTCGTTCATCCACATCCTTTCATCCGCGGCATCGCGCGACTCGATCGACGACTCGGGAAACGACGTTTCTTGTTACTGACACATGCTTCAGACTTTGAACAATGGTGTGCGCATACACGTCAAACAGTTGAACGCTGGTGACACCAAAAAGCACGCTTCCTCAACAAGAGGAGGCGTGCTTTACTGTTAGATCGAAAACGAGTTAACCTCGTGAATCCCTTCTTCTTCAACGAAAGCGTCGAGTAAAGCACGCACTTCGTCTGTTGAATTCGTCTCCATCAATTTGACACGCAGCTCACTCGCACCGCGGAATCCGCGGACGTAAATCTTGAAGAACCGGCGTAATGGTTTAAAGAGACGTGGCTCGAATTGAGTCGAGTAGTGATCATGCAAATCGAGCTGTAGACGTAACAAATCGAGTAATTCTTGGCTCGAATGGTCTTTTTTCTCGACTTCGAATGCAAACGGGTTGTGGAAGATCCCGCGACCGATCATGACGCCGTCGACACCGTACTTCTCGACGAGTTCAAGACCGTGTTGGCGATCGTTGATATCCCCGTTAATCGTCAATAACGTTTGTGGTGCGATCTCATCGCGTAACTTCTTGATTTCCGGGATCAATTCGAAGTGTGCTGGAACGGCACTCATCTCTTTACGTGTCCGGAGGTGAATCGAGAGGTTCGCGATATCTTGCTCGAGGATGTGGCGCAACCAATCGTGCCACTCTTCGACCTTCGTGTAGCCGAGACGCGTTTTGACGCTGACCGGGAGACCGCCTGCTTTTGCAGCTTGAATCAATTCAGCCGCGACTTCCGGACGATTGATCAAACCCGAGCCTTTTCCGTTAACAGCAACGTTATGGACGGGACAGCCCATGTTGATGTCGATTCCGCTAAAGCCCATCTCTGCCATGCCGATGCTCATTTCGCGGAAATATTCCGGTTTGTCGCCCCAGATGTGAGCGACCATTGGTTGTTCATCCTCCGTGAACTCGAGACGTCCGCGGACGCTCTGTTTGCCTTTCGGATGACAATAGCTTTCTGTATTCGTAAATTCCGTGAAGAAGACGTCCGGACGCGCCGCTTTTGCGACGACGTGGCGGAAGACAACATCGGTGACATCTTCCATCGGTGCTAAGACGAAAAATGGTCGTGGGAGGTCCTGCCAAAAGTTCTTTTTCATAGTATATTAAACCCTTTCCTTAAGGTAATGCACATGTGTGGTTAAAGAATTTCATCAACTATACACTTTAAGCGCTCTGGCTAAAAAGTGCAAGTAAGGGATGCGATTCACTAGATGCAGAAGGGAATGACGGAAATAACAGAAAGCTCGGCGGAGGTAGTTTCCAGATATTGAATCTTTTCCGTCGGTGAAAGCGTAAATGAAACTATACATTAAAGGAGGAGACCGGGATGCATACACTCTATATGAAACAAAAAGCCTTCAGTTTACGTGGGCGATTTGCGATTCAGGACGAAGCGGGACACGATGCGTATCATATCGAGGGGAGTTTCTTGAAACTACCGAAGACGTTCAGCGTGACGAACCGAGATGGCGAAGAGGTCGCGGAAATTACGAAAAAGACGTTTAGTTTCCGCCCTGTCTTTTATGTCGAAGCAGCAGGACAATCATTTGAAATCATTAAAGAACTTACCTTCTTCAAGGACCGTTATACGATCAACTCGGATCAGTTCGAAGTGACGGGCGACTGGTGGGATGTTGATTTTGAAGTCCTACAACAAGGGCAACGAATTGGACGTGTTCAGAAAAAATGGATTTCTTGGACCGATCAGTACATGATTGAAGTCGAAGATGAATCGATGGAAGAGTTATTGATTGCCCTTGTCGTCGCGATTGATTGCGTCAAGGCGGAGGAAAGTTCAAACAACTCGTCTTTCATCAATTAAAAAGGGGAATGATGCAAGATGGAGCAATGGGATGTATACACAGCCGACCGCAAGAAAACAGGACGGCTCTGGACACGGGGAACGCCACATACAGCAGGCGATTATCACATGACGATTCACGTCTGTGTCTTTAACGCCAAGGGAGAGATGCTCGTCCAACAACGACAGCCGTTTAAATCCGGTTGGCCGAACATGTGGGATCTGACGGTCGGGGGTAGTGCCATCAGCGGAGATACGAGTCAGATGGCAGCGCAACGTGAACTGTCTGAAGAGCTCGGTCTCGATATTGATTTCACGGGTGTCCGTCCTCATCTGACGATTCCCTTTGAAATCGGGTTTGACGATTATTATCTCGTCGAGCAGGAAGTGGATTTGACGACTTTGACGCTGCAGGAAGAAGAAGTTCAGCGCGTCGCTTGGATGACAGAAGAAGCGATCGTCAATGGAATCGAAGAAGGCTGGTTCATCGGCTATCATGAATCATTGATTCGACTGTTATTTGCTCTTCGTCATAGCTACGGCGCGCATAATGAAGCATAAAAACAAGCCCTTCCGGTGATGATCCAGAAGGGCTTGTTGGTTAATTAGGCAGATTTTCGAAGTGCATTCGTCCGTTTTGGTTTTGTTTCTGGTAAGAAGAACGTAAAGAACAGATACACGGAACAGCAGAGGAAGAAGACGATCATTGAGACCGTATATCCCGCATGTCCGAGTGCGTAACTCCAAATGATCGTAAAGATTGTCTGCGTCGCATAAGCGATCGCCCAGAAGAGACCGAATAAGACGGTAATCTTTTGCGGTGTCATCCCTTTTCGTTCGTGTGCCAAGTTCATGAAGATCGGATACTGGATGTACATCGCAAATCCAGAAATGAACGCAAAGACATATGAAACGAGTGGCGAGATGTTTCCGAACAAGACGGTGACGAGGAAACTCGCAATCATGACCGTTCCACTAATCAATAGAATCGGTTTACGAGGTGTGCCTTTGTTACCGATTCGTAGACCGACGAACGTACCGACGATCCCAGCCCCTGAGACCAACAGGTTGACGAGTGAACCGTTCAACTGCGTATACGTATCAAAGACCGGTTTCAAGCCGACGAGCGATAAGATGTAGAGCGTCAGGAAACCACCGAAGGCAACCGCATATTTCCAGAGGAATGCATCGCGGATAGCGTCTCCGTAACCGTAAGGCGTTTCGTCCGCATCCGCAGCATCGTTCAACTCGAACGACTCACTACCAATCCACCATGCGAAGAAGAGAATCGCTGTCAGACTCGCAAAGATCGTCAACGTCAGTTTCCAGTCACTGACGAATTGATCAGCGAATAGTGTGAACAAGAGTGAAACAACGAATGCACCAACGTTATAGGAGACAGTGTTGAAGGCATTGATCCGTAACTTTTCAGCTGGATCCTGAATGTAACGTGTTACGACAGGGTTCATGTAGACGATGACCATTGAACCACCAAGTCCCATGACCATGCGAGCGACCGTATATGCCCAGTAGTTCGGCAGATAGATGGCGACAATCGACATCATTAAGAACAACAGCGCGAGTAACGGTGCTTTTTTCGGACCGAGCTTCATTAAGATGAGCGCGGCGAGAATGTTAGCGAAGACACGTGCCGTCGTGATCGAATAGTTGACGAGTTGTGAGATGAGGGGGTCAACGGTCTGATTGCCGAAGAAATGCGCCGTGATTTGCGGCGTCAACGACGAACCGGCGACCCAGTTCATGGCGAAGGTCGCATAGGCGAACCAGAGGACGATCATCATGAAATAGCCTTTTTTTGTGGTAGACATAAAAATCCCTTCTTTTCTGAAGTTCCGCTTCATACATGAATCGAAAACTACTTAACTTTGTTATCAATTCATTCAATATAAAGCCGTTTCAAAGGGAAGTAAAATAGATAGTTCTTATGGTGAGTATAAGAAAATAGAATAAAAGAGCATCTGTGAAAACTAATAAATTACATAATTAGTTAATAGTTTTGAATAATTTACCGATAAAGATATGCACAAATAATTTTGTTAGATAGGGGAAGTAAGAATGAGATTAGCTAAAACGATTATAACGGGGTTATTACTTGCAATTTTAGTACTTGTTGCAAATGAAAATTTAGTAACAGCAAGTACAAAAAATTTAAAAGCAAGCGATGGGAAAAAATGTACAATCATTGGTACAAAAGGAAACGACACCTTAAAAGGCACTAATAAATCCGATGTAATCTGTGGTTTAGGTGGAAATGATAAAATTCAGGGTCTTGGAGGAAGCGATACAATTGATGGTGGAAGTGGTGATGATTCAATTGTTGCGGGTTCAGGAGACGATAAGCTATATGGAGGAACAGGAAACGATACGCTCAAAGGGGAAAGTGGATCAGATTATTTTAAAGGAAATGAAGGAATCGATACCGTTTCATATAGCGATAAGAAAAAAGAGTTGAATATCAGCTTAAACAATAAAAAAGATGATGGAGAAAAAAACGAAAAGGATTTAATTGGTAGTGATGTTGAAAACTTAACTGGCGGAACAGGAAACGATAAAATCCAAGGGAACGATCGTAAAAATACGCTCGTTGGACTCTCTGGAAACGATAAAATCGAAGGTAATAAAGGCAATGACGAAATCGTTGGAAAAGAAGGTAGTGATATTTTGAAAGGCAATCAAGGCGACGATCACATTAATGGAGGACAAGGTAGTAATACATGTTACTTGGATCAAGAAGATAGTGAGAGTTCGAGTTGCCAGTTGTTAAAAGATTTAGGTGATTTAGTGGTCCGCGTAAAAGGAACTATTTATAACAGTGACTTGAAAGGTTGCTATTTTTTCATGAATAGTCCGATTGGGGAAGAGCCTGCTGCTTCCGGTTTAATTGATAAAAACGGTCATTTTGAATTTGATGCCTTTACAGGAAAGTATCTTAACTGGCAGGTTGGGAAACTATTTGATAGTGGATACACGGATTACCCTGGAAAAAATCCAGAGTGCACATCAAACATAAGACTAAGTGGGAACATGTATAATCTTGAAATTGTTAAAAATATGCCTGAATTTTCGGTGAAATTACCTGATCTTATTGAATCGACAATTAGTGTGAAAAATACTTCTGGAAAACGAATAGCTGGGCTGACTTCAAGCTATGTTTATAGTAACTCTCGTCAAATATCTTCTTCTTGGGATGAGAACAGTAGTTTTTCTGTCATGATTCCATCGTTCACAACACAGGCAAATCAAGATCAAAAAGTGAAAGTATTAGAAGGCGATGACTACTATATTCGATTAAGCGGGAAGATTTACGGGATGAAGATTTCTAGAGAATTTGAAGGGGAATGGTCTAAAAAAGTTAACTTAGTCATCCAATAATTATAAAAAATAAGTAAGCGGATACAATTAATTTTAGAGTTAATTCTTGAAAATTAATATCAAAATTAATTTGACAAACGCTGTCGAGATTACTAGAATTAGAAACAATTCATCGATGCAGCGACGCATCGGATAATCAAATAAAGAGAAAGCTATGATTGTCATGGGTCACACTATGGCAGGAGCAGCTTCTGGAGAGACCGTGTCGACACGGCGCCGAAGGGTTCACAATCTCAGGCAAACGGACAGAAGAGTAATCACATGCAGCGACGGGCATTCATGGAATGTCGTAGTGGCGTGTATGGGTTATTCCTTTGATTTTGTTGAGATTGGACATTCGTCCAGTCTCTTTTTTTCTTTTTCAGGACCGACAGAACGGTCTGAAGTGTAGAGAAGCCATCATAAGGAGGAGTTCAGGTTTGGAACAGCAAGGATTAAAGCGGGATTTATCGAATCGTCATGTACAGTTGATTGCCATTGGTGGAACGATCGGAACGGGTTTGTTTTTAGGATCAGGTAAAGCGATCCAACTCGCCGGACCATCGATCATTTTTGCCTACTTACTCGTCGGGATTGCAATCTTCTTCGTCATGCGTGCACTTGGGGAATTGTTATTGTCAAAAGCAGGTTATCAGTCACTCACGGATATCGCAGAAGATTATCTCGGACCACGTGCCGCATTCGTGACCGGTTGGACGTACTGGTTCTGTTGGATTATGACCGCGATGGCGGACATCATCGCCGTCGGTGTGTACGTCAAGTATTGGTTTGATATCCCGCAATGGATTCCAGCCGTTCTTGCGCTCTTGATTTTACTTGGTTTTAACTTATTAACGGTTAAATTGTTCGGTGAACTCGAGTTTTGGTTTGCCTTGATCAAGGTCGTGACGATCCTTGCCTTGATTGGTGTCGGAATCGTCTTGCTCGCGATCGGTTTTAAAACGGACGCGGGTCCTGTGACGGTGTCGAACCTCTGGTCACATGGTGGCTGGATGCCAAACGGAATTACTGGATTCCTGCTATCGTTCCAAATGGTCGTCTTTGCCTATGTCGGTGTTGAGCTCGTTGGGGTATCCGCAGCGGAGACAGCGGATCCGAAAAAGAACATTCCGTCCGCGATCAATAAGATTCCGCTTCGGATCTTATTCTTCTATGTCGGTGCCTTACTCGTCCTCTTGATGATCAACCCATGGACAGGATTAAGTGCGACAGAAAGTCCGTTCGTCAAGACGTTTAGTCTGATCGGGATTCCACTCGCAGCAGGAATCATCAACTTCGTCGTACTGACGTCTGCTGCTTCTGCATGTAACAGCGGAATGTTCTCGACGAGCCGGATTCTGTATAACCTGGGAAATCAACAACAAGCATCGAACAAGTTCTCGAAGTTGAACAAAAACCATGTTCCAGCAAACGCCTTGTTCGTCTCGACGATCGTCGTCTCAGTTGGTGCTTTGCTCAGTAAACTGTTACCAGGGCAAGCGTTCAGTATCGTCACGACAATCAGTGCGATCTGTTTCATCTGGGTCTGGGGTGTCATCCTCGTCTGTCATCTCCGGTACAAGAAACAAAATCCGGAATTACATGCGGCGTCGACATTCAAAGCACCATTGACACCACTCGTCAATTACCTCGTACTCGGATTGTTTGCGGTCATTCTCGTCGTCATGCTGTTTGCTGACGATACACGTCCTGCCTTGTTGCTGACACCGGTCTGGTTCCTCGGACTATTCGGACTGTATCACCTCCGGAAAAAGAAACAACAAGCAGCTAATCAAAAAAGTGCGTAAGCCAAAACAAGCCGGTCGGATCTAATCCGACCGGCTTGTTTTATGGTGTATCGAAAGCACCGTCCTGTAGTTGTTTCCGAAGTGCTTTGGCTTTCTTGCGAATATCGCGTTTGCTGTCGGCATCGCGCTTTCCCCATTGCCGATACATCATCGACATCCGCTGATTATCAGCGAAGCGTTTTTCATGCCGGTCGATGAAGTCCCAGTACAAGGCGTTAAACGGACAGGCATCCTCTCCGAGCATGTCCTTTTGATGAAACGGACATCCCTTGCAATAATCACTCATCTTATGGATGTAATTCGCCGAAGCGATGTACGGTTTAGTCGATAACGTTCCCCCATCGGCATGAAGCGCCATCCCGAGGACGTTCGGTAAGACGACCCAATCGTAGGCATCGATGTACATCTCGTTGAACCAATCTGCTGTCTGTTGCGGCGAGATCGCAAACAGATTAGCGAAGTTTCCGAGCACCATCAAGCGTTGGATATGGTGATTATGGGCATGCTCGACAACAGGACGTAACGATTCAGCGACACAGTGCATGTTCGTTTTCCCGGTCCAGAAAAAGTCCGGTAAATCCGCTTCATGCCGTAGCGCATTGACGGAAGCATAGTCCGGTATCTCGGCTAGATAGACGGCACGCATGTATTCGCGCCACCCTAAGATTTGCCGAATAAAACCTTCGACCGCATTGAGCGGAGCATCTTGATCTTCGAGGGCTGCCTCGACTTGACGAATGACTTCTTCCGGTGTCAGCAAGCCGAGATTGATTGCTGCGGACAAGAGCGAATGCGATAACGTATCTTCACCGGTTAGCATGGCGTCTTGATACGTCCCGAACGTCTCGAGTCGTTCTTCGATGAAACGATGGAGAGCCCGCGTCGCTTCCTTGCGCGTGACCGGCCAATGGAAGGAATCAAGTGCTCCCGGATGATCGGAAAAATCACGCTCGACCTTGTCGATGACATCCTTTGTGATGCGATTGGGACGAAACTTAACGGGATCCGGAAACGCCGTCCCGGACTTCGCTGGTTTTCGGTTCTCGGCGTCAAACGACCATTTTCCACCGATCGGCTTGGAGCCGTTCATGAGAACGTTTCGTTCCTTGCGCAGTTTGCGATAAAAACGATCCATCTTGTATGGCTTGTCGCCGATTGCTTCGATCGCTTCTTCCTGCGTCAGTAAAAACAACGGCACGTCGGAACAAATCTCGACCGTGATTTTCTTCGGTAAAGCGTCTTGCCATTTGTGCATCGCCTTGCGCATCGGTTCATCCGTAACCGCCGTATAGAGGACATGATCCGGATCATAATCTTTGCGGTGCGCCTTGAATGCCTGATCAAACGAATCGGCTTCCCGGTAATCGACGGTGAAGCCTTTCTCTCGCAGTTCTTCCGCAAAATGTCGCATCGCTGAGAAGACGAGGACAAGCTTTTGTTTATGGTACGTCTTCCACTTGGAACGTGAGGTCGCTTCGACCATCAGGATGACGTCGTCTTGTTTGTTTGCTTCCTGCAATAAAGGGAGATCGTGATTCAATTGATTGCCGAATATCCAGCGTGTCGCCATGAGTGTTCCTCCTTTTACTTTCGTTATATGATTACCGTTTTTCGTTAAAGTCATGCCTGATTGTGTGCCGACTGATGAGAATCTTCTTAACGTAAGTGACGCCTTTGCACATTTCTGAATGTAAAAGAAGTTCCTTTCTGTGCAAGCTATGATAGGGTTATAATGGAAAGGTAAGTTGTCGTCATGAGGGGGAAGTTTTTCATGACAGGTAGTCCATAATATCAACGGGGATAGGAAGGATATCATGAGCAGTATGCCTAAAAAAACAGACGTTATTTTAATTGGTGCCGGAGTCATGAGCGCGACGTTAGGGGTCTTATTGAAAGAACTCGCGCCTGAGATGAACATCAAGGTATTCGAGAAACTCGCGAGTGCCGGGGAAGAGAGCTCGAATGAGTGGAACAATGCAGGAACAGGTCACGCCGCACTATGCGAACTGAACTATACGACGGAAAACGCTGATGGTTCAATCGATATTAGTAAAGCGGTCAAAGTAAATGAACAGTTCCAACTGTCACGTCAATTCTGGTCGCATCTCGTCAAGGAAGGTGTCTTGCCGAATCCAAAAGAATTCATCATGCCGATTCCACATATGAGTATGGTCGAAGGGACGGAAAACGTCGAATTCCTGAAAAAACGATTGGAAGCGCTATCAGCGAATCCATTGTTCTCAGGGATGGAATATTCGGAGGATCCAACGAAATTAGCCGAGTGGATTCCACTCATCATGAACGGTCGGACATCACCTGAGCCGATCGCTGCGACAAAAATCGATTCAGGAACGGACGTCAACTTTGGTGCGTTGACACGAATCCTGTTTGAATATCTCGCACAGAACGATGTAGAGATCAACTATCAGCACGGTGTCGAAGACTTGAAACGTGTTGACGGTGGTTGGGAAGTCAAAGTGAAGAATGAGCGCGATCACCGGATTGAGCATCATACGGCGCAGTTCGTCTTCATCGGAGGTGGCGGCGGTAGTCTACCGTTGCTCCAAAAAACAGGCATCGAGGAATCGAAGCAAATCGGTGGTTTCCCGGTCAGTGGTCTGTTCCTCGTCTGTAAAAATCCGGACATCATCGAACAGCACCATGCGAAAGTCTATGGAAAAGCGAAAGTCGGAGCACCGCCGATGTCAGTACCGCACTTGGATACACGGTATATCGATGGGAAGAAATCACTCCTCTTCGGACCGTTTGCTGGCTTCTCACCGAAGTTTCTCAAGACAGGATCAAATCTTGATTTGATCGCGTCCGTCAAACCGAACAACGTTTTGACGATGCTCGCTGCGGGAGCAAAAGAGATGGGATTGACGAAGTATCTGATCGAACAAGTCCTCTTGTCGACGGAGCAACGGATGAACGAATTACGAGAGTTCATCCCGAATGCGAAGACGGAAGACTGGGATGTCGTCATCGCTGGTCAACGTGTCCAAGTCATCAAGGATACACCGCAAGGAAAAGGGACACTCCAGTTCGGAACAGAGGTCGTCAGTGCAGCCGACGGATCTGTCGCTGCCTTACTTGGGGCGTCTCCAGGTGCCTCAACAGCGGTACCGGTCATGCTCGAAGTGCTCGGCAAATGTTTCCCGTCCGAATTACCGGCGTGGGAAGCAAAAATCAAGGAGATGATTCCGTCTTACGGGATCTCACTCGTTGAACATCCAGAACTGTTCGAGCAGATTCATGCCGAAACAGCAAAAACGCTTGAGCTTGAACAAGGTCAACCGATTCGCTAAACGAAAACCGTCCGACTCTACGAGGAGCCGGACGGTTTTTTGATTTAGCGGAAGTTACGGAAGAAACGTGTTTTCTTTAATGCCATCCCGACTGGAATCGCAACGAGGATTCCGATGACGTTTTGTGTGATGTTTCCTGGAATTGAAGTGGCTGGTGCGACCCAGTTGCTGAACATAATCCCTTCATGCACGAAGTAGACGAGTAGCATGACAGGAACGGAAGCGATCATCCCGATTAAGTTGAACGTGACATTCGTTCCGTTACGACCACCTGACCACGCGATGTAACCGACGATCAATCCTTGAAGTCCACGTGCGATGATCGTACCAGGTGCCCAAACCGCATAGCCCGATAGAAGATCGAATAATCCCATTCCAACAGCACCAGCAATCAATGCTGTCCGTGGACCGAATAAAATCGCGATGAGAAAGAGCATGGCTGTTCCCATATGAATGAGACCACCGTTTAGTGCGATTGGTAATTGAATCTTGATCAACATCGTCGCAACAAGAACAAGGGCGATCGACATCGCAGTGATGACGAGCTGGCGGGTACGAGTGCTAGAATACGGTGCTGCTTTTTGCATGTGACTAACCTTCTTTATGATAGATTTTAAGATATCTTCAATCTATCAGATGACTGGACTAGTCAAAAGTGTCAACTTTGAATTATTTATAGGGGTCAGATTGACTGAAGCATCGTCATTCGTTCTTAATTCCAGAAGAGTTTAATCTATTCATATAATCTTGAATGAAAAAATCTCTAAAACAGTCGCTCTTTTCGAATGTACCCTTCATTTTTTTCATACAATGAACGGAGAAGGGAAGGGGAAGTCAATGAAATATCAGATCGCAACAGCCGTTGTCATACTTGCTTCATTGTTACCAGTTACAACGGAGGCAAAGGATCAGACGACACAACATCAGCGTTATTACGTAGCATACGAGAAAATCGTACAGAAAATAAATCGGACGCATGAAAATGCAGATATGACGTTACTTGCAGCAGATCGTTTTTCAGACAAGGACTGGGTCTCGCCGAAACGTTTTCAGGAACGGGCACTCGAACGGTTGAAGCCATTGCATGTCCAAACGAGTCTAGAGTGGGATAGTGAACGGACACTCGAACGAACGGAACGCGAAAACGAAGTCAGAATTAGCGGGAATTTCGAGACAGAATTCTTGAAACAGAGTAAACGACAACGATTATCCGATGTCTTTTCGATGACGTCTCTTGCGATCGATGACGGAAAGTGGACGCAAACCGGATTCTCTGGTAATCCAATCGATGCAGGGCAAACGATGATCGTGACAGTCAGTGGTACATATGCAAAGCAAGGCATCTTAACAAAACACCACATCACAAAAGAATATCATTGTTCATGGTACGGTGAAATCTACTATTGAAATAGAAAAAGAGCGAAACTCAGGCGAGTTTCGCTCTTTTGTATTAATTCCGAATCAAGTGGTCGAAAGCACCCAGTGCAGCTGTTGCACCAGATCCCATCGAGATGATGATCTGTTTATACGCGCTATCCGTGCAGTCTCCTGCAGCGAAAACTCCTGGTACGTTCGTTGCGCCGTGGCGATCGACTTGGACTTCACCGAACTTGTTACGGCTCACTGTTTCACCGAGCCAGTCCGTGTTCGGTACGAGACCGATTTGGACGAAGACACCTTCGAGCTCAACGTGACGTTCGACGTTCGTTTCGCGCTCAATGTACGTGATGCCGTTCACTTTATCCGTTCCTGTGATTTCCTTCGTCTGTGCGTTGACGACGACCGTGACATTCGGAAGGGAAGCGAGGCGTTCTTGAAGAACAGCATCCGCTTTTAGTTCCGGTGCGAATTCAAGGACCGTGACGTGCTTGACGATTCCCGCGAGATCGATGGCTGCTTCGATCCCTGAGTTTCCGCCACCGATAACTGCGACACGTTTTCCTTCAAACAATGGACCGTCACAGTGTGGGCAGTAGGCGACGCCTTTATTCTTGAATTCGAGTTCGCCTGGAACACCGACGTTACGCCAGCGTGCACCTGTTGAAAGGATCAAACTCTTCGTCTTCAAGACAGCACCATTCTCAAGCTCAAGCTCAAGAAGGTCCTTCTTCTCAAGGCGAGTTGCCCGTTGTAGGTTCATGACGTCGATGCCATATTCCTTAACGTGCTCCTCAAGACTTGCGACGAGTTTTGGTCCTTCCGTGTATTTCATGCTGATGAAGTTCTCGATGCTCATCGTATCCATGACTTGTCCACCGAAGCGTTCTGCGACGATTCCTGTCCGGATCCCTTTACGGGCTGCATAAATCGCAGCACTCGATCCAGCAGGACCACCACCGACGACGAGAACGTCGTATGGATCTTTGTCAGCGAAATCAGCAGCATCGGCACCTGTGCCAAGCTTCGCAAGGATTTCTTCGAGTGACATCCGTCCGTTACCGAATGCTTCGCCGTTGACGAAGACTGTCGGAACAGCCATGATCTCTTTTTGTTCGACTTCTGTTTTAAATGCCGCACCATCAATCATCGTGTGACTGATGTTCGGGTTGAGGACGCTCATGACGTTCAACGCTTGTACGACATCCGGGCAGTTGTGGCAGCTCAAGCTGATGTACGACTCGAAGTGGTACGTTTCTTGAATGCCTTGAATCTGCTTGATGACGTCCGCATCGACCTTCGGTGCTCGACCGCTGACTTGTAGCAGGGCGAGAACGAGGGACGTGAACTCATGACCGAGTGGAATTCCCGCGAACGTGATGCCGCTTGTTTCACCGACACGGTTGACTGTGAAACTTGGTGTCCGGGGAAGACTTGCCTGCTCGACGGAGATGCGTGGTGTCATGCTTGCGATCTCTTCGACGAGTGCGCTCATCTCAAGCGAGACGGCGTCTGTCCCAGCGCTAACGGCTAGGACGAGATCGCCTTCGAGAAGCTCGAGGTACTGCGCGAGTTGTGCTTTAATGTCTGGTGCTAAAGCCATCGCGAATCCGCTCCTTAAATTTTTCCGACGAGGTCAAGGCTTGGTGTGAGTGTTGCAGAGCCTTCTTCCCATTTCGCTGGGCAGACTTCGCCTGGATTGTTACGTACATATTGTGCTGCTTTGATTTTGTTGACGAGCGTGCTCGCATCACGACCGATACCGCCTGCGTTGATCTCAACTGTTTGGATGACGCCGTCTGGATCGATGATGAACGTACCGCGATCAGCAAGACCATCTTGTTCGTTCAAGACTTCGAAGTTACGTGAGATGACGTGTGATGGGTCACCGATCATGACGTACTCGATTTTACCGATTGTTTCTGACGTTTCGTGCCATGCTTTATGTGTGAAATGCGTATCTGTTGAAACAGAGTAAACTTCAACGTCAAGCGCTTTAAGTGCTTCGTATTGGTTTTGAAGATCTTCGAGTTCTGTCGGGCAAACGAATGTAAAGTCTGCAGGGTAGAAACATACGACACTCCATTTACCGCGAAGGTTGGCATCCGTTAGGTCGACGAATTCTCCATTGTGGAATGCTGATGCGCTGAATGGTTTTACTTCACTTCCGATTAAAGACATGATAAAAATCCTCCTCAAGGGTTCTATATTTAGAATCTGTTCTAGTGCATACAGGCAATCTGTATTTATCACACTAGAATAATTCTAATCTAATACTAATTTCATATAGACCAACACTTTTGTCAAGGTATAATCGGTAAATTCTTATTTCAAGAAAGATTGTGTGAACAAAAAAAGAAATCCCGACACCTAAATGAAACAGGAGTCGGGATCTGTATTCCTTATTGCCAGTCTGTATGGAAGATGCCTTCGCGGTCTGTTCGAGCATACGTGTGAGCTCCGAAATAATCGCGTTGCGCTTGCAGCATGTTGGCATTCGAATTTGCTGTCCGGTAGCTATCATAATACGTCAACGACGTTGATAGACATGGTAGGGCGAAACCAGACAGAGCACCCTCAGCAACAACATGGCGTAACGATTCTTGATACGCCTGTACTTTCTCAGCGAAGAACGGTGCAAGCATCAAGTTCGAGAGATTCGCATCATTTTTAAACGCGTCACTGATGACGTTCAAGAAGTCGGCCCGGATGATACATCCGCCGCGGAAAATCAAGGCAATCTCTTCAAGCCGTAGATTCCAGTCATACAATTCAGACGATGTCCGGTACTGGGTAAAGCCTTGCGCGTAAGCTGCGACTTTCCCCATATAAAGCGCTTGACGAATCCGTTCGACCCACGCGTCTCGCTCAAGCGATGACAAGTCTTCTGGTCCCTTCAAGACAGCAGACGCTGCGACGCGTTCTTCTTTAACAGCCGAGAGGTAACGCGCGAACAAGGCTTCCGTAATGATAGAAGAGGCGATCCCATTATCAATGGCTTGCAGGCTCGTCCATTTTCCTGTTCCTTTTTGACCGGCTTGATCGAGAATGACATCGATCAACGGTTGTCCTGTTTCGTCATCCGTTTTCCGGAGGATATCTGCTGTAATCTCGATCAGGTAACTTTTCAGTTCGCCTGCGTTCCACTCAGCAAAGATGTCTGCAACTTCCGTGACATCAAGTCCGAGACGGAATCGAAGGAAACTGTACGCTTCTGCGATCAGTTGCATGTCGGCGTATTCAATGCCGTTATGAACCATCTTGACGAAGTGACCGGCACCTTTAGGACCGATATAGACACAACATGGATCGCCTTCGACGTGAGCGGCGATTTTCGTCAAGATCGGTGCGACATGGTCGTACGCTTCTTTTGATCCACCCGGCATGATCGCAGGGCCGGTCCGTGCGCCGACTTCTCCACCCGATACACCGACGCCGATGTATTCAATCCCGTGGCGTTGTAGTTCATCAAAACGGCGCTCTGTATCGAGGAAGTGCGAGTTCCCACCATCCATGATGATATCGCCTGCTTCAAGATGCGGAAGTAACGATTCGATGACCGAATCAATCGCGCTACCAGCCGTAACCATCATGAAGATTTTACGCGGGCGAGCGAGTGACTGAACGAATGCTTCGATATCGTAGTACGGATGGAGTGGTAATCCTTCATCATGTGCGACGAGATCATCTGTTAAATCACGTGTGTAGTTATAGATGGCGACTTCTTCTTGATGACTCGCCATATTCAGTGCTAAGTTGCGGCCCATGACACCAAGACCGATGACTCCGATAGAATGTTGCATAAGTAGAACGACTCCTTTTTTTAGACGACGAGGCTGAGGAGAAGAACGAAACCAAGTCCACAAACGGAAATGATCGTCTCAAGCACAGTCCATGTCGCAAACGTTTCTTTTAATGATAATCCGAAATACTCTTTAAACATCCAGAAACCAGCATCGTTGACGTGTGAAGCGATCAGACTACCTGCACCAGTCGCGAGAACGACGAGTGCTAAGTTGACGTCGGATTGCTCAAGTAACGGAATGACGAGACCTGCTGTCGATAAGGCAGCGACTGTTGCGGAACCGAGTGAGATCCGGAGAATTGCAGCGATCAACCAAGCGAGTAGAATCGGAGATAACGCCGATCCCTCAAATAATTGGGCGACGTATTTCCCAACACCACCGTCAATCAAGACTTGCTTGAAGGCACCGCCACCACCAATGATCAACAGCATCATCCCGATTTGGGCGATCGCTGTCGTACAGGATTCCATGACCGATTGCATCGGGATCTTGCGGGCAATTCCCATCGTGTAGACCGCGACGAGTAGTGAAATCAGCATCGCCGTTGAAGCGTTCCCGATGAATTCAATCGCCGAGATGACACTGTTTTCACCCCAACCGAGTGTCTCTTGTAAGAGTGTGAAGATTGTTGCGATCGACATCAAGAGGACCGGTAGCATCGCAGTGAAGACACTGATACCGAAGCCTGGTGTCTCTTCTAAATCAAATTCTTTTTGTTCCCCGAGTGACGCGATGTTTCCTGTCCGTGTAAACGATTCAGGTACGAGTCGTTTTGCGATTTTCGTAAAAATTGGCCCGGCGATGATGACGGTCGGAACAGCAACGATGAAACCATACAATAAGACTTCCCCGATATTTGCTTTATACTCACCAGCGATGACAGTCGGACCTGGGTGAGGTGGTAAGAATCCGTGCGTGACGGATAGGGCAGCGACCATCGGAATCCCAAGATATAAGATCGAGACACGAAGTTGACGTGAAATCGCAAAGACGATTGGAATCAACAGAACGAGTCCGACTTCGAAGAAGAGTGCAATCCCGATGATGAACGAAGCAACGACGACCGCCCATTGGATGTTCTTTTCCCCGAATCGTGCAACAAGCGTCATAGCGATTCGCTGCGCCCCCCCGGCGTCAGCGATCAGCTTTCCAAGCATGGCACCAAGACCAAAGATCAGTGCCAAGTGACCAAGCGTTCCTCCGATACCAGCTTCGATCGTCTTGACGATCTGATCGAGTGGCATGCCGAGCAGTAGTGCAACGCCAAAGGAAACGATGATGAGTGAGACGAACGTATTTAATTTCAACCCCATGATGAGAACGAGCAACGCAACGATCCCAATTCCTACGATGACTAAAGGCATGATGACTTCCCCCAAAAGATTAAGTTAGTTTTCTTCTTGAATCAAGCTCCGTTGATACGCAGCAATTCGTTTATGATCTGCAGATAATGTCCGCGCCAGGCTAATGAAAATCGGTAAGAGCTGACGGTATTCATGCATCGCTTCTTCATTTGGTACATGGCGATGCGTTTCCCCGATCATCTCGGAGACGACTTCGAACGAATCGACTTCCCCAGTCGCATACAGTCCGAGAATACAAGCACCGAGACATGAACTTTCGAAACTTTCCGGAATGACGACTTCCGATTCGAAGATGTCCGCCATCATTTGGCGCCAGACTTCAGACCGAGCAAAACCACCTGTTGCCTGAATCCGTGTCACGGGACCGTCCATGCACTCAATCAGGGCGAGGAAGACGGTGTAGAGATTGTAGATGACGCCTTCCAGTGCCGCCCGGATCATATGCTCTTTTTTATGCGAGAGAGTCAAACCGAAGAACGAACCGCTGACATCCGGATTCCATAGCGGCGCTCGTTCACCGGACAAGTAAGGGTGGAACAATAACCCGTCGGATCCTGGGCGGACGCGTTCGGCAATCTTCGTCAGGACGGCGTACGGATCGATGCCAAGGCGTTTTGCTGTCTCGACTTCTGCTGACGCGAGTTCGTCTCGGATCCATCGTAAGACCATTCCGCCATTATTGACGGGCCCACCGATGACCCAGTGGTCCTCGGTCAGGGCGTAACAGAACGTCCGTCCCTTTTCATCGGTCTGCGGACGATTGATAATCGTCCGAATGGCACCGCTCGTTCCGATCGTGATCGCAATTTCTCCTTTACGAATCGCGTTGACACCTAAGTTAGAAAGGACACCATCACTGGCACCGACTAAAAATGGTGTATCGACGGACAGTCCCATTTGTCGTGCATAATCGGCATTCAGTCCGGTACATGACGTCGTCGTCGGTACGGGTTCCGATAAATAGCTCGCATCGATTCCCGCGACGTGTAACGCACCAGTATCCCAGCCTAATTCATGAATATTGAAGAGACCGGTTGCTGAAGCGAGAGAGTGGTCGATGACATATGTTCCGAACAGTCGTTGGAAAACGAATTCCTTGATCCCGATATACTTTTTCGTCAAGGCATGGATTTCTGGGCGATCTTCGACGAGCCAACTGATTTTACTCAGTGGTGACATCGGATGGATCGGCGTACCGGTCCGGTGATAGATCGATAGACCATACTGCTCCTTGATTTTGTTCGACCATGCTTCACTGCGACTGTCCGCCCAGGTGATGCAAGCAGTTAATGGTTGGTGTTGTGCGTCCATCGCAATCAAACTGTGCATGGCACTGCTGAATGCGACAAACTTCGGTGGCATGCTCGGATGACGTTTTGTGATTAAGCGGATCGATTCGAGTACGGCATCGAAAATTTCTTCCGGATCTTGTTCTGCCGTTGAACGGTTCGGCGTATAGAGTGGATAACCGACATTCGTTTGTCCGATGACCTCTCCTTTTGTCGTAAATAAGACCGCCTTCGTACTCGTCGTTCCGATATCGACGCCTAACATGTATTCAGTCATGTGAATCGACTCCTTTCGACATCATTTGTTGCGTTTTCCAGAGATCTTCGACTTCCTGGACGTCATCAAAGTTCTGATGTAAGGAAGCAACCATCCGTTCACGATCCCCTGTCTCGATCGCTTCGATGTACAGGGCATGGTTCGCGAGGATGCGTTCGAAGTCTTCGATGTCTTCCTCGAATCGTACCCGCATCGATAGGAGGATGAAACTTTCCATGACCGGTTTGAGATTTTGCCAAATCATACTGACATACCCGTGATCAATCGAGCGGATGATCGTTTCGTGAAACAGCACATC
This sequence comes from Exiguobacterium acetylicum, assembly GCF_022170825.1. NCBI lineage: Bacteria > Bacillati > Bacillota > Bacilli > Caryophanales > Exiguobacterium > Exiguobacterium acetylicum. Next base: position 3,123,316 of record NZ_CP081878.1, on the reverse strand, counting down.
TTGGAAAGAGAATTCATCGGCATCCTTATATTTGATAGCGACCTTCATCATTTCGAGAATCTTACTCAGTTCACGGACGAGCTCCGATCGTTCAATCTTGACGAGTCGCTCAAAGACGAACGTCTCGATGAGAAGCCGGACATCATAGATTTCTTGAATGTCACGCTCGGATAAACCGACGACGACCGCCCCCATTCGTTCTAGACGAATCAACTGCTCGGATGCAAGAACCTTTAGTGCATCACGGACGGGCGATCGACTGACGGAAAAGTCAGAGGCTAATTTGTTTTCGGATAAAATGGTACCGCTTTCAATACGTCCTGAAATGATACGCATCCGTAGTTCGTGCGCAACACGATCTCCAGCGGAAGCTTTTGATAACCACTTCAAGGGGTATAACAGTTCTGACAATGGAATCACCTGATTTCTAAAGTGAGTATACTTGTATACAAGTTAGTATATACGTTTTTTTCTAAAATGCAAACGCTTAACTTAAATCTGAATGCGTTAACCTGAAGTCAGGAAAACGATTCCAAATATGTTAGGGTGAAGGAGTAAACGGCACACAGAACGGGTAAGGAGGAGATAGTACATATGAACATTTTAGTCGTAGGTGCAGGGGCAGTCGGAGGGTATTTCGGAGGTCGTCTTGCTGAACAAGGTGAACAGGTGACATTCCTCGTTCGTCCGAAACGTTATGAACAGCTACAAAAAACAGGACTACAAATTACGAGTCCTCATGGAGATTTCACGATCACGCCTCAGTTAATGACACGAGATATGCGACCAGATCACGTCTTCGACGTCGTATTGCTTTCGACGAAAGCTTATCACTTAGATGATGTCTTGCAAGATCTTATGCCATTCGTCTCGACTAATACGTATATCATTCCTTTATTGAACGGGATGCAGCATATTCGACGGTTAACAGAAGTCTTTGGAGAAGACCGAGTGCTTGGAGGACTCTGTTTCATTGAGTCAACGCTTGATGCGGAAGGACGCATTTTACAGACAAGCCCGTCACATCGACTATTGTTTGGTTCTCGTACTGGTAAGCCAACAGCCCGTCTAAAAGAGATCGCAGCGTGTTTTGCGAAAACAAAGGCGCCGATGACGTACTCGATGCATATCATGGATGACATGTGGCAAAAGTACCTCTTCATTTCGACGTTCGCTGGCGTGACGACGCTCTTTCGTTCCGCGATCGGTCCGATTCGACAAGAGTCTGTCGGGCGTCAGATGATTGTAGACGTCATGAAGGAAGCGAAACAGGCAATGGAAGAACAAGGAGCAATCTTTAATGATGATGCAGAAACGGTACTTCTGAAACAGATGAATGCGATGGAAGATACGATGAAATCATCGATGTTGCGCGATATGGAAAAAGGTCAGCCAGTCGAAGTGGAACATTTTTTCAGTGCCTTGTTAGAACCTACGTCGACAGAACGGTTGAAAGCTTTAAAATTGGTCGAAGCAAACTTGCGCATGTATCTTGGAACGATTGAATAGTTACATTTTTCTATTTTAGAGAAATAATGGAGTGGTCCTAATGTTTCGTTTTGATGACGAAAGACCTGTTTCCCTTAGGATTCGTTGACTTTCGAAATAAAGTTCATCTATTCTTAATGAGATTGAAAAAAGTGATAATATATTTTTCCGTATTTTTTTCTTGCAAGGACGAATGAAACAGCTGAGAGGGGAAGTTTATCCATTATGAAACGTATTATTATTCGTGCAGGTATGACACCATTCGAACAGTTCGATGCTCCTTATTTGATGAAACATAATTCCATTGGAGGAAACGTTGGAAATCTCATTTATCAATACAGTATCTTTCGGACGTTGATGACGGAAGGTACAACGATTACACCGGACTATTACTATTACGATGAAGAACGAGCAGATGAGATCAATGCAAACTTCGATCTCTACGTCATTCCGTTAGCAGACGCATTCCGAAAAGAATTCGTACCGACGTTACGGAAGTACACACGTCTCATCAAAAAATTAAAAATTCCAGTCGTCGTCATCGGTGTCGGGTTACGTGCACCGTTTGAACCAGACTTAGACCGCGGATTCCCGTTCGATGAAGATGTTAAAGCATTCGTCAGCGCCGTTCTTGAGCGTTCGAGCATGCTTGGTCTTCGTGGGGAAATCACGTCGAAATACTTAACGCGTCTTGGCTTCCGCGAGGGGATCGATCACCGTGTCATCGGATGTCCTTCGATGTATGCGTTTGGTCGTGATTTGAATATCCGCGAAACGAACATTACGCCTGAATCGATGATTACGGTTAACTCGTCACGCTTGGCACCACAAAACGTTCTTGATTTCATTACGCGCGGGATGGAAGAGTATCCGAATCATTACTTCATTCCACAGTGGATGAAGGAACTGAAATTGACGTATACAGGAACGCATCCAATCGCGGACTTGTCTGTGACGAACTATCCAGTGAAGATGTCGGATCCTGCTTATATGAATGACCGTGTTCGTTTCTTCTTGAACGCACAAACGTGGTTCGATTTCATCGGACAAGCAGACCTCAGCTTCGGAGCTCGTTTACACGGAAACATCACGGCGACGCTTGCGGGTACGCCAAGCATTCTCATTCCAAAGGATGCACGGATGCGCGAATTGACGGATTATCATCAATTGACACATATTTGGGCGAACGATATCAAAGCAGATACACAATTATCTGACGTCGTAGCAAACGCTGACTTCCAAAGTCCAGTACGTGTTCAAGCACGTAACTTCGACAACTTCGTTGATTTCTTGAATGTCAATAATCTTGAGCATATCTATCAAGAGACGAACTATCCTGAGAATGTTCCGTTTGATCGTCAAATGGCACAAACCGAGTTGCTCCCACCGGTCCAACCGATCTCTGGCGTGAGTCTTGAGGAAGCAGTAGCACGTTTCGAACGTTTCTTCCCAGAACAAGAGAAGAAGATTGCGGATGCACAAAAGCAGACGAAAGCGCAATTAGCTGAAAAAGATAAGAAAATCAAAGCATTGCAGAAACAAACAGGAACGGCTCAAAAGGATCAAGAGATTGCAGCCTTGAAAGCGCAACTGGCCGAACAAACGAAAAAAATGAAACATCAGCAAGGAACATTGAACCGGAAAGCGGTTCGTGCAGCATTGAAAACAGCTGATTTATTCGCAAAAAAATAAAGCGTTCAAACATTCCGGGTCATCACGATGCGGAATGTTTTTTTGATAGGAGTATTCTGAATTGTGTTGACAATTCGAAAAAGACTTGATAGGGTTAGGAACAATTACATACTTATCCAGAGAGGTGGAGGGACTGGCCCTATGAAACCTCAGCAACAGGTCGAAAGATACTGTGCTAATTCCTGCGGGTGCTGCACCCGATCGATAAGATTTCCGAATTGTCGACCGACGCATCCGTGAGGATGCGTTTTTTGTTTGGAATAGGTTGAATGAGGAGGAAACGGATTCATGAAAACAAGCGGGGCTTTTCGACGAAAGATGGAATCACGTCATCTGATCATGCTGTCGTTAGGTGGTGTCATTGGAACAGGGTTATTTTTAAGTACAGGCTATACATTGGAACAAGCAGGGCGCGTCGGAACGATTTTGTCGTATTTGATCGGAGCCGTCGTCGTTTACTTAGTCATGTTAAGTCTCGGTGAACTGGCGGTGCACATGCCGGAAACCGGTTCATTCCATAAATACGCGACAAAGTATATCGGACCTGGCACAGGTTATACAGTGGCCTGGCTCTACTGGCTGACGTGGACGGTCGCCCTCGGTTCAGAATTCACGGCAGCAGGCATTTTGATGCAACGCTGGTTCCCATCCGTTCCTGTCTGGGTGTTCAGTGCATTATTCGCTGCGATGATCCTTGGGATCAACGTTTTGAAGGTCCGCGTGTTCGCTGAAGTCGAGTTTTGGTTCTCTGCCATTAAGGTCGTAACGATCATTGCGTTCATTTTACTTGGTGCCGGAGCAATCGTCGGCTTCATTCCATTGCAAGATGGTAGCCCGGCACCATTCTTTTCTTCATTAACCGAAGGTGGATTGTTCCCGAACGGTGCATTTGTCATCTTTATGACGATGCTTGCGGTGAACTTTGCTTACTCGGGAACGGAATTGATCGGTGTAGCAGCGGGTGAAGCGGTCGATCCGAAACGGACGATTCCGCTTGCAATCCGGACGACGATTCTACGACTGGTCCTCTTTTTCGTTGGGACGATCATCGTATTAGCCGTCTTGTTACCAACGGAAGGAAAGGGCGTACTTGAAAGTCCATTCGTCGCCGTGTTTGAACGAATTGGAATTCCCTACGCAGCAGACGTGATGAACTTCGTCATCTTGACCGCCATTTTGTCAGCTGCGAACTCTGGGCTTTATGCTGCCTCAAGGATGCTCTGGTCGCTTGCGAACGAACGCATGATTCCGCGCTTCTTTGCACAGGTGACGCCAAGTGGGGTTCCACTTCGAGCTGTATTGTTTAGCATGCTCGGTGGAGGACTTGCCTTGCTTTCTAGCATCTATGCAGCAGGAAGTGTCTATATCGCGCTCGTCTCGATTTCCGGACTTGCGGTTGTTGTCGTCTGGATGAGTATTAGTGTTGCGCAATATCGCTTCCGGAAACAATTCCTCCGCGAAGGGCATACGGTCGACGAATTAGTCTATCGTACACCACTCTTTCCATTCGTACCGATCGCAGCCTTCGTTGTCTGTTTGATTTCCCTGATTGGTATCGGATTTGATCCGACACAACGAATTGCCTTGTACTGCGGTATTCCATTCATCGTGATCTGTTATGTCGTTCATGCGTTCACGAATTCTTCTAAGAAACGGAGTGTTGAAGATGTCCCGAATCAAAAATCCAGTTGATCAACGATTACAGGAAGTTCCTTTTCTCATCTTAGATGGTGCCCTTGCGACCGAACTTGAACAAAAGGGATTCGACCTGAATGATCCGCTCTGGTCCGCACGCCTCTTAATTGAAGCACCGGAACAGATCGAACGCGTCCATCACGACTATTTTGAAGTAGGCGCAGACGTTGCCATCACCTCAAGCTATCAAGCAAGCATTGACGGATTGAAGCAACGTCACATCGAAACGGATGAAGCAAACGCTTTGATTCGTCAAACGGTCACATTGGCGCAAGATGCACGCGCGCGTAGCGGAAAGAGTGACGCACTGATTGCAGGATCGGTTGGTCCTTATGGGGCCTACTTAGCGGATGGTTCTGAATATCGCGGTCATTACGGTGTGTCACAGGACGTGCTAGAAGCTTTCCATCGACCACGGATCGAGGCATTAATTGAAGCAGGTGCTGATCTATTAGCGTTCGAGACGATTCCGTCGCTCGAGGAGGCAATCGTGTTATTCCGGATTCTCGAAGCCTATCCGGACGTCTCTGCTTGGTTGACGTTCTCGCTTCAAGATGCGACGCACATCAGTGAAGGAACGGCACTCGCGACATGCATCGAGACGATCGGACAGCACCCGCAACTAGCAGCAATCGGTGCAAATTGTTTTCCAGCGTCTTACGCGACTGATTTCATTCGCCACGTCAAGGCGTTGACGGATGTACCAATCATCGTCTATCCGAACTCTGGTGAGATCTATGATCCGGTCGCAAAAACCTGGTCGGGTACGAATCAGTGTACATCGTTTCAAACTGTCGCGAAGACGTGGTATGAGGCAGGGGCACGATTGATTGGCGGTTGTTGCCGGACGTCACCCGAGCATATCGCACAAATTCGGTCGGTTTGTCAGGTTTCTCATACATCATGAATAATGACGAAAAGAACGGACGCGAAATCGATTGATTTCGCGTCCGTTCTTTTAAATGGTGTAATTCCGTTATCGTTCGCGCAAAGCACGGTTGAATTGTTGCAACAGGCGTCCGAAATCTTTGGCATCATCTGCCGGCCAATCCGTCAGGAGACGTTCGATGCTCGCGAGGCGCGCTGTCCGGTAAATCGTGAGCTCTTCTTGTCCTTTATCTGTGATGTGATAGAAGAAGGCCCGTCCATCTGTCGGATCTTTTACTTTTTCAACGAGTTGTTTCTGATCAAGTGCCGCGGCTTGGCGACTGACGGTTGAGACATCGAGCTGAAGCTCACGGGCAAGCGTTTTGACACCGACCTTGCCGGAATCCGCTAATTGTCGCAGTAAGAGGTAGGAAGCACGATCCAAATTACGATTGTCAGCCGTCGCTGTCGTTAAGCGTCGGATCAGAATCGCTAGCTCCAATTCAATGGTTTCGAGTGCTTGTTGAGACATCGGGTATCTCCCCTTTCGAAAAAGTCTCTCTGTCCCTCATGATTACCCAATGTGGATAAGCTGTCAATGCGAAAAGCAGGAGGCTTGACAGAGTTGTAGTTGTATTATACAATCATTTTTGTTCTTTTAATTGTATCATACAACTTTAATAGATGAGAAACGAACGACAAAGGAGAATTCAGATGAAAGCTTATGAGTCGATGAAACAAGAAGTCATCACGGTACACGATACAGATCTGATTCGTACGGTCATTGAACGATTCATTCAGTCGGGTATTAGTGGCGTTCCCGTCATCAATGCCGAGCAGGAGGTCGTCGGATATATCAGTGACGGAGATATCATGCGAGCGATCGGGAAACACAAAGACATCATCGTCGACACGTTCTTATATGTAGATGTCATCAAAGGGGACGAAGAAGGCTACGAAGACCGGATTCGTCACATCTTGAATCGACCTGTCATGGAGCTTGCACGCCTGAAGGTCGTAACAGCGGACGCTGATACAGAAATGGAAGAGATCGCGGCGACACTTGGCGCAAAACGAATCAAAAAACTTCCGATTCTCAAAGCAGGACGTCTTGTTGGGATCATTAGTCGGGGCGACGTTATCCGAAATTCGTTTAAACAGTTCATGTAACACAATCAATAGAAAGAAGGGACACTATGGCACTTGCTGAAAAAACAACGACGCTTGAGCCGGAAACGGTATTAGCAGAAAGTAAACATGGATTATTCCATCAACCGATTGCTGTTTGGGCAGTCTTTTTCGCCAGCATCACAGCATTCATGGGAATGGGTCTCGTCAATCCGGTCTTACCGACGATTGCCGAGAATTTAGAAGCATCAAAAAGTGAGGTAACGCTCTTATTTACAAGTTATAACGCCGTCATGGCATTTGCGATGTTAATCACGGGTGCGATCTCGTCACGGATCGGTCAAAAAGGAACATTAATGCTCGGGATCGCCGTCATCGCAGTCGTTGCTGGTTTTGCTTCACAAGCAGACAGCATTTGGACGCTCGTCGCGCTACGCGGTGGTTGGGGACTAGGAAACGCCTTGTTCGTCGCAACCGCACTCGCTGCGATCGTTTCGCTGTCATCGGGCGGAACAGCAAAAGCTATCATTTTGTATGAAGCAGCCGTTGGTCTTGGGATTTCGATTGGACCACTATTAGGCGGAACGCTCGGATCAATCACATGGCGCGCCCCATTCATGGGTGTTGCGACAATCATGGTCATTGCGTTTCTTGTCTTGCTTTTCTTAATGCCAAAACCAGCAGCATCTGCTGCACCGAAACAAAAGTTGTCGCTGAAAGCACCGTTCCAAGCGATGAAGCATCGTTCGCTGTTGACACTCGGAATCGTTGCAGCACTTTATAACGTTGGTTTCTTTACAATCATGGCTTATGCACCGTTCGTCATGAAGCTACCAGCTCAAGGACTCGGATTCGTCTTCCTCGGCTGGGGAATGTTACTTGCGATCACATCGGTTTTAACAGCTCCGAAACTAAAACAATGGTTCGGAACGATCAAAGCGATGGTCATGATGTTGATTACATTTGCGATCTTGCTTCTGTTAATGGGGATCTTTACGGAAACACCAGCCGTCGTCATCGTCTGTGTCATCTTGGCGGGAGCTGTGCTTGGGAATAATAACACGCTCATCACGACAGCTGTCATGGACGCAGCACCTGTCGAACGTTCGACAGCATCTGCGGCATACAGTTTCCTACGTTTTCTCGGGGCAGCCATTGCGCCATTCATGGCCGGTAAATTGGCTGAAATCTTCAACGCGAACTTACCGTTTTATGTCGGAAGTGGCTTTGTCCTCTTATCCGTCATCATCATCGGGGTCAATCTCAAACACATTCGCCATATCGATCGGACAGAAGGCGGACATTAATTCGATAACAGGACAGCCGAAGCGAATCCGCTTCGGCTGTTTTTGTGTGAAATCAAGAAGGGTACATGGTTTTTAACGTGTAAATCGAGTGCTCGATCATCGCTCGTAACACGTCTAGGTCGATGTCAGTCAATCGTTTGACGTAGATACAGGACTTACCGCGTCGATACGTACCGAGAGTGGCAAGCAGTCGTTCTGATACGTCGTCTTCACCAAGCGCGAGATACAGGACAAGATTCGTCTTCCGCGGAGAAAAACCGACATAAAAGCTGTCGCCCTCATGACCTGAGGCATAGCGATAATGATAGGCACCATAACCAATCAAGGAAGAACCCCAAAGGACGGCTTCGTATCCCGTGATCTCTTCGAAGAACTGACGTAATGTGATACCATCTGCTTGACGTTGCGGCGGTTCGACTTGTGCTAGAAAAGCGTCGACGGACTGTTCTGTAGGACCTGTTTTTGGCGAATCAGACATAAGCAGACTCCTTTCGCATTGAGAAGATATCGGTTACTTTCGAGAAAAGGAAGCGAATATCCTGTATAGGGAAGGGAGAGAATCGGATGGTACATCGAATAGCATTCAGAGGAGAAGGACATAGTGTAAAGTGGGAGATTTTAGACGTAGATTCAGTCAAAGAGGAATTGACGATTCAGATGACAGGAGAAAACAGCGAACAACGATTTTCCATCCCGTTCGTAGCATACGATGCGTTCATTCGCGATTTTGCCCGCGTTCATGAGTCTTTACAGGGGGAAGTCGTATTTGAGCAGGATACGGTTCATCTTAGCTTACGATACGACCGACTTGGTCGTGTCTTCATCACTTGGTCTGACGGGGAAACGAGTCATCAGTTTCGTAGTGACCAAAGTTATGTAAGTGAGGCGTTGGCTCAGCTTGGTGTGTACGAATAGAGACTAAAAAAGAAGGGACGACTTTGGGTATTGTACCCGAAAATCGTCCCTTCTTTGTTTAATGTGAGTGAAGTGCTTGATGCAGCGGTGTCTTAATTAAGTTGAAACAAAACGCAATTGTTTGTTCATATTCGGATAACAGAATCGACTCATCCACTTGGTGTGCAAGACGAAAATCATGGAAAGAAGCGATCGCAATCGGGAATGATTTTTTCGATTGGCTGAACATGGCACCATCCGTACCACCTGGAATAGCGATTTTTCGTGGTATGACGCCGCTGACCTGCTCCATCGTATCTGCGACCTGTTGTAAGAAAGGTGCCTGTTCATCGGTTTCACATGACGGAATATCCTTGATGACCGTCACGTTCATTTCAAACTCAGGGTCTTCTGCTACAAGGCGACGTTCGATTTCTGTAAAGGCAGCAAGAACATCCTCTCGACCGAATCCAGGAATCGTCCGAATGTCCATATAGAACGAAGCCTGGCTTGGAACGACATTCGGTCCTTCACCTCCTGAAATCGAGGTGATTGACGCAACGACTGGACCGAGCGCTGGGTGATGATTCATCGTGATCGAGAAGCGTTCCGACTTCACTTCCTGAATGACACGATACATGGCATCAATCGCATTGCGTCCGAGTTGCGGGGCAGAGCTGTGCGCACTTTTCCCGCGACACGTCACTTCGATTCCGACGACACCTTTTTGCGCATAACCAATCATCCCGCTCGTTGGTTCTGTGATCAACAAAGCATCTAAATCATCCGCATACCCTTGTTCGGTCAAATGACGAGCCCCTGTCATCCCATTTTCCTCATCGGATGTAATCAGAAGTTTGACGGTGTTCGGACGGTCTTGACGTTCTCTATATTGAATCAGTGCTTGCACCATCGCCATGACACCTGATTTCATATCTGAAGCACCGCGACCATAAATGCGTCCATCTTCGATTTCACCACCGTACGGATCTTTCGTCCAGCCATCTCCTTGCACCGGAACCGTATCGAGATGTCCAGATAGCCCGAGCACGGCAGGACGTGAAACGTCTTCGCTCGCCGGAACGGTCGCGACGAGACAGATTCGTTTCGGTGAGACTTCAATCCATTCTGTCGTAATTTGATGATCGATCAGTAAGTCGTACACATAACGTGCGACGGCTTCTTCCCCGTCCATCGGATTGACGCTTGGAATTTGAAGACACCGTTGTAAGTAAGTAATGGCTGTTTGCATAAATATTTCCCCCTTTACCTATCCTGTACCCTGATAAAAATACTTCAGGGAGGTAAACGAATTCGGAAAATAATTTACGGGTCTGAACGTCTTGAGATAAAAGAAAAACGGTGCAACCGGAGGGTTACACCGTAAGATCATCATTCACTTTTTTCTGCTTCATCTTTCCACTTCGAATCGATCAACATCTCTCCCGGCCATGTATAGGCCATGATACCACCGTCCGCTGTAATGTCCTCACCTGTGACATACGAGCTGTCATCAGATGCGAGGAAGAGAGCGACCGTTGCCATCTCGCGTGGTTTACCGAGTCGTCCGAGTGGTGTGATCCAAGCGTTCGCATCACGGAACTGTTTACCTTGCTCTTTTTCTTTTTCACCGACAAGTGTATCGATGAGTGGTGTTTCGATCGTTCCTGGCGACAACGAATTGACACGAATGCCATGACGCGCATAATCAATTGCCATCGCGCGTGTGAAGTTCGCAATCCCGCCTTTTGCTGCGTTATAACCGGACCGGTTCAAGTCAGCTGCGCGACCCGACATCGATGACGTATTAATGATTGAACCACCGTTATCAAGCATGAGTGGGATCAAGAATTTACTGACGAGGAATGTACCGCGCAAGTCGACAGCAATGATCCGGTCGAAGAGATCGATTGGATAATCGTGGACTTTCCCGCCTTGTTCATCGATTCCGGCATTGTTGAAGAGGACGTCGACTGTACCGTATGTCTCTTTGATGTGCTTCGCAAGTTGCTCGACACTCTCGACGTCTGAGACGTCGACATGGACGGCTTCCGCTTTCCCGCCTTGTTGTGTAATCTGTTCTACTGTTTGTTGTGCTTTTTCAAGTGAGACATCGGCACAGACGACCGTTGCTCCCTGTTCTGCGAAGACAAGTGCGGTCGCTTGTCCAATCCCTGTTGCCGAGCCGGTAATGACAGCTACTTTTTGATCGAGTCTACCCATTTGTTAAATCCCTCCTAAGTCGTATCATTCACCTTATGAAAGATTCCCGGAGAAATGGAGATTAAACCCATCGATGCGTCTAGTGTTAGCGGATAGGGGGTACATCTACAACAGCACAATCGCTGTATAGAGGGAGATGAGAACGCTGACATCCGAGCAATGGCAACTTGCCAAAAAATTATTACACGAAGCCGTCCAGTATCAAATGATACTCGAGAAGAGTGCATTCGCAAGTGAATTGATCGACCAAACGACACCTGTCCTCTGGTTTGGTGATGCGACGCGTAGCAGTTGGATAACGATCGCGACGAACCCATCCCGATCGCAGTTTTTAGACCGGACGGGTGCATTACGATTTGACGAGCACGGTCCGCTTTTCATACGTCCACAATCCATGACATGGAATGCGTATTTACAAGAAGAGACATTGACGGAATCGATCCGGCGCTTCAATAGCTACTTCAAACAACCAAATGTGTACCGGACCTGGTTCGGTCGACCGGGTGGCGGTAAGCTCGAAGGATTCTTGAATGGACTCGGTGCATCGTTTTACGAGAAGACGCTTGATTCAGTCATTCATCTGGATTTTTTCCCGTTTCCGACATACCACTACATGGGAGCAATCAAAGAACGTGGATTGTTGGAAGATAGTCCGTTCGGTCAGACATTTTTGTTACGCCTGCTTGAACTGTTTTCGATAAAAGGAATCATCCTACTCGGGAAGGAACACACGGAACGATTTGCGAAGCTTGAACCAGACATCGATTGGACGACCTATCAACCAACGGATTATCCGGACGCGATTTTTCAAGTCAGCTTTTCGTCACGATTTCAGGTACCTGTCGTCGGGCTCCACTTCAAACCAAGTGAACAGTTCATCGGTCTCGGTAATCGAAAGGATGAAAATGGCGTCAGCCATGGCACCTACGGGTCAGCAGAACACTTACGTCAAATCGGAATGATCGTCCGTGAAAAAGTCACGACCTACAGTGAAAAAGGAGATTGACAGATATTTCGAACTCCCTAATAATAGGAGATGAATTAGCACTCTATATGATTGAGTGCTAAAAAAGGGAGGCAGAATGAGCATGGAAACGAAACAATTTAAGGCGGAATCAAAACGATTGCTGGAGATGATGATTCATTCCATCTATACGCATAAGGAGATTTTCCTGCGCGAATTGATCTCGAATGCAAGTGACGCCATGGATAAGATGTACTACAAAGCGTTGACGGACGAGACGATTTCGTTCGAGAAAGAACACTACAAAATTACGATTGAACCAAATAAAGAAGCGCGTCAGCTCATCATTCGTGATACGGGAATCGGAATGACGAAGGACGAACTAGAAGAGAATCTCGGTACAATCGCGAAGAGTGGCTCGCTTGCCTTCAAGGCAGAAAACGAGGCACAAGACGGTCATGATATCATTGGTCAATTCGGTGTCGGATTCTATTCCGCATTCATGGTCGCAGACGTCGTCACTGTCGTTACAAAACCATTTGGCAGTGCAGTCGCCTATAAATGGGAATCGCGTGGTGTCGAAGGCTATACGATCGAGGAAGTCGACAAAGAAACCGTCGGAACGGAGATTACGCTCCACATCAAGGCGAACGAGGAAGAAGAATCGTATGACGAATACCTCGAGACGTATCGTTTGCGCAGTATCATCAAAAAATACTCAGATTTCATCCGTTATCCAATCGAGATGAAGGAACTCGAACGTCAGCCAATCGAAGGCAGTGATGAGACGGAAGAGGTTGAAGTCGTCAAGACGATCAACAGCATGGTGCCAATCTGGCGGAAGAACAAACGGGAATTGACAGACGAGGACTATACGAACTTCTACCAAGAGAAACGATATGGTTTTGACACACCGGCAAAACACATCCATATCAGTGTCGATGGTGCCGTTCGTTATCAATCGATCTTATTCATTCCGGAGCAGGCACCGTACGATTATTATTCGAAGGAATTTGAAAAAGGTCTCGAACTCTATGCCAACGGTGTCTTGATCATGGAAAAATGCAGCGACTTGTTGCCGGATCACTTCAGTTTCGTTAAAGGGATGGTCGACTCGGAAGACTTATCGCTCAACATCTCGCGCGAGTTACTGCAACACGATCGTCAATTGAAACTGATCGCGAAAAACATCCAAAGTAAAATCAAGACGCAACTCGAAGCCCTCCTGCGCGAGGATCGTACAAAGTACGAAACATTCTATCAAGCGTTCGGACGTCAGTTGAAGTTCGGTATGTATAATGATTATGGCATGCACAAAGAACAAGTGCAGGACCTCGTCCTCTTCTACTCAGCGAAGGAGAAGAAGTTGATCACGCTTGCGGAATACGTCGCAGCGATGCCAGAAGATCAAGCGCATATCTACTATGCGGCTGGTGAGAGTACGAATCGTTTAGATAAGTTACCGCAATCCGAGCTCGTTCGTGATAAAGGATACGATATCTTGTACTTCACGGAAGAAATTGATGAGTTCGCGATCCAGATGCTCGTGACATATAACGAGAAGACATTCAAGTCGGTCACGAGTAGCGATTTAGGGATTGAAGCAGAAGAAGCAGAGACGACAGACGCACAAACGGAGATGTTTCAAGCAATGCAGGAAGTGCTAAGTGGACAAGTCAAAGAAGTCAAAGCATCGACGCGTCTAAAATCACATCCCGTCTGTTTTGCGACAGATGGCGCGGTCTCGATCGAGATGGAGAAAATTCTAAAGGCAATGCCGAATAACGAAGGAGTAGAGGCGGTCAAGATTCTCGAATTGAACCCGTCACACACAGTGTTCCAATCTCTTGAAGCAGCGTATCAAAACGATCGTTCGAAATTCGAACGCTATACAAAATTAATGTATCAGCAAGCGTTGCTTGTTGAAGGACTTCCGCTTGAAGATCCAGTAGCGTTCGCGAATGATGTGTGTTTATTGATGGTGTGAAACGAATAGATATAAAAAAGGCATTGGATGCGCGCATCCAATGCCTTTTTTCGTAAAATGTTACATTAATCCGTCTGTAAATCCGAAGCGGTTTCGCCTTTTTTCGAGAGAACGTTTAAGACGACGACGAAGAGTACGAATGTGACAAGAGCTCCGATGAAACCGAAGACTGAAGACTCCGTGAAACCGATGACTAAATAACCGACTGCAGCAGTGACAGCACCAACTAAAGCATACGGTAACTGTGTCGTGACGTGGTCGATATGATGGGATCCAGCCCCAGTCGAACTGAGGATCGTCGTATCGGAAATCGGTGAACAATGGTCACCGAAGACAGATCCAGCAAGAACAGCAGCAAGCGTCGGTAACAAGAGTGAGGCATCGACAGCCATAACGAGATCCGCACCGATTGGCAACATGATCCCGAATGTGCCCCAACTTGTTCCTGTCGAGAATGCCATCAAGCCGGCAATCAAGAACAATAAGAACGGCAAGTACGAAGCGGAAATCGAGTTGCTGACGAAACTTGCAAGGTAGTCACCTGTTTTCATATCACCGATGACAGCGATGATCGTCCAAGCGAATAACAGAATCACGACTGCTGGCCACATCGAACGCATACCAGCGACGATGCTTGCGCGGTAATCGCGACCCGGAATTTTTCGTCCGATCAGCATCAGGAAAGCGACGATTAAACTAATGACGACACCAGCGACGAGTGAACGTGTGACGTCTGTTGCCTCAAATGCTCCAATTAAAGTAAACGGGCGATTATCGGCTGCAAGTGCCTGAGCACCTGTTCCGAGCAACGCACTGATCGTAGCGATGACGAGAACGACGATCGGAACGACGAGATCCCGTACCTTTCCGTTCGTGTGTTCCTTGACCTCTTTTGCCATCCCCATCGGTGTTCCTTTTGATGCATCGAAAAGTTCACCTTTTGCGGCACGGCGTTCGTGTTGTTTCATCGGTCCGACAGAGATACCAGAGTAAGCAATATAAAGCGTTAACAGAAGAGCGAAGATCGCATAGAAGTTCATTGGAACAATCATCATGAAGGCACTAAACGCTGAGTAATCCGTAATCGAGTGAGTGGTTAAGATACCAGCAATGATCGAGATGATGAATGCACCCCAACTTGAAAGCGGGCTAATAACACAGACAGGTGCAGCCGTTGAGTCAATCAAGTAGGCAAGCTTTGCTCGTGAGACACCACGACGATCCGTAAGCGGACGACTAACATTT
Organism: Exiguobacterium acetylicum; assembly: GCF_022170825.1. NCBI lineage: Bacteria > Bacillati > Bacillota > Bacilli > Caryophanales > Exiguobacterium > Exiguobacterium acetylicum. The sequence goes on along the minus strand of NZ_CP081878.1, from coordinate 3,107,826 downwards.
CCGACAGCGAGACTGTTGAAGTAATCATCGATGAAGATCAGAATCCCGAGACCGAATGCAACCAAACGAGCACCACGTGCCGTTTTGACGTGCGTCGATGCCCATTCTCCGAAAGCGCGTGCGCCACCTGATGTCTGAATCAATGTGGAAAGGACGCCGAGCAATAACAAGAAGACAAGTAATAAAACGTTCCACTCGTTCAAGGCACCGTCCGCCCAAAAGAGGCTGAAGATATTCTTGCCGAGATAGGTCACCGTATCGATCGGGTTAAAACGGTGGAGTAACAGGGCACCGACGAGAATGCCGACACCTAGCGAAAGAACGACCTTTCGGGTAAAGATGGCTAATAAGATAGCTAGTAAAGCAGGTACAAGGGCAATGATGGAATCTGAATAGTTGACCATGAAACATATCCTCCTCTTTAATAAATGGCTTAAAGATGAGACCCCGCTGCACAAAAAAAGCAAGGGCACCGGCAACAAAGCCGACACCCTCGCTGGATGCGTCTTTCTTAGCCGAATTGGAGCGCTCCATACAAGTACTATGTATGGCAATCGATCGGGTATTTCCCGAATCGACCAACGACGATATGTTAGACACATACTGTCATTTCGGCGATGTCACCTTTCCTTTAGTCGTCTTCGTTGTCATCCTCAGACCAAGTACTGATTGAAATCGCGCCTCTACCTCATCGATAGAATAGTCATATTCTGTTCTTATGGACACTTTATCATGTATTTCAGAAACGATTCAACCATATATTCTGATAATTTAAGATAAAGTTGTCTATTCGGCAAAATGTTGAATGAGCTGTTTCATCAAATAGGCTTGGTTTTCCTCGAATTGTTTTTTTCGATGACCATTCGCGCCAGATGGGTGGGGAAAGCCGGAAAGAAGCTGATGCTGTTCGATTCGTCCGTCATGAATCAATCCACTGACTTGCGTCTCGACGACACGACCGAGCGGAATCAATAGCGCCGGTTCGCGTAATTGATTGATTTCAGCGACGAAATGTTCTTCTGCATAATGTTTCAGCAAAGGACTACGGCTGATTTTTGGTTGGTGCCCCGAGTAATTCTTTTCGCGATAAAAGACGGGTTGCTTTAACAGCGACGTTGGGTGCAATAATTTCTGATGTTGATGAAATAAGCTAGCCGTCGTCTCGATTCCGAGCAATGCTGGAAGTTCGAGTGTGTCGAGCATCTGGACGAGGTTACGTCGCATCGTTCCAGCAAAGCTTGCTGTATATTTGACGAGACGTGCCGTCTCTTCCAATGAAACACCATGATGGAGTGCATCCGTCGCTTCTTCGAAAGCGATTCGCATCTGTTCAAAACCTGGTGTGATCCCGATGATGACGACTTTTGCTTCAGTATTGACATATTCCCCAATCGGAGAGTAATAGACGGTCAGCTCGTTCTCCTGCTGCAATAAAAAGGCATCCGTCCATAATTCATCACGTCGTAACGTACGATCGTCGGGTAAGCTACGAATGGCTTGTTCAAATATAGTTAATGAATTCATGAAGGACCCTCTCTCTCTGTAATGGCACTATGATAACAAATAATACCATTTGAGACAATTCAACCCTTTCACTATTTATGTATAGGTATATAAAAAAAGGACTCGATACGAGTCCTTTTCGTGCATCATGCGCGTTCTTTGACCGAAGCCACTTCATAAGTCAGAATCTCGCTGCCGAGCATTGGCGATTCTCCTGCCTCACTACTCGCAGGTCGACTATGTGACGCTTTGAAATCGTCACTCTCCCGCCATGCTTGAAAACTCTTCATGTCTTCCCAGTACATGTTGACGTTCATCTCATCATGTTCTTCGATATTTTGTGTCAATAAGACCTCGACGCGGATGAATCCGTCCATCGTATCAAGTCCGCTTGGACGCGTAAAACGAGGAGCGAGAGCTGCAGCCATCCCTTTTTTGACTTTAATCCGGTTCGTAACGACGATCATCATGAAATCCCCTTTCAAAAACGAGTAACGTACTTCTTCAGTATAGTACGATGAAGGCAAGAATGTCGGAAAGAAGGAACAAAAGATGAATGAACAGGAATACGATCAACGATTACGAATTGAGACTATCGAGATGCAACACCTTTATGGTGTATTTAGTCACTACAATCGCTATGAACCGACGCCTTATGCGGCACTAGACGAATTATGCGAAACCTACCCGTTTCAAAAGCAGGATACGGTCATTGATTTTGGTTGCGGAAAAGGGCGCTTGAACTTTTACTTACACGACCGATTTGATTGTTCCGTCATTGGAATCGAGATGAACGGACAATTTTATGAGGACGCACTTCGAAATATGGTGAACTATCAAAGTCGACGGAAGCGACGTTCCGGAAGTGTACGATTTGAACAAGCATATGCCGAGCGATACGTCATTCCAGAGGAGGCGAACAAGTTTTATTTCTTTAATCCGTTCTCTTCTCAAATTTTCATGAAAGTAGTTGATCACATCTTAAGTTCGGTCGAGCGGTCCTTGCGCTCGGTTGATCTCATCTTGTACTACCCAACTGATGAATATCGAGAATACCTGGAGCGTCATACCGTATTCGAACAAATCGATGAAATCCGATTACGAGACTTTTATGACAAAAATCATGACGAACGATTTGTCATCTATCGTTTTGATCCGAACAAACTACTTCAAAACGGGTATGAATACAGTGATGAGAGAAATGAAAAATAAGGAGGTCGTATGATGATTCGCTTGGAGCATGTCACGAAAGAGTTTGCGCCGGGGCGTGGAATATTCGATGTCAGTTTTACGGTCGAGCCGGGAACAATCTTCGGTTTCATTGGACCAAACGGCTCCGGAAAATCAACGACGCTCCGACATTTGATGGGACTACTGGCTGCGGATGGTGGAAAGGCGACGATCGGCGGCTTTGATTGCTGGAAACAAAGTAAGGAAGTGAAGCAGTTGGTCGGTTATTTGCCGGGCGAGATTAGTTTACCTGGAGATATGACGGGAGCAGACATGCTGGACTTGATGCAACGGTTGCACGGCAGTGATCCGGCACGGCGACAATTGCTACTAAAACGATTTCCGTTTGAGACGAAGACGAAAATCCGTAAGATGTCAAAAGGGATGAAACAAAAATTAGCACTCGTCGGTTGTTTCATGAAAGACGCACCGGTTTATCTACTCGATGAACCGACAAGTGGACTCGATCCGTTGATGCAAGAACGTTTTTTAGAGTGGATTGAACAGGAGAAGCAGGCTGGAAAAGCGATTCTGATGAGTTCACATCACTTCCCGGAGATGGAAAAGTCATGCGACCGGGCTGCTTTAATCAAAGCGGGTCGTATCATCGTTGTATCAGATATCCATGAGTTGATTCGTTCAAGCCGAAAGGCGTATACGATTGTTTTTCGGAGTGAGATCGAAGCAGCGCAGTTCGCGATGCAGATCGGTACGGAATCGAAGCGAACAGAAGTCAGTTTTCAAACCGACGAGACGTTGACATTAAACCAGGCGATCGCTTATCTAACCCAGTATGATGTACAACTGATTCGTCCGTCAGTAGATGATTTAGAACAGGTCTTTTTGCATTATTACGGAGAGGAGGAGTCATCGTGATATTGTTGATCCGTTCTTTGTTCAAGCAAGTCAGAAAGCCAGTACTTGCCTATGCAGTAGGAACGAGTCTCTATTTATTGATGCTTGCATTGCTTTATCCATCGATGATGAAAACTGGTTTATTAGAAGCAAAACTTGAAGCATTACCCCCCGAAGTCTTGAAAGCTTTCCAGTACGATAAGGTGACAGGGTTTGATAACGTGCTAGATCTACTCGGTGGAAACTATTACGGATTGATCTTCCAAGTCATTGTGAGTCTATTCCTGCTCTCATTAGCGGCGCGCCTTGTTGCGCGACCAATCGATAACGGAGAATTGATCGTTTATCTCGCAGCACCTATTACACGACATGCATACACGCTTGCTGTCGCTGTCGTCATGGGTATCGCGAGTACGCTTCTCGTAGGACTAAATGGACTTGTTTTGATGGTGGCTGACTGGTCGATGACCGGTATTTCGATCGATGATGTCATCTTATGGCGGATTCAAGTTAATGCTCTCCTGTTACTCTTTGCGATTGGTGCCTTTACGTTATTCATTGCGACTTTATTTGATGAAGAACGACGCGCTTTTTCGCTTGCCGGTAGTGTATTAGTTCTCTCCATCGTTTTAACGATCCTATCCGGATTGAGTGATAAGACAGAGTGGCTCCGTTATCTATCTGTCTTTTCCTTATTCAATACGACGCAGTTACTAGAAGGAACGGATCATTTTCTTCTTCACTCGGTTCTCTTACTCGTCCTCTGCCTTGTTTTCCTGACAGGAGCGTTCGTTCAGTTTGGGCGTCGGAGTCTGTCGATTTGATCGAAAGTAACGCAAAAACTTTACAGAAAGTGAACATTTAGGATTTGAACGTTGCGTCAAGCGCTGATTTTTACTAAGATAAAGGAATGTTGTAGTTCTGGAAAAAGAAATGAGGTCTTTTGAAATGAATAAACCATCCATTTATGGATTAACGCTTGAGCAGATGACAGAGTGGTTATCGAATCAAGGGCACAAACCATTCCGTGCCAAACAAGTATGGGATTGGCTCTACCGTAAACGTGTCACGACTTTCGCGGAAATGACGAATGTCAACAAGGATTGCCTTGAGTTGTTAGATCAGAGTTTTACGATTGACTCGATGACAGAAGCGGTCAAGCAAGAATCAGCAGACGGAACAATCAAGTTCCTCTTCAAATTATATGATGGCAACTTGATCGAAACAGTTCTAATGCGTCATAAATACGGTCTTTCTGTCTGTGTTACGACACAGGTTGGCTGTAACATCGGCTGTAGCTTCTGTGCAAGTGGTCTCATCAAGAAGAGCCGTGACTTGTCAGCAGGCGAAATCGTTGAACAGATCATGAACGTTCAACATCACCTCGATGCAGTCGGTAACGAAGAACGTGTCAGCCACGTCGTCGTCATGGGTATCGGTGAACCGTTCGATAACTTCGACAACATGGTCGACTTCTTGAACGTCATCAAGGACCACAATGGTCTTGCGATTGGTGCGCGTCACATCACGGTTTCAACAAGTGGTTTGGCAGACAAGATCTACAAGTTCGCTGACTTGAAACTCCAAGTCAACCTAGCGATCTCGCTTCACGCACCAAACAATGAATTGCGTACGCAAATCATGAAAATTAACCGGGCGATCCCGCTTGAGAAATTGATGCCAGCGATCGATTATTACGTTCAAACGACGAACCGTAAAATCACGATTGAGTATATCTTGCTTCGTGGCGTCAACGACCAAAAAGAACACGCGGTCGAACTCGCGAAACTATTCGAAGACAAACGTCACCTGACGTATGTCAACTTGATTCCGTACAACCCAGTTGATGAGCACGGTCAATATCAACGCAGTACGTCTGAAGACATCACGACGTTCTACGATACGTTGAAAAAGAACGGCTTGAACTGTGGTGTTCGTCTTGAACACGGAACAGACATCGATGCTGCATGTGGTCAATTACGTAGTAAGCAAATCAAAAAAGATAAAGTAGCATCCAAATAATTCGTTGGGCTTCTCATCGTTTCGGTGGGAAGCTTTTTTTACGATAAGAAATGAGGACATCCTATGACACGTACACGATTCAATGATTTTAACTTAAGCACACCGATTCTCGATTCGATCGAGCAACTCGGTTACACGACACCAACCGAAGTCCAGCAATCGGTCATTCCGGTCGTATTATCCGGAAAAGACGTCATCGTCAAATCACGGACAGGGAGCGGGAAAACGGCATCGTTTGCGATTCCACTGTGTGAACTCGTCGAGTGGGAAGAAAATAAACCACAAGTTTTAGTCTTAACACCAACACGTGAGCTTGCCTTGCAGGTCAAAGAAGATATCATGAACATTGGACGTTATAAGCGGATCAAAGCGACTGCTGTCTTCGGCAAGCAACCGTTCCGTGGACAAGTGACAGAGCTCAAACAAAAGACGCACATCGTCGTCGGCACACCAGGACGCGTACGCGACCATATCGAGCGAGGAACGTTATCGCTTGAGAAAGTCCGTTACGTCGTTTTAGATGAAGCGGATGAAATGCTGAACATGGGCTTCCTCGATCAAGTCGATGCTATCTTGTCCGAGTTACCGAAGGAACGGATGACACTCTTATTCTCTGCGACTTTCCCAGAAGACATCGAACAGTTGAGCAATCGTTACATGGACGCACCAAAACGAATCGAAGCGGGTGAGACGGTCGTCTCAACGATCACGCATAGCTACATTCCGGTGACGGATAAGACGAAGTTCGCCATTTTAAAAGATGTCCTCGTCGCTGAAAACCCGGATCGCTGCATGATTTTCTGTCGGACGAAAGAACATGTCGATTTCGTTGCGAATGGCTTGCGTGCACATGACTATCCGGTTGAAGCGATTCACGGTGGAATGGAACAAGACGATCGACTCGATGCGATGAAGGCATTCCGTGCCGGGAAGTTCCGGATTCTCGTTGCAACCGACGTCGCAGCACGCGGAATCGATATCGAGAACATCACGCACGTCATCCAGTACGATCTCCCTGTCGAACGGGAAAGCTACGTTCATCGAACAGGTCGGACAGGTCGTGCGGGAGCTACTGGACAAGCAATCAGTCTTGTCACACCAGCAGACGAACGTCGCCTGAAGGAGATCGAGCAGTATCATGGGAAGCTGACACGCCGACAAGCACCGACCGAAAAGGACTTGATGCGCACAGCGGATGCGTTCGAAGAGAAGATGGCGACGGAAGATACGCGTTCGTCGAAAACGGAACAGCTCGATGCCGATATCATGAAATTGTTCTTTAATGGTGGGAAGAAGAAGAAACTCCGTGCCGTCGACTTTGTTGGAACGATTGCGAAGATTGAAGGCGTCACAGCAGACGACATCGGGATCATCTCGATTCAGGATACGTTAACGTATGTCGATATCCTGAACGGAAAAGGTCCGCTTGTCCTACGAGCGATGAAGACGACGAAGGTCAAAGGGAAACAACTGAAGGTGTACGAAGCATTCAAGAAGTAAAACAAGCCGGTCCATCTCCGCTTAGGCGAAGAGGGACCGGCTGTTTTGCGTCAAGGCATGTCCAAGATGAAGTCCGCTTGCGGCTGCCTGAGCAAGAGAGTGTGTCGCACCGGAACAATCACCGATCGCATAGACGCCGGGGCATGTCGTCTCAAACGTCTCGGACGTCTCAAGCATCGGTGCGTAAAACTTACCATCTAGTCCGTAAAGCAACGTATCTGCAGGGAGTTCCGTCTCAAGAAGTCGCTCAAGGCGCTCCAAAAAACCGTATAAGACGAGACAATCTTCTGCAGGAACTTCCGCGTGTAAGTTCCCAGGGGAAGCAGTTAGGGAAGGAATGATTTCGTTACGAGTCAATTGCTTCGTTGTCGTCGCTTGCGAAGTTCGAAAATCACCGAGTCGCTGGACGACGATGCGATCACCATCTTGATTGATTCCGCCAATGACATGCGTAGCATACGTATTGGCTTTTGCTAGCGTCGGAAAATAACGCGGGAGAAACAGTGTGAAGTTCAGATTCGTCGAGCCTTCTGTTGTCTCGTGGACGTTTTGACCGTCCGGCATGACGAGTCCTTCTTGGTATTTTCGAATGATCCGTCCACGCGGATTCATGCAATAAGTGACGGCTTGACCATGAGGAGAGTCGTAACCGAGCTTCGTCTCGAACGTCTCCTGTAGTAGCGTTCGAAAGATGAGTTCATCTGTTTCAATCCGCACACCGAGATCAAGTCTCGTCCGCTGTGGCGTGACACCAAGCGTCGCTAACTGGTGTAGCGTAAAGTCTGCACCGGAACGACCTGTCGCGAACACGATCCGTTGACTGACGAATGTCTCGTCCGCTGTTTTGATCGTAAACTGCTCGGACTTCGTAATCTGCTCGACTGTCGTTTCGAAGCGAGCATCGAGTCGCGGTAGTAAGGCATCCTCAAACGCTGTAAAGACGGTAGCAGTCCGTGCTGTGCCTAAATGACGCACCGTTGTCTCGACTGTGTGGAGACCGGCGCGGCGGGCGCGAGATGCTACAGTAGGCGAATGAGTGGAATAGGTTTCGATTGTATCTGCACCATATGTACATAAGAGGTCATCGACTTCTCGGAACAGTTGTTGTGTCGTCTCTGCGCCGATTTTTGAGACGAGTTCTCCACCGAATCCCGTTGCATAATTGAATTTTCCTTCTGATTTTCCGAGACCTGCGAATCCAAGATACGCATCTTCTGCCGTTCGTTCGCGGATCGGTTTTCCGGCATCGAGCAATAAGACACGCTGTCCATGTTCAACGAGCTGATGAGCGAGAAAAATTCCCGCTACACCGGCTCCGATAATCGTGACATCATACATCAAAGACGCCTCCTTTTCTCTGAGTATACAAAAAAGCCGGATTCCTATGAAAGGAATCCGGACCGGGTGGTCTTGCTTATTTCCATTCTGTGATGTCAGCGATTGGTAGACGAACAGATGGGTATCCTGCGTCAACTGCTTTACCGATTGAAAGCAGCATAACTGGGAGGTAACGCTCTTTTTCAAGACCGAATGCTTCTGCGATTTGGTCTTTTTCATAACCACCAATTGGGTTTGTATCGTAACCGTGTGCACGAGCCACGAGCATCAATTGCATTGAAACGAGACCAGAGTCGATCAAGATGCTATCACGTAATGTTTCAACGTCTTCTGGACGATAGAAACCTTTGATGGCTGGTACTTGGCGATCGCGTACTTCTTGTGGCATAAGACCTTTTTCAACAGCCATATCGTAGATTGTCTCGATGCTATCGACCGCGTTCATGTCACCGAAGACGGCGATGACAGCAGAAGATGTCTCGACTTGAACTTGGTTGAATTTCGCGAGTGGTGCAAGTGTTGCTTTACCTTCTTCGCTATCGATGACGAGGAAACGCCATGGTTGCATGTTGACTGAAGAAGGTGCAAGTGTTGCTTCTTCAAGGATTTGTGTCATTTCTTCTTTTGAGATCTTCACGTTTGTATCGTAGTTACGGATTGAGCGGCGTCCTTTGACGATTTCCATGAAGTCCGTTGTTGTTTGAGTAGTCATAATTATTCAATCTCCCTTGTGTGTTTTCTCTTTTTATAGTGTGAAAAACTTATTTCCAGTCTGCGATGTCGTTGATTGGCAGACGAACAGATGGGTATCCTGCGTCAACCGCTTTACCAATTGATAGCAACATGACCGGTACGTAACGCTCTTTCTCAAGACCGAATGCTTCCGCGATTTGGTCTTTTTCGTAACCACCGATTGGGTTTGTGTCATAACCGTGTGCACGAGCGACGAGCATTAATTGCATTGAAACAAGACCTGAGTCAATCAAAATGCTGTCTTTCAAATCGTTCGCTGATACGCTGCTGTACATACCTTGAATGGCTGGCACTTGGCGATCGCGTACTTCTTGTGGCATGAGACCTTTTTCAACAGCTGTATCGTAGATGTTCTCAAGTTGATCAACGGCGTTCATATCACCGAAGACGGCGATGACAGCAGAAGATGTCTCGACTTGAACTTGGTTGAATTTCGCGAGTGGTGCAAGTGTTGCTTTGCCTTCTTCGCTATCGATGACGAGGAAACGCCATGGTTGCATGTTAACTGAAGAAGGTGCAAGTGTTGCTTCTTCAAGGATTTGTGTCATTTCTTCTTTTGAGATCTTCACGTCTGTATCGTAGTTCCGGATCGAACGGCGTCCTTTGACGATTTCCATGAAATCTGTTGTCGTTTGCGTTGCCATATTAAATCGACTCCTCTTTTAATTTAGGTAATGTGTCGGCGTTCGCTTCGATACGTTGAATCATCTCAGCTAACGTCCGTTGTTCTTCAGCAGAGAATCCTTCGAGTAAGTTCTCGAGGAACTCATCTTTTTGTTCGCGTAATCGTGCAATGCGCGTCGCCCCTTGTTCTGTTAAGGAAACAAGAATCACCCGATTGTCAGCAGCTGAACGCTCGCGAGCAATCATCCCGGTCGATTCCAGGTGTTTGAGGTGACGGGTCACTGCCGCATGATCGACATTAACGCGTTTTTGCAATTCTTTTTGACTGATCGTTTGATCGACTTGAAGTTGAGCAAGTAAATCCATTCGAGTCTGACTGAAACCATCCGTACAGAGATCGAATTTTTGAGCAATCGTCTTATTGACGGAGACGAGTGCATAGATCAAACGTCCTTTTTCGTTGCAGGAAATACTCAATCCATCACATCCTTCCCTTCGTTCGAAGAAACCTTTGACGTATCAAAGATTGATATGTAAACGAATATAACGTGTTTATTTTGATGACGCAACTTATCTGCTTCTCACATAAAAAAAGATATCATTCAAGCGGAATGATATCGAGTCAGGCGACTTAGCTAATTTGGCGCTCGGATGCTGGAATTCCTTTTGCATCAATCGCTGCAATGATCCGGCGGAAATAAAACAACCAAAATTGCAGGAACGGTCCGATCAGGAAAATCGAGAGGATCGTACCGAAGAAAACAGGTCCCCCAAGCAACCAGCCAATGCCGCATGCCGTAACTTCCATAATCGTCCGCATCAGACGAATCGACGTTCCAAAACGCTCTGCAAGTGTCAGCGTTAATCCATCGCGTGGACCGGCCCCGTAACCAACAGCGACGTATAGACCGGCGCCCATGCCGATGATGAAGATTCCAAAAACGAGCCAGAGTGTATTCAACCAGACGGACTCAAAAGACGGTAAGAGATGAGAACCAAGGACAAGATTCATGAAGACACCGACGAAAATTGCGTTGACAAGCGTTCCGATTTGCGGTGTGACGCGGTCTAATGCGTATTTAACGAACACAAGTAAGAGACCAACGAGTAAGATGATCGTTCCGACAGACAGTGGTGTCTTCTTTTGAAGACCAAGATGTAACACGTCCCACGTCGAAACACCGAGTTCCGCTGTGATCATCATTGATGAGCCAAGGGCGAGTAAAAATAAACCAAGAAGGAAGAGTCCCCACTTTAACGTAGCGCGTAATAACCAGGAAGCGCGATGACGCGTCATGTCTGGCACCTCATTTCTTAAAATAATTGATTCGTTAACTGTATCATGAGGAAAGTGGAAGAAGAAAGACGAAATTTTCCGTTTTTTCCATCCTAAGAAGGAGGGGAAGGGCAAAAGAGAAACGTATACTGGAGAAAAAAGGAGGTAACAGGATGAAAGCGATTCGACATCTGATTCGTTTTACATATATAGAAGCCGTCTGTTGTGTCTTTCCCGTGATGATTTTCGCGGCGCTCGCTCTTTCACGTTATCTGCCGACTGAACCGATTGCGCGATACGATCTCTTGTTGCTGTGGTGTATTTTCGTTCAAATCGCGTTACTTGTCAGTCGTTATGAAACGATGGAAGAATTCAAACTGATCTTATTGTTTCATGTCATCGGTCTAGCACTTGAACTATTCAAGGTGAACGTCGGTTCGTGGAGTTACCCAGAAGACGCTTGGACAAAAGTGGCAGGTGTTCCACTGTATGCAGGGTTCATGTACGCAAGCGTCGCAAGTTATGTGTGTCAGGCGTTCAGGCGATTTCATTTACGATTCACAGCATTTCCTCCCCCTTGGCTTGCGATTAGTGTCGGCAGTCTCGTCTATCTCAACTTCTTCACCCATCACTGGATTTTGGACGTGCGCTGGATTTTGATGATTCTTGTCGTCCTCGTTTTCTATAAGTCATGGGTTCATTTTACGATCGAGCAGACGGTTTACCGGATGCCGCTCGTCCTGTCCTTTTTACTGATTGCTTTCTTCATTTGGATTGCTGAGAACATCGTGACGTTCTTCAAAGGCTGGGTCTATCCGCATCAAGAGGAGGGATGGGCAGTCGTTGATCTTGGCAAATTGTCTTCTTGGTTTTTACTTGTCATCATCACCGTTCTGATCGTCATCGTCGCGAAATACAAGCGTCAGGACCCGGCCGTGGAAATTCAGCAACGTACCTAAATAAAAAAATAACCTGGTTGTTTTTTTGAACTACTTCCGTATTTTTTCGTTGCTATAGTGAAAAAAACGAAAAGGAAGTGGTTACGGATGATGCAACAGGTGTTGGAACGAGCAACTGAATTGGTACAGATGAAATTAGCGGTCGTCGAGCGGTATGAAGATTGGCAACTCTGGCTCGACGAAGTGAACGGAATCGACGAATGGGTCAAGATGTCAGCGTATTATGCACCGCGCGACGTACAGGAAACACCAGTCATCGACGAAGTGGTGGAACTAGAGAAGCAGACCAGCGTAATGCCACAGCAAGTACCTGTCGAGCCAGTACGCAAGCAACGTTATGCCTATACGTTTCAGCGGGGATTAAAAGGCGGGACTTTACTAGAATGGTCCGGTAGCCATATTTCCGAACGGGACGTCCGAGAATGGAATCTCGAGCATGGCATGGAGGTCCGTGTCCGTGTCGAGCGTCAGGATGATCAGAAAACGCTGTGCCGTGTTGAAGCCGTCGTCTCGACAGAGCGGATGAGAGAGAATCCGGAACGTGTCGTGTTTGAACAAGCGATCGTCAAAGCGCACGGCATTGTTGAAGAGACGGTTAACGGTCCGCTACAGGATGAAGCGGGCAAATCGTTCTACTATGTCGTACCGGTAGAGGACATGCGCTATTTTCGACTAGAAGCAGGACAACTCGTCGATCTCGTCATGTGGCGGGGACGGAAAGAGAGCTTGACGATTGTCTGGAAACATCAGTTTACGTATGAAAAACCGGTTGCCAACGAACCATCAGATCGTCCTGTAAAAGTAGAACAATTAGTAGAGAAGGCACCTGTTACAGCGAAAAAGTCAGATCGATATGCACGGAAAATGAAACGGCAAACAGTTCCAAAACCTAAAAAAGCGCAGCGGCGCATTCGTATTCAAAAAGAGCGAAAAATTGAACCAATCGTGACGACAGCTGTACCTGGACAATTGATGGATTTCGTCGATAAGACACCGCTTGATTTCACGCGCTTCAAAGGTATGCGCCTTGTCATCGTTGGAAACGAACAACAAACGGCTGTTTATCGTGAGTTCTTTGCGCCAACAGGAATCGAATTAATTCATCTGGCAGGAGACGCGCAGTCCGCGAAAAAGATTGCTTGTCTCGCCAAAAAGACGGATGCCATCGTCGTCGTGACGAGTCGTGTCTCTCACGCTGCGAGTGCACATGTCATTGCGCAGGCGAAAAAACATGGTATTCCGTTTGCGATGGAACGTCTCGATGGTCGACGTTCCTTATATACAGCTTGCGAACGACAACTTGAGCGAGCATGGCTCAAAGAGCAACAACGGGACGGAAAATTATTGAAAAAAGAGTGAAACATTAGAAACTTTAAGCCGTAGAGTAAGAAGAGAACTTATTTTTTCAAGGAGGACCTTACTCATGTCATCTCAATTAAAAAAAGCAGCGAAGGAGTCGCTCAGCGGTCGTTGGGGATTTGCCATCCTCATGTTCGTACTGTTTTCTATCATCCAGAGCGTTCCGACGTTCATCGGACCTGATCCTCAACAAGATCTAAATGCGATGAGTGCAGTCAGTATCATTCTATCGATTTTATTGATCCCAATCGCAGCGGGTTGGACGTGGGTCGCGATGTCGTTCGCACGTAATGAAGAAGTCAAAGTAGCTGATTTGTTCGAACCGTATAAAATCTTCGGTAAAGTAATCGGCGTCTCGATTGTACAAGCGGTCTTTTTATTCTTATGGACACTACTCTTGATCATCCCTGGGATCATCAAGTCGTTCTCTTACTTGTTAACGTTCTACATCCTTCGGGATGAACCGTCAATCGGTATTCTTGAAGCGATTACACGCTCGCGTCAACTCATGGATGGACACAAGATGGAAGCATTCTTGCTCTTCTTATCGTTTATCGGTTGGGCGTTACTCGTAATTGTTACACTTGGTCTTGCTGTTTTATGGGTTGGACCATACTTCAGCGTTACAATGGCAAAATTCTATGATCGTGTTCGTGGCGAACAAGCGCCAGAACCAACATCGGATTTCGTCGCACCATATTAATACTGAATCCCGACATCATGTCGGGATTTTTTTATGTTTGAAACAATTCCGATGGGAAAAGACGGTTTAATGGTTGCTTTAGTTCAGTGAATTCTGTACGATAAATGCAACACATCTTATCTAGAGAAGTCGAGGGACTGGCCCGAAGACACTTCAGCAACCCCGCTATAGCGGAAGGTGCTACTTCCAGGAAGGGATACCTTCCGAAGATAAGAGCGGACAGGACAAGATACCGTCGCTCTTTTCGAACTTCGAAAAGGGCGTTTTTTTTATGATAAGGGGGATGATGGAGTGGAGTATGGTTTTTGGTTACCGATTTTTGGAGGATGGTTACGGAATGTCGAGGATGAACAGATGCCGGCGACATTCGATTATGCAAAACAAGTCGCACAAACAGCAGAACGCATTAACTTCTCGACGACATTGATCGCGGAATTGAACTTAAACGATATCAAAGGAATCAAGGAACCGAGTCTTGAGGCATGGACGACGGCAGCAGCGATTGCCGCAACGACAGAACGCCTTGAGATCATGACAGCAGTTCGTCCCGGGTTCCATAATCCGGCGACGACAGCGAAGATGGCAGCAAACATCGATCAGTTAAGCGGAGGACGTTTTACGCTCAACGTCGTCTCAGCCTGGTGGGCAGAGGAAGCGAAACAGTATAACGGTATCTTTACGGCGCACGATGAACGCTATGCTCGGACGGAAGAGTTCGTCACGGTCATGAAAGGACTATGGGCAGATGCGTCACCGTATAGTTTCTCAGGCAATCACTACACGATCGAGCAGGCAGAATTGCATCCGAAGCCAGTCCAGCGTCCAGGCATCAAGCTCTACGCCGGTGGAGAGAGTGAAGCTGGAAAACGAACGATCGTCGAACACTGTGATGCTTATGTCATGCATGGAGGCACCACGGAAGAAGTCGCTCACAAAATCAACGACATGAAAGTACGTCGGGAAGCAACGGGACAAGCTCCACTCGAAAGCTTCGGTCTTGCGGCTTATATCATTTGCCGAGATACGGAAGAAGAAGCGCTTCTAGAGTGGCAACGGATTACGGATGTAAAAGAAGATAGCGCCGGTTATGCCGGTTATCAGGATTTCATCAGTAAATCGCAACTGGAACAACAGGTCGAACGAAATGATTATTCCGTCTCGAACCGTGGTCTAAGACCGAACTTGATCGGAACACCAGAACAGATCGCAGAACGCATTCTAGCGTTCGAAGCCGTTGGTGTCACGTTACTCTTATTACAATTCTCACCACAACTCGAAGAAATGGAACGCTTTGCTCGTGACGTAATGCCACTGGTCGAAGCAAAACGAAAGGTAGGTCAACAATCATGACAAAAATTCATATTCTCCACGAAAACCAGGAATGGACGGATCATCTCATCAAACGTCTCGAAGAACTTGAATTACCATATGAACAGTGGCACTTGAATGAAGGAGTCGTTCCACTCGATGAAGTACCACCGGAAGGCGTTTTTTACAGCCGGATGAGTGCCTCTTCGCATACACGTGGTCACCGCTATGCACCGGAGTTGACGGAAGGTGTCCTTGCTTGGTTAGAAGAACACGACCGGACCGTCTTTAACGGAACGCGTGCACTCCGCCTTGAAGTCAGCAAAGTCAATCAGTATACAGCACTACGTAAAGCAGGAATTCGTGTACCGAAGACGACGGCTGCAGTCGGACGCGACCAAATTGTACAAGCGGCAAAAGAGATCGGCGTTTCGTCGTTCATCACGAAACATAACCGTGCTGGGAAAGGACTCGGCGTTCAACTGTTCCATTCAATCGAAGCGCTTGAAGCCTACCTCGATGGTCCGACATTTGACGAACCGGTTGATGGCATCACGTTGATTCAAGAGTACATCCAAGCACCAGAACCATACATCACGCGCTGTGAGTTCGTTGGTGGGAAATTCGTTTATGCAGTCCAAGTCGATACGTCAGAAGGTTTTGAGCTCTGCCCAGCGGATGCGTGTGTAATTGACGACTTGTTCTGCCCAGTTGGGGAAGAAGCACCGCAAACACCGATGAAGTTCCAAATCGTTGAAGGTTTCAATGATCCAATCATTGAAAAGTACGAAGCGTTCCTCCAAGCGAACCAAATCGCGGTCGCCGGAATCGAGTTTATCAAGGATGCGTCAGGTACAATCTATACGTATGACGTCAATACGAATACGAACTACAACTCGGACGCTGAAGCAGCTGCAGGACGCTACGGTATGCTCGAACTGGCGAAGTTCCTTGGAGCAGCACTTGAAACAAGCACAGTAAAATAAGAATCTGCTCCCGCCCTGTCACCGGACGTTACAAGACCGGACGACAGGGTATTTCTATAGAAAAGGGGGCGGATCTATGATTACGTGGAGAGAAGAACGACAGCTCGATATTCCGATTGAGGAAGCATGGCACTTGTTTGATCACACGCGATTGCAGCGTTTGATTCCAAACGTCGTCCAGCACGAGGTAATCGAACGAAAACCGGGTGTGGTCGGTTCGACGTATCGTCAAACGTACATGCAGGGTAACCGACTTGAAACCTATATCGTGACCGACTTAGCTTATACGAACGAACCCGACTTCAAACAAAATACGATTGGATTTACATTGGCTAAAATATTCAAGATCGAGATGACCTTTACGCTCAAACCAATCGACCATGATCGTTGTCTATTGATCTATACGGGAAAAAACGAGGGAGCGAACTTTGTTGGAAAGAGTTTGTTGTCTCTCGGAGGTGAACGAGAGAATGAGAAAATCGTTCATGGGTTGTTGCAGCGTGTCGAAGAAGAAGCGGCAAAACAAAAGAAGAACAACGCATGAAAAAACGGATTCCCGAGCCTGGGAATCCGTTTTTTCATATCTTATCGATTCGTATACGATTTGTAACCACTCGGTAAAACGGATAGGCAGTTGAAACCTTGATAACGTTTCCGTTTTCTATCGCTGGATCGAGCGATTTTGGATTATCAAAAAACTTAGTTACCGACTACTATTTTTAGGTATAAATATAGTTATTAAATTTTCGTTTAATTCAAAGATTATATCGTTACGATAGTAGGCGCAAATGGGAAATCTGAGGATCATTTTGCATCTCATTCAGTGGTCGAAACCGAACAGCTCGTAATTCTTGTTGATCAAGCGATAATTCAGGATCGATCCCGAGTCGAGGTTCAGGACTACCTAAGACACGGCGAACGAGAAAACATGTTTCCGTCCCTTGATCAATTGAAATCTCATAAAGTTTTTGTTCGACCGTGACGTGAAGATGCGTCTCTTCTAATACTTCGCGCACGACGGCTTCTTCTTTTGTTTCTCCGTTTTCGACACCACCACCGGGTAACGTCCAGAATGTTCGAGAAGGGGTGTGTAACTCGACCATCAATATCTGTTCCTCTTCGATCAGTGCAGCACATACGCGATGACGCATGACTCATTCCTCCTCCACCGTGTTCAAAAAAGAGACCGAAACGACAGTTCCGGTCTCTTTTAAAATCATTGTGCGTATAACGCTGTTAATTGCTGTTGGATTGTATCATTGTTCAAGTACTCATCGTATGTCGTTTCTTTATCGACGATACCGTTTGGCGTCAACTCGATGATGCGGTTCGCGATCGTTTCGACGAACTGATGGTCATGCGAGCTGAAGAGCATTGCGCCTTTATAAGCGATCAATCCATCGTTGAGTGCTGTGATCGATTCAAGATCCAAGTGGTTCGTTGGATCATCGAGCACGAGGACGTTAGCACCGCTGAGCATTGCTTTTGAAAGCATACAACGGACTTTTTCGCCCCCAGATAAGACAGATGCCTTCTTCATGACTTCTTCTCCTGAGAAAAGCATCCGACCGAGGAATCCACGGAGGAACGTATCGCTCTCATCTGCCGGTGAATACTGACGGAGCCAATCGAGGATCGTCTTATCCGAGCCTTCGAAGAATTCCGAGTTATCTTTTGGCAAGTAAGACTGGGAAGTCGTGACGCCCCATTTGAACGTACCGCTATCCGGCTCCATCTCACCCATGAGGATTTTGAACAGTGTCGTGATCGCGATATCGCTCTGGCTGATGAACGCGACTTTATCCGTCTTGTTCAACGAGAAGCGGACGTTATCGAGGACTTTGACGCCATCGATCGTCTTCGAGATTCCATCGACCATCAAGAGGTCATTTCCGATTTCACGTTCTGGCGTAAAACCGACGAACGGATAACGGCGTGAAGATGGACGAATGTCGTCGAGTGTAATTTTATCAAGCAACTTCTTCCGTGACGTTGCTTGTTTCGCTTTCGAAGCGTTCGAGCTGAAACGTGCGATGAAGGCCTGCAATTCTTTGATTTTCTCTTCTTTTTTCTTATTTTGATCATTTGCCATACGGGAAGCAAGCTGGCTTGACTCGTACCAGAAATCGTAGTTTCCGATATAAAGCTGAATCTTACCGTAATCGAGATCTGCCATGTGCGTACAGACGTTGTTCAAGAAGTGACGGTCATGGGAAATGACGATGACCGTGTTCTCGAATCCGATTAAGAATTCTTCGAGCCATTTGACAGCTTTCAAATCGAGTCCGTTCGTCGGCTCATCGAGTAAGAGAATGTCTGGTTTACCGAATAACGCTTGGGCAAGCAAGACTTTGACCTTTTCCGATCCAGTCAACTCTGCCATCGTCTTCGAATGCAGGTTTTCTTTGATGCCGAGTCCTTGAAGAAGCATGGCAGCTTCCGACTCCGCTTCCCAACCGTTCATTTCAGCGAATTCACCTTCGAGCTCAGCAGCACGCATGCCGTCCTCGTCTGAGAAATCTTCTTTCATATAGATAGCATCTTTTTCTTTCATGACTTCATACAGACGCTTATGTCCCATCATGACCGCTTCGATGACTTGGAATTCTTCGTATTCGTAATGGTTCTGACGGAGAACGCCTAAACGTTCGCCTGGTGTGATAATGACATCGCCTTGTTGTGCTTCGATGTCACCAGCGAGAATTTTCAGGAATGTCGACTTACCGGCACCGTTCGCACCGATTAGACCATAACAGTTACCTGGTGTGAACTTGATGTTGACGTCTTCGAATAATTTGCGGTCCGCAAAGCGAAGACCGACGTTTTGTACTGTAATCATATAGAGATGAACCCTCGTTTCTAGTAAGTGATGTGCTCATTCGAGTGTACCACAAATTGTGATCTGTCGTAGAGCAGGCAAAGTTCCCTCCATATTAGGACAGAAATTAAAAATAAGCAACCAGACATTTAAAAAAATGAAACATTTTCCAAATGGATACGTAGAAGAAGGTAAGGAATTCGTTAGAGGAGGGGTTAGATGGCTATCTTTTTCACTGTATTATTTTTCGCCCTCATCGTTTTGCTTGGCATGGAACTCTACCGCTATATCCAAGAAAAAATCGATAAAGGAGATTCAGAATGAGAGAAATTAAACCAAAGAAAAAAATTCGCCCATCGATGATCATCGCTGGTGTACTTGTATTAGCATTGCTCGCAACGACGCCATTTATCGTCGAACAAATCGAACCCGGGCAGGTCGGTGTCGTCTATACACCATCAAGTGGTGTCAAAGATGAGACGCTTTCGCAAGGCTGGCACGTCGTTTCACCGATCACACGTGTGACAGAGTATCCAATTCGGACACAGACAAAAGCGCTTGAAAACATGACGCTTGCAACGAAAGACGGGAAGAACATCGTCGTTGACTTTACATACAGCTTCTCTGTCTCACCGGATAAGGTAACGAAAGTCTTCAACAAGTTCGGACCGATCGAAATCGATGAGATCGCAAAAGGTTATCTGAAACAACGTCTCTATGATGCATCGCGTGAGCAAATCTCGAAAGTTACGGTCCTTGAACTGTTTGGTGAGAAATCAGGAAACGTCTCGACGAGCATTCAGACGCAGTTTGCGGAAGACGTCAAAGAGATTGGTTTCATCATTGAAGACGTCGCACTCGGCGCACCAAAACCAGATGAAAAGACACAGGAAGCGATCGATGCACGTGTCAAAGCGTCACAAGAACTCGATAAAAAGAAAACGGATCTTGAAATTGCTAAAGCAGAAGCGGAACGTTTACGCGTCGAAGCCAAAGGAGCAGCAGATGCTCGGCTGATCGAAGCACAAGGTTTGGCAAAAGCTCAAAAAGAATTACAGAAGACGTTGACCGAAGAGATGATTCAATACGAAGCCGTCAAGAAGTGGGACGGAAAGTCACCACTCGTCAGTGGATCGGGTAGTATGGTTCAATTACCGATTCCAGACAGTACGACAGAAGAAAAGAATTAAACCCGATGTGCTTGGAAACAAGCACATTTTTTTATTTTGTAATAATAAATCAAATGAATTAACAGTTTAATGGAACTAATTTTTAGTATATCAGTAAATAAAGATTAATTTTATATCTTTTAACTACCAAATTAATGGTTTAATTCCCTTATTTAGAAGGGAAAAGATGTGAAGAAAAGTCATTTAGATCAACTAGGTCAATGAATTGTTGCAATTGAAGGGGGAATTTTATTGTATCGAAATCGATCACCAAATATTTTTATTATCTTAATGTTCTTACTGGCAACAAGCTTTCCAATTCCGCACAGTCATGCGACGACTAAGGAATTCGAAATTCCAGACCCTTTGACGTCATCGTTTTGTGAAGAGACGTTGAATGATTCAAAGAAAAAGGACTTGTTGGAAAAAGAGGAAATTGAAAAATGCGAAGAGCTCGTAGAAGTAGAGAAGACACCATCAAACGAGAGCGAAGACTCACTAACACCTGAGACATCCCCAACTGAGAGTGAAGATTCACCAACACCTGAGACATCCCCAACTGAGAGTGAAGATTCACCAACACCTGAGACATCCCCAACTGAGAGTGAAGATCCACCAACACCTGAGACATCCCCAACTGAGAGTGAAGATCCACCAACACCTGAGACATCCCCAACTGAGAGTGAAGATTCACCAACACTTGAGACATCCCCAACTGAGAGTGAAGATCCACCAACACCTGAGACATCCCCAACTGAGAGTGAAGATCCACCAACACCTGAGACATCCCCAACTGAGAGTGAAGATCCACCAACACCTGAGACATCCCCAACTGAGAGTGAAGATCCACCAACACCTGAGACATCCCCAACTGAGAGTGAAGATCCACCAACACCTGAGACATCCCCAACTGAGAGTGAAGATTCACCAACACCTGAGACATCCCCCACTGAGAATGAAGATCCACCGACATCTGAGACATCTCCAGATGAAAAGGACAATGAAGTTCCCGAGCAACCTGATTCTGAAGAAGAATCATCGAGCAAAATTGAAGAACCTACCTTAAAGCCGACTAAACCAAGACAAGAGAAGCAACAAGCGGTTGCACCGACGCTTGCTGGAGTAGCACTTCTTGGAACATCAAGCTTAGATGCTTCCTATAATGGAACGACTAAAACGATCACGTTAGAAAATACTGTTTCTGGATTGTTGAGCTTAAATTTATCAAGTGGGTATATTATTTTTCGACTACCACCAGAAGTGATACAAAGTATTGAAACGAGTTCCGTCAAACTGCAATATCGCTATAGTGGATTACTTGGGATTGGATCGCAAACGAGAGATGTGACAGCAATAATCGATCGAACAAATAACCAAATCTATGCAGATGTTAGCTCTTTATTAAAGCTATCTCTTCTAAGTAGCGATCGATTCACCTTATCTTTTAAAGTTGGAAATTTACCAGTCGGAGTCGATAAAGTCTACACATTTCGAAGTGTTTTAGCAGATGGGTTAGTTGATTTGAATGTTTTAAGTAGTGGTACGGCGGCAGCAACACTTGGAATCGGACCTACATTCAACTTAATCGTTCCGAGCATACTGGACTTTGGAAATCATGAGTTGACAGGACGTGAGAAAATCATCCCTCGCTTATCACCAATGACGATTTCTATTTCGCATGAAAATGCAACAGGTTACAACTGGAAGCTACAAGCAAGTCTCAGTCGTCCTTTGACGAGTACAGACAATGACGTGTTAAGCGATGTTCTTTATTTTAAGACAACTTCCAAAACCCAACTGTTACAAGCGACTGCTATTGAAATCGCAACAGGAACGATGTCGGCAAGCTTGAATCAGACACCATTAACCTACGCAGAAAACGAAGGCATTATTCTCGACTTAACTGGCAAATATCCAAAACCTTCATCGTATAGCGCAGACATTCAATGGAGTTTAATCAATGCACCATGAAAAGGAGAGAACAGAAATGAAGAAACGTTTCGCTGTTTCGACGGTATTGATGGGTACGGCTTTGGTTTTAGGAACAACCACTGCATGGGCGACGACTTCTACTGGCGAGTCGACGGCAAAAATCACGTTCACGACGAATGAAGCACCGGTCATCGTGGATCCAGATGATCGAGATCCGAATAATCCATACGAACCAGACAAAAACGGCGGAAATACACCTACAGGAAATACAGGCCCATTGACACTCGATTATGCGCCTAACTTTGATTTTGGATCAAACGAAATGCTTTCTAACAAAGCTGAGTTTAAGGCGACCGATCAAAAACCATTTCTCCAAGTAACGGATCGACGGGTCAATCGGACAGAATGGGAAGTAACCGTGAAGTTGGGAGACTTTATAGATGAAGGTGGAGCATCCTCGTTAGTAGGTTCGACGTTATCTATTGATGCCGGTACTGTTCAAACATTAGTGAATGTATCAGGATTCACGGCACCTACGACAGCAGACATAACATTGACACCAGGAAATGAAGGAGATGCGCAAACGATATTAACATCCCCAGAAGGAACGTTCTCAACTTGGCAAATTTACTGGAAAGGTAACGGTACCGATAATAATTACATCAAACTTAATGTACCCGTTAACGTTCAAGTGGAAGGAACACATACCGCGACACTGGACTGGACGCTTACGGATGTCGTGAATTGATTGGAAAGCAGGTGGAGATAAAGATGAAACGATGGGGAATCTGTTTTCTTGTGGCATTATTTTACGGGCTGCTCGCTTGGATAATACCATCTGCTAGCTTCGCGGAAGATCGCGTCAACTTTTCGATTGAAGCCGTTCCGAATGACTATCAAGTCGATTCGGGTGTCTCGTACTTTGATTTACGTATGACAGCGAAACAAAAAACGAATATTCAAGTTCGAATTTTCAATCATGGACCGGAGGATCATACGTTTTTGACATCAATCCGGAATGCGACGACGAACGATAATGGTTTGATTGTTTATGATCAAAAGAAACCTGTCCCGTTAGCTCCGACTTCCTTGACGGATCTCATCCAACCAAACACGAAATCAACGTTCATTAAAGGAGGCGAATCGAAAGTCGTTTCTTTACCACTTGAGATCGTGAACGATTTAGACGGTACCTTGTTAGCTGGTGTTCGGGTCGAGAAGAAACCAGAAAAAGAAACAGCTGAAAAAAATACAATCGGTATTCAAAATCGTCACTCTTACATCATCGGTTTGAAAGTTCGATCTTCGATTAAAGAACTGGCGCCCGAGATTACGTACGAAGGGGTAGAGGCAAAATCGTCTTTTTCTAGACCAACCGTCTTTGTTAAGCTAGCCAATCAGGTACCAACGATCAGTCAGCCAATGAAATTCGAAGCCGTCGTTACGCAAGGCAAAAAAGTCGTCGTTCGTAAAGAAACGGAGATTCGATTTGCCCCATCGATTTATATGAAAACACCAATCGAAACGACGGGAATTTTAGAACCGGGAACCTATCAAATTCGTATCCGTGTTGAGGGAGAAGAAAAGACATGGAAGTGGAAAGACAGCTTTAAGATCACGAAGCGTCAAGCAGACCAAATGAAAGAACAGATGCCTGAGCGAGAGATTGAGGAAAACTCCAACTCTTTCGTCGGCGAATGGTCGAAAGAACTCATGATTGCCTCGACGTTAATTATTTTCTTATTAATCGGCTACATTTACCGGCTAAAAAAACAACAGCGTCAGACATGAAAAAAAGCAGATTCTCAGCATTGAGAATCTGCTTTTTGATTAGCGCGAAGCTTGTTCGAAACCTTGAGCGATAGCAATGATGACTTGTGTTGCTTTCACCATGTTATCGACAGAGATAAATTCGAACTTTCCATGATAGTTCTCACCACCGGTAAAGATATTCGGTGTCGGAAGTCCCATGTACGAAAGTTGTGATCCATCTGTTCCACCACGAATCGGTTTAACGATTGGCGTAATATCAAGCGACTCCATCGCTGCATGAGCAATATCAACGATTTGCATGTGAGGCTCAATTTTTTCACGCATGTTGTAGTACTGATCGTGTAAATCGATTTCAACACTACCAGCACCATACTTTTTGTTCCACTCATCAACGAGGGCGGACAAGAAGTGTTTTCGTCCTTCGAATGCTTCACGATCAAAATCACGAATGATGTAATCGAGCGTCGTCTTTTCAACAGAACCGTCAAACGAAATCAGATGGAAGAACCCTTCAAAACCATCAGTAAATTCAGGAGACTCTTCTCCAGGAAGACGATCGTGGAACGCCATCGCGTGTTTCTGTGAATTGACCATCTTATCTTTTGCTGTTCCCGGATGAACATTCGTTCCGTGGAAGACGATTTTGGCAGCAGCCGCATTAAAACTTTCGTATTCCAGTTCACCAAGCGGACCACCATCGACCGTATAGGCATACGTTGCATCGAACGCTTCGACGTTGAAGTGATGCGGTCCACGACCAATCTCTTCGTCTGGTGTGAAGGCAACACGGATGCGACCATGCTTAATTTCCGGATGTGTGATTAAATGGTGCATCGCTGTCATGATTTCTGCGATACCAGCTTTATTATCGGCACCAAGTAACGTCGTCCCATCCGTCGTCATCAATGTATGACCGACATAGTTGTGTAATGCTGGAAAATCAGTTGGTGATAGAATCACGGATGGTACTTCACTTAACGTGATTGGATTTCCATCATATGCTTCCACGAGTTGCGGACGGACATTCGTGCCTGTGAAATCCGTTGCCGTGTCGAGGTGAGCGAGGAAACCGATTGTTGGGATGTCTGCGTCCGTGTTAGCGGATAATGTCGCCATGACATAACCATTGTCATCGACAGTGACTTCTTCCATGCCAATTGTTTTTAACTCCTCTACGAGCAATCGAGCCAGTGTCCATTGTCCTTCGGTCGTTGGAACAGTTGTGCTTTCATAGTTCGACTGTGTATCGACCTTTACGTATGTAGTTAGACGATCAATCAATTCTTGTTTCAAATCAAAAACGTCCCTTCTCGTCATAAGATATGTTCATCATAGCATGAACGCCTAATGTGAGAGAATTCTGAATCATGATAGACTAATGATGATAAGGGGGAATTTTTCATGAGAGCATTCGTAGTCGATCAGTACGGAAAAGACGCATCGCTTACAGAAAAAGACGTCACACCTGAAAAAGCGGGGAAGTACGAATTACGTATTCAAATCGAGGGGTCGAGCATCAATCCACTTGATACGAAGATGTTCTTCGGACATGTGGCGGCGGCTTCGACGACTGGAATTCTCCAGGGCGATGTAACGGGGAAAGTCATTGAAATCGGCGAGGGTGTGACGTCTTTTTCTATCGGCGATCGCATCGTTGCATTCGGCGGTGGACTTGGAACACGTGCCGGTGCGTTAGCAGAAGAAATGCTTGTGCCTGAAGAGATGGCGGTTTTACGACCGGAAGGGGTCTCGGCTGAAATTGCTGGTTGTTTACCGGTGATTGGATTGACCGCGATGGAGATTTTAAAAGAGCGAATCGCAATCCAACCCGGAATCCGTTTATATGTAGCAGGAGGAACGGGTGGAGTAGGACATCTTACCGTTCAACTCGCTCGTCATTATGGGTGTGACGTCACAGCGAGCGCCTCTTCTGACGAGAAGGCAGCTTGGCTAGAAGCGAAAGGGATTCGCGTTCATCGGTATAAGGAAGAATCAGCTGAAGCGTTACTCAAACGACTGGATCTGGATGGATTCGATGTCATCATTGATACAGTCGGTGGTGACCACTTACAAGAATCGTTCATACTCGCAAAAGAGCGGGGGCGCATCATTTCGATCGCGACACGGACGACACAAGATTTAACGATGATGCATAGTAAAGCATTATCACTTGAAGCTGTTTTCGTCGCACTTCCGTTGCTCAAAGGAAAAGTAGATGAGATGAAGCAACAGCAACATCATTTAGCGGAACTCTTGCAATTAGTCGAAGATGGCACAATCGAAATTCGAATTGAAGAACAGATTCCATATGAACTTGATGCTTTAAATGACATCTATCAACGATTTGATCAGACATCACATTTCGGTAAAGTGAGTGTGTATCCGACCTCTAAAAAATGATTCTTCATTCATTTTACATTTCCTGTTAAAAACATAAAAAATCCGTTACTGAATGTTTCAGTAGCGGATTTTTTAGATAATGTGTCATTTTCGTCGAACGAGAATACTTTTTAGGGCTAGTTGTGGCATAGAAGAAGGAGTTGGGAAATCTTTTTGCTCCGGTTGCTCCCAGACGACTTCGAATTTTTGGCGCAATTTATTAAAAGCTTGCTCCACAGCTTTTTTCAATTGTGCCGCATCAAGAGCAGGACTATCTGTCGTAATCGCAAGGAGTCCTCCACGATTCGTTAAATGAATGACTTTTTGGATCCAAAGGGCAAGATCCTGCTCTGTCCGAAACTGACGCGTCCGTGTATTGACTTGTACCGGTGGATGGAACAAGACGACATCAAAACGAGTCTTTTTATCTGCTTGTTCGATATAGTCAAACGCATCTTGGACTAAGATTGTCTGTTTTTCCGGAATAAAACTGTTCAACGCAAGATTATCTGTTGTTTTATTTCGACTGCGTGTCGAGAAATCAACACTCGTTGTTCGAGCAGCTTCACCATAAAGCGCAGCTACCGTTAGAGCTCCTGTATCAGAAAAGAGATTAAGTACGGTTTTTCGTTCGACAGAATCGAGAAGAATCCGGCGAAGTTCGCGTTGTGCAATATCAAAACCAGTCCGCATACCAGCATCTAAGTCATATTCATAGAGGACACCGTACTCTTGTGCGACTTCAGGGAAATCGCCTCGTTCCCCTTTTAAAAAGTCGTCGCCTTTAACAGGTTGAAGATCGACGAGGAAATCTCGTTTTTCATAAATACTTCTATAATTTAGTAGTGATTCAAGAGCCTCAAGTATTAGTGGACGGAATGTATAAATCCCCTCATTTTCGAATGTGATGAGGTAATGATGATCATAACAGTCAATCGTCAAACCACCAATACCGTCTCCGGCGCCGTTAAAGATACGGAAGGCTTCCGAATAGTCTTCAAAAAATTCGTTGCGTTTATCTAACGCTTTTTCGAATAGTTGTTTGAAGAAGGCGGCATCAATCGCTTCTTGCTCGTCCATAGAGAGAGTCCAACCGACACCTTTTTCCTGCTTGCCAAAATAGCCGGTCGCGAGGTATTCTTTATGTTCTGTCATCAGATGGAGCAGTCCGCCTGCATCTTTAACGTGCTGCAAAGATTCGAACATTTCCTTGCGTAATGCGGGATAACCACTTCGAATCGATTCAATCCATTCTGGTTTAACGACAATCGGATAGAGTTCACGGGACATGTTAGTTTCCTCATTTCTACTTGTGGATAAGTGCCATAAGTATACCATAAATGGGGTTATCCACATGTGGATAACTGGATATAAATAAAACCGTTATTCTTTGTGTGAGTAAAAGGAGTAACGGTTTTTGTTATGATAAGTAGAGATCATAAAATCTATACTGACTTGGAGTGAGAAAAATGAAAAAACATGTTCAAGTTGTGGGAGCCGTTATTCGAAACGACCTTAACGAAATATTATGTGCACTTCGTAGTAGCAAAATGTCATTACCAAACTTATGGGAGTTTCCAGGTGGGAAAATTGAGCTACATGAAACGCCTTCACAGTCTTTAGTGCGCGAGATCAATGAAGAATTAAAATGTAATATTAAGGTCAAACAATCAATCGAAAAAACGACTTACGAGTACGACGCAATTATTGTCACATTACATACATTTGAAGCTGAAATTGTAACAGGCGAGCCCATTGCCATAGAACATGCAGAGCTTCGCTGGGTGTCTGTTTCAGACCTTGATCAGCTTGAATGGGCTCCTGCCGATATTCCTGCAGTTGAGTACATTAAGAAAGAGTTTGCCACTCCTTAAACAATTCAATTGATAGTGGATAATGAAGTGACCAAGTCACACTAATCGGTTTAGAACCTGTACTTTGAAGATGCTTTAACTGGCCAAAGTATGTGAACGGCATCGTTTTTCCTTGTTCTTTATCTGCTTTACGCATAAACAAATGAATACGAATTCCTTCGCTCTCATGGTTTTGATATAAAGTACCCGCTTTACCTGTAGCAGTTGCATTACTTTGAGACTGCCAATGGAAACGATATTGATCTAAGAAATAATCGTTATATTTTAGTTGCTCATCAATGGTTTCATCTTTGTGTAAATTCACGAATAAAATGTAGTCGTCACCAGCTTGAGCTACGCCTTCACGCCAAGAACCTTCCTGACTTGGTGAACAGAGAAGACGTTGGATAACAGAACGATTGTATGTTTGATGTAATAGAAACGCCTGATCTTCGATCAACCAATTGATTCGATCTGGTAGTTGATGAAATGCAAGTAGACCTGCTTGGATAAAATGCATCATATATGAACGTAATTCAGTTGATTGTTGAAGTGCTTGGACGACTGTATTTGAAAAGCGATAGCGCTCTTCTGATACAGCATCTAGCAATTGAATACGATCATTTTTAAACGCAGTAGACCAGCGTTTAAAAAGATGATGAATAATTGGTCGCTTTGAAAAAGAGTGATTCGGTGATAAGGCGAATTCTTTGAAAACTTCTTGTTCAATATCTTGTACTGAAGCAGAAGGATGATGCAGTAAATGTTTTAAAATCAGTAAGCTGAAGGGCTCACGAATTGGAAATAGTCCTTCGAGCTGTTCAACAATTTTGCGTGTAGTGTCATCGAGCAATAAACGTAGTTCTTCATCGGTAGCATGTTTTTCAAGTTGTTTAAGACGTAATGTACTTCTCCATTGTTGAACAATACTTTCAATAGCTGGTGCGTCTTTATGCGTAACTAAATCATTTAAACTCGGAGGATTTCCGATCATGCGTGTCAGTCTTTGATAACTTTCACGGAGCTGTTTGCTAGCTGAAAACTCTATTTTTTTCATTTGTTCAATAATAAATCTTTCTGTAATTGAATCTAGAATGGCTAAAGATCCTTCCGGTAAAATCGGAAAATGCTGTTTTACAGCAGTAGCAATTTTATAACGATCAATAGAATGAAACGATTGTTGACCAGACAACACAAGTGGTGCAACAAAAGCCTTTTGACTATTTCCGATAAAATCTAAAATCGTAACAAATTCTTTTGAGCTATGTTTACGTAAGCCTCTCCCCAATTGTTGAATAAAAATAGTAGGAGACTCCGTTGGACGTAAAAATAGCATTAGATTGACTTTTGGAATATCGACTCCTTCGTTAAACAAGTCAACTGTAAAAATATATTGCAGTGGATCTTGATCGTCCTCTAGTCGGCGAATGGCCTCTTCGCGTTCATCTTCGGACTGTTTACTTGTAACAGCCATTGCTTCAATCTGATGTCGTTTAAATTCTTGCTCCATAAACTCTGCATGATTGATATTGACGCAGAATCCTAATCCAACAGCTTGATTACCACTGAACCCAAATTTACGAATCATTTCAACAATATAATCTGTTCGTGTTGAGCGTTCGAGTGCAACAACAAGATCTTGTTCTACATAAAAGCCATTTTGTTGAGGAATAAGAGAATAATCAATCGATTCATCATCTTGAATCCCAAAATAATGGAATGGTGAAAGTAAATCTTGTGCTAAGGCATCATACAGACGTACTTCGTAAGCAACATTATAGTCAACAAGCTGAAAGATATTTTGACCATCCATTCGTTCTGGTGTTGCCGTTACACCAAGTAAAAATTGAGGTGTAAAATAGTTAAGAATGCTTTGGTAAGAAGCAGATGAAGCGTGATGGAATTCATCAATAATGATGTAGTCAAACGTATCCTGTAAAAATTGATTAAGATGAACCTCTTTTGAAAGTGTTTGAACGGTAGCAAAGGTAAATTGTGCATCTTGAATTTGTTGTGATCCTGAATATCTACCAAATGTATAACTCTCATTTGAAAAAACTTGTCTAAATGTATGCTCAGCTTGTGATAGTAACTTTCCACGATGTGCAACAAATAATACTTTTTTAGCCTGGGCTTGACGTACATCAAATGCTGCTAAGTACGTTTTCCCTGTTCCTGTTGCCGCAATGACCATTGCTTTTGTTTCTTTTCGCTCGCGCAAACGATCCAGTTCTTCTAAAGCCGGAATCTGCATGAGGTTTGGTTCAATAACGGTGTAATCGACAGAGGGTTCGGCAATTGTATCGCGGATAGAAAATGATTTTATAGGTGGTGTTTCTTGTTGGTACTGTTCGTATTGAAGTAATAATTCTTCTGTACATATAGTCGCTTCTTGGCTGTTCCAAAGCTGTTCAAACAAGCTTTTCGCTTGAGTGACTAATGTTGTAACAGGTGTAGAAGGTATACGAATATTCCATTCCATACCATGTGTTAAAGCTGATTTTGATAAATTAGAGGAGCCAACAATAGCACTATCCAACTGATCAGGACGGGAAAATAAATATGCTTTCGGATGGAAGGCATGATTTTTTTTAATCGGTTCATAAATTTTCACTTCGATATTGCTGAATTCCATCAACTGTCGGATAGCCTTCGCTTCTGTAATATTCATATAAAATGAAGTCAAAATGCGGATTGGTTTGTTTTGAGCTTCTGCTTCTTTTAAGGCTGGGACAAGCGTCTGGATTCCAGAATGTCGTGTAAAACTCACCATCCAATCAGCAGCAGATGCTGTCCATAATTCTTGATTGATATGATGCAATAACTGTTCTTGTTCAAGTTGGCCAGGAGCAATGAGTTCCCAAGCACGCAAAGAATTTTTATATTGTGTAGGTAAAGCATGAGTTGTGCTAGTAGTGAGTTCACGATGAAGCGGCGAGTCGATCGGAGGTTGATTTAAATATAGGAGCCATTCATTGACCGTTTCAACCATTTGATCAGGTTTATCTTGTTTTTGTAAATAGTCTAAAGATTGATATAGTACTTGATTGAGATGTGTGAGTAATTCTGTTGTGTAATCATGTGCTGGTACAGAGACACTTGTTGTATCGGATTGTGAGTTAGTTTCAGTTGAAGAACGTAGTGTTTCATAATAAGACATGGTTATCCCCCGAATGATAGTAAATGGTATTCATAATGAGTAAATCATCAATAATATACCAATAAATAGATAAATAAAGTAAAAAAATCATCGTTTAACTAAAAAGTTAAACGATGATTTTTTTTTGTTAATTTGAGATTCGCTCCACAACAGCCTCAAGCGATACTTTGACATTACCAGCTAGTGCCCGCGTAATCATACACGAACCTTCCGCTTTTTCAGCGAGACGTTGCGCCTTCTCCAAATCACGATCCGACAAATCGGCTGGTAATAAGAGAGTAGGACGATGAATGATCGCATCGTACGTAAAGACACCGTTCGTGACATCGACGATCCCTTCAGATTCCATCGTTAACGAGACTTTTGGAATGTTACTACGCTCAAGCATCGCGGCAAGCGTGATGATATAACACGTAGCAGCAGCCCCGAGTAACATCTCGTCTGGATTCGTACCGACACCCGGACCATCCATGGCGTCCGGAATTGAAATTTTTGTTTTTAACTCACCCGTCTCGATCTGACCGACGTCGTTTCGATTACCCGGCCAGTCTGCGGTTAAATGAAAGTGGTGCTTCATGATCAATCGCCTCCATGCCTCCATCATACGAAGTTCAGCATGATTTTTCGCCTTTTCTGCTCATCTGCGTAGGAAGCAGCACGTTAGCTAAAAATCTGATCAATTTTTTTGATATCGTTTTGCGACAACTGAACATCTAACGTACGCAACGTATCCGTCACTTGGTCTGGTCGTTTCGCACCCGGAATGATCGCATCGATACCGTCCTGCGCCAAATACCAAGCAAGTACGATGTGTGCGACTTCCGCATTGTGTGCTTCTGCGATCGGGCGAAGTTGATCAACTTTTGCGAGGTTTTGTTCGAAGACATCTTTTTGGAATAACGGATCGTTTTTTCGTAAATCATCAAACGTCGTCTCTTTTGTATATTTCCCTGCCAATAATCCAGCGGCGAGTGGGAAGTAAGGGACGAACGACATACCATTTTCAACGATGTACGGTAAAAGTTCTTTTTCCGCGTCTCGTTTGAATAAATTGTACTCTCCTTGGTAGACATCGACATGTCCATCTTTGTTCGCTTCCTTCAGTTGTTCAAGTGAAAAATTCGAGACACCGATCGCGCGGATCTTTCCTTCTTCTTTCAGTTCAGCGAGTGCAGCAACGGCTTTGTCCTTTGGTGTCGATTCATCTGGAAAATGAATATAATACAAATCGATATAGTCTGTCTGAAGACGTTTTAAACTTTCTTCGACCGATTGACGGAGAAAGTCAGGTGAGTTGTTCATAACGACATTCCCGTCAACGAACTGATGTGCACCTTTCGTCGCGAGGATGACGTCTTCTCGAGCGACCGCGTCGCTCCAGACCTCACCGACGAGTTCCTCCGAACGTTCTGGTCCATAGATGAATGCCGTGTCGAGGAAGTTGATCCCTTGTTTTAAGGCGACACGGACGAGATCACGTCCAGCTTGCTCGTCGAGATTCGGATATAAGTTGTGTCCACCGACGGCATTCGTACCGAGACCGATTGGATGAACGAATAGATTAGATTGACCGAGTTGAACATGTTTTGTCATGAAAATGACCTCCTTAAACGATATCGAGTGGTTCTTTTTGTGTAGGTGCTGGGAACGCTTGATCGAGTGCGTTGAGTTCTTCCTCTGTTAAATTCAAGAGTGCAGCGCGACCATTCGCTTCGACATGATGAGCTTGTCCTGCTTTAGGGATTGCAATGATGTCTCCTTCACGGATGACCCATGCGAGTAGGATCTGTGCTGGTTCAACACCATGCGTCTCAGCAAGTTCCTCGACGGTTGAATGATTCAAGAGTTGATCGCGCAACGAACCACCTTCAGCTAGTGGGCAATACGCCATTACTGGAATACCATGTTCGCGTAGTAACGGTAGCAGTTCATACTCGATTCCACGTGATCCGAGGTGATAGAGTACCTGATTGACAGCACACTGGTCACCGTTTGGCAGTGCCAACAGTTCTTTCATGTCTGATACGTCAAAGTTCGATACACCCCAACGGCGAATCTTGCCCTCTTGTTTTAAGGCTTCCAGTCCTTCAACGGTTTCCTTCAGTGGAATGTCACCTCGCCAGTGCAGGAGATAAAGATCAAGATAGTCGGTACCGAGACGTTCGAGCGTTTCGGAACAAGCCTTCTTTAACGCTTCTCCACCGGCGTGATGAGGGTAGACTTTCGAGACGAGGAAGACTTCTTCGCGTCGATCTGCGATCGCGTCACGAATCAATTCCTCAGAAGCACCTTCCCCATACATCTCTGCCGTATCGATGAGTTCCATCCCACTGTCGAGTCCGACACGGAGTGCTTCGATTTCAGCCTCATGCTTCTCCAACTCTTCCCCCATCCGCCATGTACCTTGTCCGAGTGCCCGAACGTGCGTCTGATCGGGAAACGTCACCGTTTTTTGCTTCAATGCAGCAAGTATCAGCGTCTTTTCTGTTTCGTTCATTGATTTTCCTCCTTTAAGTAGAGAGACAATAGTAGGGTTTACCACGCCAACTGTGAACAAAAACGTCTTCTTCAAGTGAAGGGGGCGTCACCAATGTTCAAACACAGGACCATGATTGCCGAATACAGGATCTTGATTTGGACGCATCACCTGACGAATACGTTGAAGATTTTCCGGGCGTTCACTTGTTTGACCTGTCAGCGTGTCGTAATCTTGACCATCGGGATAGGCACCGATCACCCGAAAGTGTCGACTCGTATCAAGTGCTTTGTGTCCCGTACCTGCAGGAAGTAAGAGAACATCTCCGCTCGTTAAAGTGAACGTCTTACCGAGCGGACCGCCGAGTTGGACGGTCGCATGTCCTTCGAGAATACCGATTACTTCATGCGCGATACTATGATAGTGATGAAAGTCAAAAATGCCATCCACCCAGTTGTTACGCCAGTCATGTGCATGGAAAGTCTGTTCGATCCGTGAGGTTTCTTCAAACGCATGCCGATAAATCAACACGGGGAATGTCGGGTTGTTCGGAATGTGCCCGTCATCCTCAAAATAAAATACCTCAACGCGCATCTTCGTTGCTCCTTTCTTTGATGTGGCACAAAGTAATAATTACCTCTGTAATTACCCGTAATTAAATATCATCAATCGTCCGAGCATCTTTATGGCGTAACGAATTCGGAGGTGCTAAGATGCTTAAGTTAACGAAATTACAAAGGAGGCTTTCCGATGATCGCCATCGAAGCAAAATTAGAAGTACAACCCGCAAAACGAGAAGAATTTTTAGAAGCAACTAAAACACTAGTGGCAGGATCACGTGCTGAAGCAGGTAACATCAGCTATGACTTGTTCCAAAGCACAGAAGACGAAAATGTCTTCATGATGATTGAAAAATGGGAAGATCAAGCTGCAATCGAAGCACACAACACAAGTGCTCATTTCGGACAATTCGTTGCATTTGCTCAAACGGCTCTTGCTAAACCGTTAGACGTTCAATCGTTCCAAGCATAATCATAAAAGATTGACGTAACATATAAGGAAGGTATTCTGGGTTCGTGACCTAGAGTATCTTCCTTTTTTGTTTCACACGATATGATCGTTCAGAACATCCATTTTTAACGAGACTTTAAGCTAGAAGCATTCCACTTTTCTTTTACAATCCTATGACATTTCATCAAAAATGTTAGTTTCTCCCTGATTAGGGCATTATTCTGATAAAGACACAAAAAGGAGGCTTTTATCATGAATGAACGAACGAATGCACCAGGGTCGAAGCGATCATTCTTCAAGATGCCTCATACATATGCCATCATCATGGCAATTCTCATCATCTCAGTCATCTTGACGTATACGCTCCCCGCAGGACAATTTGATCGTGAAAAGCAAGACGGACAGACTGTCGTCATCGATGGTACGTATCGCGCGGTAGAATCTGCACCGGTCAATCTCTTTGGTTTATTCGAAGCAATCCCGCAAGGAATGGAAGCAGGCGCTGCAATCATCTTTTATATTTTCTTAGTCGGTGGTGTCTTTGGAATCATTCGTCAAACAGGTGCCATTGAAGCAGGGATCAATCAATTGATACGCCGGTTTGGTCAAAAAGGACACATCATGATTCCGATGACAATGTTCGTTTTCTCAATTGCCGGGGCGACGATCGGTATGGCAGAAGAAACGATCATCTTCGTACCGATTGGGATCATGCTCGCGCGGGCGCTCGGTTATGACGCGATGACAGGAGCCGCGATCGTCAGTTTAGGAGCGGCCGTTGGTTTTGCCGGCGGGATGTTGAATCCATTTACGGTAGGTGTTGCTCAATCGATTGCTGAAGTTCCACTCTTTAGCGGTCTCGGTTATCGAACCGCTGTCTATGTCGTCTTTTTAATCGTAACGATTCTTTATGTCATGAATTACGCAAGGAAAGTCAAACATGATCCAACGCGCAGTTTAGTTCATGATCTTGAACAAAGTCGTACGGAAGAAGCAGCGACGACGATTTCAAGCTTTTCGAAACGTCATGCCTTCGTCTTACTCGTTCTAATCGGTGGTATCACACTCAATGTCATCGGAATTTTCGAGTGGGGTTGGTATTTGACAGAACTGACAGCATCCTTCCTCATCATCGGGATGGTAGCAGGAATCGTCACACTAGGTGTGAACGGGACATTTGAGAGTTTGATTGACGGTGCAAAAGCGGTAACGTTCGGTGCATTGATCGTTGGATTTGCTCGTGCGATCGTCGTCATTCTCGAAGAAGGACGTGTCATTGATACGGTCATTTACGGCTTATCGAATGCCGTAGGACACTTGCCGACGTTCTTCGCCGTCATCGGGATGTACGCTGTACAGCTAATTACGAACTTCTTCATTCCATCTGGGAGTGGACAAGCGGCGACGACGATGCCGATCATGGCACCATTGTCGGATTTATTAGGGATTGAGCGTCAAGTGGCTGTCTTAGCGTTTCAATATGGAGATGGACTGACGAATATGATTTTTCCGACGAGTGCGCATTTAATGGCGTTTCTCGCGATTGCAGGAATTCCTTATGAAAAATGGCTTCGTTTCGTCTGGAAGCTTTTCGCGATTTGGATTGCCTTAGCATGCGCTGCCCTATTACTTGCCGTAACGCTTGGTATTCAATGAAGTTGGCCTTCCGGACAGACGTCCGGAAGGTTTTTTCGTTGCAGGAATCGGGAAGCGTTATCACGAACGGATAGAGAATGACTAAAGGGGGAACTGAAGTGACATATTCAATCGTCGGTTATTGTGAAAAAGAACAAGCGTGGGGTGTTGCCGTTCAGTCGAAATTTTTAGCGGTCGGGAGTGCTGTGCCGTTTGCGAAGGCGGGAGTAGGTGCTGTCGCGACACAATCGTTTGCAAACACGACGTATGGTCCAGAAGGGTTACGGATGATCGAACAAGGTGCTTCAGCGGATGAAGTATTACGTCGATTGACGGAAGCAGACGAAGGGCGAGCAGATCGTCAAGTCGGGATCATCGATGCTACTGGAAAGAGTGCGACATTCACGGGAGAAGGATGTAATGACTGGGCAGGTGGTATCGCCGGAAAACATTTTGCAGCGCAAGGTAATATCCTCGTAGACGGCAATACGGTCAAAGAGATGGCACGCGTCTTTGAATCGACGCAAGGTCCGCTAGCAGAACGGTTATTGCGTTCGTTAGCAGCTGGTCAAGCAGCAGGTGGTGATTCACGCGGAATGCAATCAGCAGCACTGCTCGTCGTCAAGGAAGGTGGCGGATACGGCGGCTTCAACGACCGCTATATTGACTTACGTGTTGACGATCATCCGAGTCCAATTGAAGAACTCGAACGCATCTATCAACTGCATACGCTCTATCTACAACCGAGTAAACCAGAAGAAATCAAGCCAATTGATGATGCGCTTGAGTCAGAGTTGATGGATAAATTATTAGCTCTTGGTTATCGCGGTGATTTTGCAGACGCGTTCCGGACGTATCTGCATACGGAAAATTTCGAGATGCGTGAACAAGCAGATCGTTCGATTGATACACGTGTTCTTGCCTATATCCGATCACAATGAAAATGACAGGATGGACTGCGGTCCATCCTGTCATTTTATTTATGCTTGCGTCGACTTGGCGCGAATCGGCACTTTAAATCCGGTCGCGATGAAGCGTTCCATCTCCGGTTCCGATTTGGCATTCAAGCCAACTGTCCCGTCTCCTTTTAGTGCCACGTTCGTCAACTTGACGCGAGTGATATCAGGACCAATCGTAATCCCATGTTTGGCAGAATCCTCGATTCGAATATCACGAAGGCGCACATCCTCGGCACCGTTTTCTCCGCCAAAAATTTGGATATCCGTTTTGGCTTGTCGGAATCCGCTCATTTTCAACTGACTGATCGTGACGTTTCGGGCTTTATATTGAATTCCGATCATTGGTTGTTCTTGGTAGTCGTAGTACGGATCACCAAGTACCGTAAAATCATGAATGACGACATTTCGATACGCCGAAACGACGAGTGCACGCGGTTTTGAATTTGCGTATAACTCCGTATATTGAGGTGTCTGAGCGATCAAGCGTGTTGCAATGATATTGTAAGCCGTCTGAGACGTCGGATCGCTTGCTTGATGATGTCCGATGTGACGGAAGTTAAAAGCACGATGATCATCAATCGATAGATGACCGACGATTTTAACGG
Source organism: Exiguobacterium acetylicum (assembly GCF_022170825.1). Taxonomy (NCBI): domain Bacteria; kingdom Bacillati; phylum Bacillota; class Bacilli; order Caryophanales; genus Exiguobacterium; species Exiguobacterium acetylicum. The sequence goes on along the minus strand of NZ_CP081878.1, from coordinate 3,069,640 downwards.
TCGAAGCAGCAGAAGAGGTCGCATGTGCCTTGATTTCCAGTCCGCCGAAGCAACGGCTTGTTGCGTTATTGAATAACCAGACGTCACGCGACCCATCATCAATTTCAATACCATTTGAATTCGAGAACCCTTCTGCATGAGCACGTCCACTTGGATCATGCATGAAGCAGTTCGAAATGAAGAGGTGATCACTATGATGCGTCGTAATCCCGTCGTCTCCAAATCCAGAACCGGTCAATCCGTCGAACCAGATGAATGAACTACTTAAGTTCGCTCGAGCACCGTCCCCGTTGTAATTGTAATACGGTGTCGAGATATCAAAACAGTGAAGTCCTGGGTTGATGGCTTCGACATCAAAGACCCAGCCATAGGTGACATGTGCGTAGGTGAGGCAGCTGGAGTGATTCCCCCATGTACTACTTTTCTTCGCGTCACCGATTCGTTTGATATTCCAGTCAAGCGTCATTTTCTCGACGAGCAGGTGATGATTGCCGAGGAGATAATTTTGGTTCGTCACGAGACGACGGCCTTTCGGTGCCTCATCATGCATCTTTAAAATCGTCTTCCCTTTGCCGGCTCCCGTTAAGATCGTGTAACTAGGTAAGCGAATCCCTCGAACGATGTACGTACCGGCTGGGACATGGACTTGTCGATGTCCATCGCCGAGTGCGTCGATGAACGCTTGGGTATCGTCTGTTTGTCCATCACCGACTGCGCCAAAGCCAGTGACATCAACGATTTCGACTTCGCTAATCAAGCGTTCGAACTCATGATTGAGCCGACCGAACCAACTTGGACGAATCTCATCGCGTGGCGTCACGAAGGCCGGTGTCAGCGGTAGAATATATTTATCACGATTCGTCAAAAATAACGGTGAAATTATCGAACGAAGTGTCCGACTAAGATTAGGATCACGTCTTGGTGCGACGAATGCACTATCGTGTAGCAGTTGTTCCGCTTGTCGAACAGCTTGTTCATTGGTTGACGTTTCAACGTATTCCTGAATCAACGCCGCATTTTGATACGGATCATGCGTGTGATCGAGTTTTAACATGAAATGGTTCCCCTCTCTGAATAGGTCTGTCTACCTTTTCCCCTCTCTTTGGACAATCATTCCTCGTTTCACGACATCCATAAAAATACACAAAAAAATTTTAAATGGATTATAATGGATTTTAAGGGGGGTCTTCTGATGTCACTTCGCAAACGACTTGTAATTGGTATCGGACTGATTTTGCTGATCTTAGGGATCAGTAAGCCGCTGACGGAAGAGGCTATTCAAGCATTGAAGCCAAAAGCGGTTCAAATGTCTACGATCGAAACGAATGGATCGTGTAAACCGAACTGCAATAGAAACGGTAAGCTGTTACATATTCCGTTTCTTTCGTGGTGGCCTAAAAAGCAGATGAAGAATGATGAAGATCTACGTGTTTGGGACACGAATCAAAAGCCGAAGAAGCAGAAAGACCTCAAACCGAAAAAGAAAAAGAATAAGGTCATCACTGTAGGAATTAAAAACGCCGAGCGAGGTACGAACGAAAAAGGGGGATCGTCCTCATCGATGTTACTGATGAGCCTGCTTGTTTTACCTCTAGTCATAATAGGCTATATCGTTTGGGGGAAACGTCGAAAGACCAAGAAACAGGACGAGGAATCGATACGAGCTGACATCCCGTTACAGCCTTTAGCCAACGACTTTGTTTTAACTGAGAATCCGGTCGAGCTACCAGATGCCTGGATTCGCAAACAACTCATCCAGTTCAATCACATACTCCCGACCCGCTCACGGCGACATGATACAGAAACACTTCAGGAATGGTGCCTGCGGATCGGATTCCAACCTTCACATATCCTAACAAGAGCCTACCTCTTAGAGCGCTACACAGACCGAACTACTACGATATCGGAGATGGACAAGCAAACGATCCAGAGAGAATTCAGAGCCTTCGTCCATCAGTTCGACTGACACCTAAAGAAATTAAATGTTTTTCGTATCCTCATGCCCTGCCTTTTCCTCGGAAAGGGTAGGGATTTTTAGTGTGTCGATGGAAACAACAGGGTATAGAGAAGCACAAGAGAAAGGAGAGAAATCATGGAACACACTTTTTCAGCATTCGTCGTACGAGAAGTAGACGGATCGTATGAGGGAACAATCGAGACAAAACATGTCGATGATTTACCGGAGGGAGACGTCCTGATTCGTGTCACGTACTCATGCGTCAACTATAAGGATGCTTTATCGATGTCGGGTAATCGAGGAGTGACGAAATCCTATCCGCATACACCAGGCGTTGATGCAGCAGGATACATCGAGCAGACGACAGATGAGCGTTTTCAAACGGGTCAAGCTGTCGTCGTCAATGGTTTTGATTTCGGAATGAACACCTCTGGAGGGTTTCAAGAATACATACGTGTGCCAGCCGAGTGGGTGACGCCACTCCCGGAATCCATTCGTCCGTTAGAAGCGATGCGACACGGTACAGCAGGATTGACGGCGGCACAATCGGTCGATGAGTTGTCACGGATCGTTTCAAAAGATGCAGGACCAATTCTTGTAACGGGAGCGACGGGTGGCGTCGGAACGATTGCGATTGCTTTACTGATTCGCTTGGGGTACACGGTACATGCAGTAACCGGTAAACGAACCGAACAAGACCGATTGCTTGAAAAAGGTGTGGCTGAGGTACTAGACCGCACTACGTTCCTAGAAGAAACCGATCGTCCTCTAAAGAAGGGACTTTATGCCGGTGTGATTGATACGGTAGGTGGTCCATTACTCGCATCCGTCATTCGCTTCGTACAATATGGTGGTGTTGTGACGACATGTGGAAACGTCGGTGGGGCAGAGATGACGTTGACCGTCTATCCCTTCATCCTGCGTGGCGTTCGATTGATTGGAATCGATGCGGTCCAAACACCGATTGCGTATCGAGAGGCGTTATGGCAACGTTTAGCGAACGAGTGGCAAGTCGACCTTGCGCCAGAAGTCGACGTCAAAACACTGAACGATTTACCAGAAATCGCAGAAGCCTTGCTGACTTCTCGTCATCGTGGTCGAACTGTCATCGAAATTTAAATATTTCGAGTAAACATTGGTGGTATAGTGGGGAAAAACTGTGTCGACTTTTCAGGAGGAACCATACATGAGTGAACACCAACAAGAACAAGAACGACAGTCTCGTCAAGAAAGACGGAAACAGAAACGTAATCGTCGAGGGATTGCTTTCGGCGGTATTCTAGCGACGGTATTCATCGTCGGTGGTTGGTTGTATATGTTGACGAATAACGACGCTTCTCAAGCGACATCCACGCTTGAAAAGCCGAAAACGACGGATCAAGCAACGAAAAACGATGAGTCGAAAAAAGAAACAGCAGCGTCGAAAGATAAAAAAGAAGCGAAAACAGAAAAGAAGAAAACAAAGAAGAAAGCAGCAGAGTATGCGCAAGCGGCTTGGGTGACGCGTCCGTTCGCGAATGTCTACAGCGATGCAAGTCGTAGTAGTGTCATCTACAAAGCGGATTTAGGTGATGTTTATGAGGTATTAGATGCAAAAGATGGCATGGTTCATCTCAAGCTCAATGACAGCATTGAAGGGTACTTACCGGAAAGTGATGTTCGTTTGGAAGCGCCACAAGGGACGTCAGATAAAGCTGTCCTTTCAGCACTCTCACAAGCTGTCGCCAACCAACCGATCGACAAGCCGGAGCAGTATCTCGGAAAACCGATTGCTGAATTCGAAGCGAAATACGGTGCTGTCGGGAATACACAGCAAGATGCCGTCAATACGTATTACTTCTCAAATTCCGGATATCTGCTCGTCGTTTCAGACGGAATCATTGAAGCGATCGACTGGACGAATGCTTCGACTGGTGGATTATCGACACTTGGTGAACCCGTCGTCGATACGAGCTACGGAACATGGTACGAGGGAGAATCCTTACAATTAAAAGTGTTCCCGGATAACGGAAAGATGCGTCTGCGTCTTGCTCGTGATCCTGGTCAAGAATGAAGGAAAGACGGATTCGCTTGAAGCGAATTCGTCTTTTTTGCACAAAAAACCTCCCGAGTCCGACACTCGGGAGGAAGTATGAAAATCCTTTGGGAGGAGATTTTCTTAGTAGACGCCTACAGCATCAAATGATTTCGCTGCAGCTGTTGCTTCTGCACTTGTTGAACCGTAAAGGTCTTTCGCCGATTGAACGACTGCTGCACGGAGTGAGCTGAAGTTCGAGTTCGGAGTCAAGTACACGTTAAGGGCACGGTAGTAGATCGCACCGAGTTTCGGTACACCGATTCCTGTGACAGATACGTTGTAGAACGTTCCACCGTTACCGAGGAGGTAAGCAGCTTTGTTGATGATACCAGAGTTGATATGGACACCACCGTTATCTTGTGTTCCTGTGTAGCGTTTTGAGTAGTGATCAGGATCACCGTAAGCAGCTGGGTTCGACATCGAACGGAGTGCGTCACCGCTGACTCCTGGTGTATAGATGTCTTCTCCTACGAGCCAGTCGAAGTTCGATCCGACTGTGTATTCAGCTACTGTACCCATGATATCTGAGACTGCTTCGTTGATTGCACCTGATTCGTTTTGGTAAACGAGACCAGCTGTGTATTCCGTGACAGCGTGTGTCAATTCGTGAGCGACGACGTCAAGTGCGCCTGAGAGTGCGACGAATGTCGTGCCATCTCCGTCACCATAGACCATCTTCGTTCCATCCCAGAATGCATTGTTGTAGTTCGTTGAATAGTGAACCGTTGAGTTCAGGCGCGCACCGGCATTATCAAAGCTGTTACGGCCGTATGTGTTCTTATAGAAATCATATGTTTTTGAAGCGTTGACGTGTGCACTGACAGCAGCGCGGTCATATGTCGCGTTGAAGACGTTATCTGCATCTGCCCAGAGTGTTCCAGGGAGTGATGTCCGGTTTTTCGCGTCATAAGTGTAAACACCTTTTCCGCGCGTCGTATCTTGAAGATAGTATTTCCCAGCACTCAACGTCGTGTTGAATGTTGCGCTTGTGCCAAGTACTGTCGTACCTGTTGCGTGAGCGAGTTGGTTGAACTTGTTAAGTACTTTACCAGAGTTTGCATCGATGAAGTATGTCCAACGTGATGGCTCTTTGCCAGCGAGGACCGTCGATGTGACTTTGTATGCATAGACAGCATCATCTTTTACTGGATAGATGACGAGTTCTGCTTTTGGAGCGACTTCGAATTCAGAAGCCTTGATTGCTTTTTGATAAAGTTTGATGGCTTTCTTTTCAGAGAGCGTTGCTTTTTTCGCGAGACCTGGTTTTCCTTTGACGTTGATCGCATCGTTTACGACTGCTTTCAAAGTACCGTCTTTCGCGACGTTCCCGACGACGACACTACCAAAGACAGGGACGCCATCCACTTCTTGTTGGAGACGTACGATCTGTGAAGATCCGTCTTTTTCGACGTTCTGAACAGCAAAGTCACCTTTTTTGTTCACGAAATCTTTAACAATCGTTGCAGCTGGTTCTGACGAAGCTTTTGTGAGCTTACCAGACTGAAGACCTTCAGCACCTACGACCGTAGGAACGACAAGTACACTTGCGACAAGCGATGTAGCGAGAAACTTTTTCAAAATAAATCGCCTCCTTGTTTGGGTTGAGTCTAACTATGCCAAAGAATCAGGAAAGCGAGAATAAGTCATTCGAATTAAATAGAATTTTCTGAATATAGTCCGTAGTACCTGGACTGAATTATTAAGTGTGAAAGATATTTAAACACAAAAAAGAACCATTCAAGAGAATGGTTCAGCGAATCCGTTGGTAGAGATGGTGGACGTCATCTCGTGTCTCATCAATTTTAAAGTCATGTGGATCGAGTTCAATTCCTTGTTTTGAAGCAAAGCGTTGAATTTTCTCGAACGATTTCCAAATTTCGATATCCGGTCCTTCGTGCTTCCAGAAGACATAACGCGCAGCAGGAATCCGATGCCCTTTCATACCTTTAGGAATCTGCTCGAGCGACGAGACGGGATACCCGACACATTGCGAATATTTGGTTCCATGTCGTTCAAGCGAGATATCGAGCGGATAGCTGTCCAGCTTTGCAGGGATCTCATGCGAACGTCTTGAAAATTCACGCCAGAGTTCTGGCATCAAAGTATGCAACTCGTTCTCTTCACACGTCAGTCCAAGTCCAACAAAATAAAATTCATGGCGTTCAACGATTTTTGGATGCATCAGAAACTCCCTTCCTTCTTATGACACGTCCTCGACGGGCGAACGCTTCAAATCTAGAAATAGACGCGTAAAGGTGGCGTCCCATTGTGTACCCATACCTTCTTCTAAAATCGATAAGGCTTTTTCTGCGGACATTCCCTTACGATAAGGACGGTCGGATGTCATCGCATCATAGGCGTCAGCAATCGCCATGATTCGACCGAAGAGTGGAATGTCCTCTCCTATAAGACCTTCCGGATACCCCTTTCCGTCGTAACGTTCGTGATGGTACTTTACCCCAGGAAGAATCGGTTGTAACGTCTTTGGAAGCTGAACTTGCGATAGAATGTGCACACCGATAACCGGATGTTGCTGAATGGCATGAAATTCTTCGTCTGTGAGACGTCCTTCTTTCAATAATACATCGTCTCGAATCCCAATTTTTCCGATGTCATGTAACAGCGCGGATTTACGTAACAGTTCGATTTGTTCAGTCGGTAGATTGGCAGCGGTAGCGATTTCGACTGAATAGGCAGCGACACGAACGGAATGACCGGCTGTGTAAGGATCACGGGCATCTAGTGTCGCAGCAAACAAGGTGAACAAACTATCGAGTAACTGTTCGTTTTCCGCATCACGCTTTTTGATACCTTCCATCATCAAGTTGAAACCAGAAACGAGGTGGGAGAACTCGTCCGAATACGGATTCGGTAACGAGACGAGTCGATTACTTTCGACATCTTGAATCCCTTGTTGCAGGGTGGCGATCGGTTTGCGAATATTTTCATAGAGAAGAAGACTACAAAACGTCGCAACGGATAAGATGACGATTAAAATGAGTGTCGCCCAACTCCAGTAAGAGCGAAGGCTCTCATTTTCCGTTAACTGGACAGCTGAGGCGAGAACGAACAGCATGACGGGAAAAACACCGATGATCAGTGTACTGATCAGCATTTTTTGCTTTAGTGTGACGACCGTCGTTTTTTTAGGAAAATCAAATCCATGTTCAAATGCATAGTTTTCTAAAGTGAGTAGCATACGTTCGGTAACACGATAAGTAAGAAAAAACTCAATCAAAGCATGAAGGATGGCGACGAGGACCGCACCAAAACAAGCAAGACCAATTAAATAGTAAGGCATCTGTAACCACCCTTGAGAGATCGCCAGGGCTGTCAGAAGTGAAGCGGGAACGGAAAGACCTAAAAAGTGTGGTCCCATGATGCGCTTTACAGTCAATACCGGAAAACGATGTGTCGTTTGATAGGCCTCTTGAAACGAGACGAGAGAAGAAATATCGTTTTTGAAAAAGCGGCGTAAGGAAGCGACATGTCGGGAGTAGAGCATGTATTCCAGTGAAAACATCAGGCTGACGGACGTAGCCATGATACCGATTAAAATCAATTGTTCTATTCCGGTGAAGGTAAGCGTCTCGAAAATAAATAGGCAACCGACGCCGAAGACAGCGACGAATGAACCAATCAGGTAGTTTCTAAGTAAATGACGTTCAAAATGTTGTAAAGGGCTCATTGGATCCTCCTTATGGTAATCAGAGTGCCTTCAGCGTACCGTTTTCTAAAATGAGAGAAGCGTATTTTTTTGAAAAAGAGGTGAAAGAATCCTTTGAAAATCATTTAAAATTACTACCTAAAAATAGGTATGGTTACAAAGCACTAATTGTCTTAAAAGCAATTGATTAACGAAATAAAATAATCTATGATTTGAATATTCAGAAAAGTATAGTAATCACATGCTTTTCACTACTACATAGGGGGTCAATTCACGTGGGAAAAAAGAAACAGCTTAGCCTAGCCGTTCTATCTGGAATTACGGCAGCTGCATTTGCTGTTGGTCCGGTCTTACCTGGTGGGCAGGTAACATCGGTACAAGCAGCAGAAAAAGTAGCACCTGGTGCACCGATGGACTTGAACACGGTCGATCAGGATCGATTAGCAAAAGTGCTTGAAAAACGTGGGGTCATCTCAAAAGCAGCTTCAGCAGAAGCAAAACAAAAAGCCGTTCAAAAGTATCTAGATAAAAAGGCGAACGGAAAACCGGCCGTCGATCATGATCACGATCATGAATCAAGTAAAGAAGCAGCGTTTGATAAGAAAACAAAAGACTTCTTAACAAAACAAAAGGAACAACTTGCTAAACAATTGAAGAAAAAACACGACAACTACAAAAAAGGCAATCCGAACGGCTTCGTCAAAGTTGATAAAGCAAAACAGGCAGCCTATAACGGTGCGACACGGACGGATAAAGTCCTCGTCCTTCTCGTCGAGTACAGCGACTTCAAGCACAATAATGTCGTTCAAGAGCCTGGATATATGTATTCGGATGACTTCAACCAGAAACATTATCAAGATTTAATGTTTGGTGATCAAGAGTTCGAACTCTTCAACGGAGACAAAGTAAAAACGTTCAAACAGTTCTATGAAGAACAATCAGGTGGTAGTTATTCAGTCGATGGTACGGTGTCCAATTGGTTGACTGTTCCTGGAACAGCAAAAGATTATGGTTCGGATAATCCTGCAGGTGGGAATGATAACCTTCCTGGAGCAAAAGGTCCACGTGGTCTCGTCAAGGATTCACTGAATGCAGCTGTTAAATCTGGTATCAACTTAGCAGACTACGATAAGTTCGACCAGTACGATATGGATGGCGACGGCGACTTAAATGAACCCGATGGTCTCGTTGATCACTTGATGATCATTCACGCAGGTACAGGACAAGAAGCAGGCGGCGGAACGCTCGGCGACGATGCAATCTGGTCACACCGCTGGACACTTGGTAGCGTATATCCTGTAGCGGATACGACAGCAAGCGTCAACTACTGGGGCGGAAAAATGGCTGCTTATGATTACACAGTTCAACCAGAAGATGGCGCGGTCGGTGTCTTCGCGCACGAATTTGGTCATGATCTAGGACTTCCTGATGAGTACGATACACAGTATACAGGTCAAGGTGAACCGGTCGCTTCATGGTCGATCATGAGTGGTGGTAGCTGGAATGGTAACATCGCCGGAACAGAGCCGACAAGTTTCTCGCCACAAAACAAAGAGTTCTTCCAAAATGTGATGGGTGGAAACTGGGCGAACATCCAACAGATTGATTTTGATTCACTCACTAAGGCAGGAACGGCATCGTACCTCGACCAAAGTGTTACGAAATCAAAAAATCCAGGAATCATTAAAGTCAATTTACCGAAAAAACCGGTAAAAGGTATCACACCGGCTTACGGTAAAAAGTATTACTACAGTACAAAAGGTGACGATCTTCATACGTCGATGACATCACCAGAGTTTGATTTGACGAATGCAAAAGAAGCGAAGTTCGACTTCAAAGCTTACTATGATGTGGAATTCGATTACGATTATTTGACGGTCACAGCTACTGCTGACGGTCAATCAAAAGTTATCGATAAAATCGGTGATCAAGATACAGATGGCGATCAACGTGCTGAATCGACAAAAGGAGCATGGGTCGACAAATCATATGACCTCAGCGAATTTGCTGGTAAAAAAGTCACGTTGAAATTTGAATACGTGACAGATGGTGGACTTGCACTAGACGGATTTGCACTTGATAACGCGAAGTTGACAGTTGACGGTAAAGTCGTCTTTGAAGATGATGCAGAGGGTACTCCTAAGTTCACTCTTGATGGTTTCGTTGCTTCAGATGGCTTCTCTTACGCCGATAACGCGTACTACCTCGAATGGCGTAACTATGCAGGCTCGGATAAAGCACTCGAGCATGCACGCGGCGTCAAATACAACACAGGTCTTGTCGTCTGGTATGGCGATTCAAGCTTCAACGATAACTGGGTTGGCGAACACCCAGGTGAAGGATTCCTTGGAGTCGTAGACTCACATCCTGAAGCAATCGTTGGAACACTTAACGGTAAGCCGGTCACGACAGGAAGCACACGTTACCAGATCGCAGATGCTGCGTTCAGCTACGATAAAGCACCTGCATGGCTCATCGATTCGCCATCACGTGGACTCTACGACTATAAAGGTCTTCCAGGTGTGACGAAGTTTGATGATTCGAAATCGTACATCAACCAGTTGATTCCGGACGCAGGTAAATTGCTTCCGAACAATGGGCTGAAGATTCAAGTCATCGGTGAAGCGAAAGATAACTCTGCTGGAGCAGTCTGGATCCACCGTTAAAAACAGAAGAACAGGTTCAGTTTCGACTGAACCTGTTTTTTATTTTAGTTATGTAGAAGAAGTGGAATCAATTGGAAAAACATTGGTCTGACAACTTGACTTTTAAAGCGCATCCATTCTATACTTACGTTAGCTTAATATTGTTATTGTCATTACGGATTCACATCGTGTCACGAACAATCTTTTCGTTGCTCCATGTATTTCGGGACAATAATGAATTCTTTTCATATGCTCAGCATATGTATTAAGTAATTTATTTTTGGAGGTTGTTCCCATGAACACAGGTAAAGTAAAATGGTTTAACGCAGAAAAAGGTTTCGGTTTCATCGAAGTTGAAGGCGGAGAAGACGTATTCGTACATTTCTCAGCAATCACTGGTGAAGGCTTCAAAACTCTTGACGAAGGTCAAGAAGTTGAGTTCGAAATCACTGAAGGCGCACGTGGAGCACAAGCTGCTAACGTCGTAAAACTTTAATTTCAACTATTCAATCGTCCCTTTTCGGAGGGACGGTTTTTTATTTGTTAAATATCTTGAATTCAAGATATTTGTACGATATACTTCAATTACCAAATCCTTTACAGGGGTGACGAAGATGGAACTACTCGGAATTCATCATGTATCGATCTTAACAGGCATGGCAGAACGCAATTATCAATTTTATACGCAAGTACTCGGGATGCGTTTGATCAAAAAGACCGTCAATCAGGATGATACAACGTCGTATCATTTGTTTTATGGCGATGCGGAAGGGAATCCTGGAACCGATTTAACGTTCTTCGATATTCCGCATCTTGGAACGGGCGTACCGGGAGCATCGAGTATCTCTTCGACATCGCTTCGTGTCAAAACGACGGCTGCACTTCATTTTTGGAAACAACGTTTTGAAGCGAAATGTGTGGATCACGATGAAATCGTCGAGCGAGCAGGACGTCGAACACTCGCCTTTCGTGATCAGGAAGGAACACGTCTGATTCTCGTCGCGGAAGATGGTGAGGCGGGTGTCGCAGGTGGTGTACCGTGGCCGCAAGAAGAGATTCCGTCTGAGCACGCAATCGTTGGACTTGGAGCTGTCACATTGACGGTCAACGATCCGACGCTGACCGTCCGTGTACTGACAGAAGTCATGGGCTTCCGAAAAGTCGGCACGTATCCATCGTTAGCGGGTGAGTTTGCACCGATTGAAGTCTATGCAACGGGAGAAGGAGGTATCGGAGCAGAGGTTCATATTGAGGTACGTCCAGATCTCGACCGAGAACGTCTAGGTCGTGGTGGTGTGCATCACGTCGCCTTCCGTGTACCGAATAGCGACGAGTATGAGAAATGGGTTGAACGTCTGAATGCCTATTACTTACCGAACTCTGGAAAAGTTGATCGTCATTATTTCCAAGCCCTTTACTTCCGGGAACCGAATCATATTTTATTTGAACTTTCGACAGATACACCGGGATTCGCGACAGATGAGTCGGTTGAAACGTTAGGGGAGACACTTGCATTACCACCGTTTCTTGAGCCAAAACGAGCCGCCATCGAAGCACGGTTGCGACCACTTGAAATCTGACAATCCTGTGACACAGGTCACAGAAGGATCGTCCATCCCGTATACTAAGAACAGGAATCAAGAAAAAGGAGTGACGGGATGTTAAGAACTACGCTTGGGCAATTCCGAATGATTGCGATATTAGAAGGAATCTCGTTTTTAGTCTTACTGTTGATTGCGATGCCATTGAAATACATGGCAGATATTCCGCAAGCCGTGTCTGTCGTTGGTGCACTTCACGGTGTCTTATTCGTCATGTACGCACTTTGGCTCGCAGTCGTGAAATTTAAATACGATTGGTCAATCATCAAGGCGGGTATTGCATTCATCGCATCATTCATCCCGTTCGGTACATTCGTACTCGACTGGAAGCTAAAACAGGAAGCAACAAACGCGTAAATTGTGTATACTGAATAGAGCACGGCTGTGGATAACTGTTTTTGTCTATGCGAAGCAGGTTATCCACAGCTTTTTTCTGTGGATAATTTTTAGGAGGATATATCATGTCAACATTTGAAACATTAAACATCAGCGACCTGTGGATAAAAAAATTACAAAAACAAGGCATCAAGGAGCCGACACCGATTCAAGAACAGGCGATTCCATCGTTACTTGAAGGACGCGATTTGATTGGACAGGCGCAAACGGGAACAGGGAAGACGTTAGCGTTTCTCTTACCAATCCTTGAGCAAATTGATGTCGAATCACAAACGGTTCAAGCATTGATCGTCGCACCGACACGTGAACTTGCGCGTCAAATTGCCGATGAGACACATAAACTGATTCGGAATACAGAGCAGTATCGTGCGCTTGCTGTATATGGTGGACAAGACGTCTTTAAGCAAATTCAGCGTCTCGGTCGGATGCCGCAAATCATCATTGGGACACCAGGGCGGATTCTCGATCACGTTGGTCGTGGCACATTAGACTTAAGTGAATTACGGACACTCGTCTTGGATGAGGCGGATCAAATGCTGCAAATCGGTTTCTTACCAGAAATCGAAGACATCATCGAGGCAGCGCCAGTCGATCGCCAATTCGTCATGTTATCCGCAACGATGCCACCTAAAGTAGAAGAACTCGCGAAAACGTATTTACGTAATCCAGTCGAAGTACAGGTGGAAGCGGAAAGCATCACTGTTGAAGCAATCGAACAATTTGTCGTCGAGACGACGGATCGCCGCAAACAGGCGACACTGCGGACGATGCTCGACGAGATGCGTCCATACGCAGCTATCATTTTCTGCCGTACGCAACGTCGCGTCAGTAAATTGAACGAAGAGATGCAAATGCAAGGGTATCCGACGGATGAATTGCATGGTGGACTGACGCAAGGGAAACGTGAAAAAGCGATGGCGAAGTTCTATCAAGGAAAAACGCAATTCTTGATCGCAACAGATGTCGCCTCTCGTGGACTTGATGTGACAGGCGTGACACACGTCTTTAACTACGATTTACCAGATGATGCGGAAAGCTACGTTCACCGGATTGGTCGGACAGGACGTGCTGGGAACGACGGGATTGCGGTTTCGATCGTGACACCAAAAGATGGTCGGACGTTCCGTGATATGGAGCGGGAATTGAACATCTCGGTCACACCGATCGTCGTCGAATTGTCTGAAGAAGCGATTCGCGCACAGCACGATCAAAGTAAAGGAACTCGAAAAGTGACGGAAGGACGTGGAAACACACGTCGTTCGAACAACCGTCGCCCGGGACGTGCACATCGCAAATAAATAGAAGCGCAAGATAAAAGAGCCATTCTATTTCTCTGATAAGCAGAGGAATAGAATGGCTCTTGTTTTATTTTGCATACACCATCTGACCACCAAGATGCCCAGTGTAAGCGAGCAGCGCGCTCCCGACGATTGCAACGATGAAACTGAGTAACAGAAACATTTTTTTATTCGAGCGGTAACCAAATAAAAGGAATAACAGCGAGATGCCAAAAGCAACAAGGCTGAATAACGCGAAGTGCTCATGATTTTCAATGGCGGCATGGGTGACACTGCTTAAGTTCGCTTCCGCATACTCTTCTGCTCCGTCTCCAGACAAATAGGCAGCAACTCCAGAAATCAGACCAACGACTAGCGTAAAGAGGGCGAACAATTTGAATTGCGTCCATTTCAGACTGACGAGTAACAATAACGTTGCGAATAATAAAAGTGCGATCGGTGCATGGACAAGAAGTGGATGAAGCGGTACGTTCCCCAACATATCAAAGACCTCCTTAGATAAGTATGATAAAGGATAATTTCACTGTACCCTGCTTATCTGACAGCTAACTGACATAGGTTTAAAGAGTTGGGAAATGAATGATGAAGCGTGTACCTTCACCGAGCGTCGAATCAATGGAAATCGTACCGCCATGTTGCTCGACGATGGACTCGGCAATCGATAAGCCGAGGCCAGTCCCCGTTCCGTGACGTGAATGGTCACCTCGGTAAAAACGCTCGAATATTTTGGTTTGTTGGTCGGAATCGATTCCGATTCCACGATCATGGATCGTTAATTGACGCTCTGTCGCTGTCTCTTCAAGCGATACATCGATGGCATCATCGCTGTATACGAGTGCATTTTCAAGAAAGACCGTCAATAAGCGATTCAGTTGATGAGCATCACCTGTCATGCGTAAGTTTGGCATAATCGAAGTATGAATGACGCGATCCGAGTAGGCGTGCTGAAAACGTTCAACGGTCTTCTGGACGAGCGAACTGAGATCAACTTCCTGTTTCGGTGAAGATTGTCCTTCTCGAGCGAGCAATAATAGATCAGATACTAGATACTGCATGCCTGCCGTCTCCGCTTTGATATCTTCTAGAATCGTGCGTCCTTCACTCGAAAGTGGTTCTGCTTCCAGTAATTCAATCCCGCTATAAACGATCGTCAGTGGTGTTCGTAGTTCGTGTGAAGCATCGGACGTAAAACGACGTTGTCGATCGAATGCCTGTTGCACCGGAACCACGGCTCGACCAGCAAGGACGTATCCGATTAATGTCAGAATGATTGTTGCAAGAACCGCAATCCCCGCAAGAACAGCGATCAATCGCTGTAAGGTATCTTCGGTCGGAGAGATGTCCTTCATCAGCAGTAGTCGTCCTTCTTCGGTACTCCGTTGATACACTAAGAAGTGTCGATCATCCCACTCCACTTGTTTCGTCGTATCATCCGACCTTAAAAAACGGCGCAGTGTTTTCGTCTCGACGTCTGGCGGCAGACTTGCATAGCGTTCATTTCCTGAATCATCGAGTAACTGAAAGTAAATCGGATTTCGGATGAATTGATCTTCTCCGTGCTCGATCCGTTCAAAGATATCTCGATCTGACACTCCCTTTAATTGATTCAATTCCATTCGATTCAGCAATTGAGCGTTCGTGACATACACACCGACTAGGATGAGGACCAATACAAGAAAAAATGAACCACTGAATAGTAACGTCAGTCGTTTTCGAATCGATTCAAGCATGCGGATCACCTAAACGATAACCGAACCCGCGAACTGTCCGAATCAGATTCGGTGCTCCGACAGCATCTATTTTTTTTCGAACGAGTCGAACAAGCGCATCAAGGGCGTTATCGGTAATATCAGCACCAATCCCCCATACGACCTCGATGATTAATTCACGACTCATCACCTGTTCAGGGCGTCTTAAGAGCAAAGAAAGGAATTCGAATTCACGTCGTGTTAAATCGATTGGCTGTCGCTCGTAAGAGATCGTTTGTGAGGACATGTCGAGAACCAGCCCGTGAAAAGTGACCGTCGAAACAAACGCTTTTTGCTGACGACGACTGAGCGCGCGCAGTCGTGCCAAAAGTTCATTTGATTGAAACGGTTTGACGAGATAGTCATCGGCGCCACTATCGAGACCATGGACGAGATCGATTTCCGTATCGCGAGCAGTCAGCATCAAGATGCCGCCTTCAAACTGTTCTTGACGTAAGGTAGCGGCGACTTCGACTCCGCTCTTGCGAGGCATCATCCAATCGAGAACGAGTAAGTCATAGCGATACGTCTGACATTGAAGGAGTGCCTCGGCTCCATCCTGCGCAACATCGACCTGATATCCTGCCCGCTCCAAATGGAGTCGTAACATCTTCGCAAGACGCTGATCATCTTCTGCCACCAAAACCCGCATGAACATCTCTCCTCTTTTTTTCTCATTATCCCATAGTTGCCGTCAGTTAGTTGTCAGTTTTTTTCGATACAGTAAACATAACAAGAAGGGAGAGGAAACAGATGAAACCAAAACCATTTGCGAAATGGCTCGTCGGGCTCAGCAGTTCCGTCTTCATTGGACTGGCGATTGGTCAATTAAGTGTCAGCTCGAATGATTCCTCGACGACACCTGTTTCGACAGGGGACACGTATTCAGACGATACGACGTTACCATCTCAAGGAGATCAATATAGTGATGATGAAAGCGAGTACGGAGAAGATGATGGATACTACGAAGATGACGATGATCAATGGCAAGGAGATGAATCGTCTGGCTTCAGTCAACCCGGTGGATCGAGTGACGGTCAGTCCAGCCATTCGAGGTAAGGAGGAGGAAGATGGAGCGACAATTGTATGCGATGCATAACCAGGTACGATTCGTGACGGATCAGCCAATTGATGAAACAGAGTGGGAGGAACTCGTCCGTTTTTTCAGTTATGTGGATCGACAGTGGTCACGTTTTGATGATCAAAGTGAGGTCAGTCGCTTGAATCGCTTGCGAATCGGAGACACGTTATCGGTGTCCTTACCGTTAGCACGTTTGTTAGCACGTGCCACACGATACTTCGAACAAACGGAACGTTATTTTTCACCATTCCTATTAGCGCAACAACAAGCCAATGGCTATCGTCAATCATTTCCTTTTACACAAGCCGTCGCGTATGAAGAAGTCGATCCACCAGAAATTGCTCCTTTCATTATTGAAGGATGTGACGTAACGAGAGTCGGGGGCGGTTTTATCGATTTAGGTGGAATCGGAAAAGGCGCGGCTGCGATGATTGCGGCGCAACGATTGCGAAAAAACTGGAACCGCGGATTGATTGAAGCGGGAGGTGACGTTATTGTCTGGTCTGATGGTGAACCATGGAATATCATGATCACGCACCCAGAGACGGAACAACGCGTCGCAGACATGCAATTACGACAAGGTGCTGTCGCGACATCAAACCGTGTCTATCGATCGTGGAAGACGAGGGATCAAACCCATCATCATTTGTTAGATGGGCGAACAGGGCGCCCGACAGTAAGCCCGATTCTTCAAGTAACGGCATCTGCCCCGCAACTTTATGAAGCGGAAGTCATGACGAAGCTTGCCTTTCAGATGACAGAAACAGAACGTCAAGAAAAGCTGTTTCGTTGGTTTCCAAAAGGACGATTATTGATTTTGGATACTGCCGGGGAATGGCGAAGTGAACAGAAAGGAGCGAGTGAGATATGGACTGGATGAAATGGTTATTTTCGACCTGGACGATGATTCGGTTGAGTGGATTAAGTGGACACTTCTTCATGACGATTTCTGTTCTGGCTGGGTTGCTCGGTTCATACCCGGCACTCAAAAAACAAAAAGCCCGATTACATCACGTGCACTTATATAGTGGCTGGGCAGGATTACTGGCAATCGTCCTCCATGGGACCCTCATCATTGTGGATTCATACGCACCACTGACGATCTTTGAAGTCTTGATTCCGGGGCAAGCTTCTTATGAGCCGCTTTGGAATGCGCTAGGAACAATCAGTCTCTATTTATTTGGGTTCGTTCTCGTGACTTCGGATTTTTTGAAAGAGACGTTAGGTAAGACACTTTGGAAATTGACACACTGGCTCGTCTTACCTGCTTGGCTATTGATGACGGCACATGGTCTATTCGTCGGTACGGATACCGGCACACTGTTTACAACGATTTGGTATGCCGCCTCGACATTGACGATGTTCACGCTCGTCCTATACCGAATGCGAATCCGTCCCGTTCCACGGACTCGGACTTCAGCAAAGGAGGGCTCAGCCGTACGCTGAGCCCTCCTTTCATTGTCGTGCGAGCCAGGCTGTCCACTCGTTAAAGGCAGCGTCTCGGTTCTCGATGTAATTGTGATCACTGTCGACGATCGCTTCCTCAAACGGGCTGTCGGATAGCAATAAATCATGATGGAGCGCTTTGATTGAGGTTTCGTCCCGCTCTGACGTCATGAGTAACAGCGAGCGATCGGCTAGACGTTCTTTTAGCATCAGTAAGTTCCATGTCGCATGATGTTGCTTTAACTCGTCGAGTAACGCGTCAGCATCAGCACCATTTAGGAAAGCAGCCCCTCGCTCGAGGACTCCGTGAAGTGCAGCGTCGTATTCCGGATGTTCGAGGACGAGTTGACCGACGAGACCGAAATTAAACGGAGAAATTCCGACATAATGTGCAGCTTCCGGCGTCTCAGCAAAGGCATGCAGACCGGCGAAACCACCCATGCTATGACCGACAACGGTAATCTGATCTGCCTTGATTCGGTGTTCGACGGTAAAGGACTCGGAGCAGACGTAACGTAATGTCGCCGTCGCGTCTTCCAAAACATGCTGGAATCGGAATGTTCCAGGACTACCGATCGTTCCACGATACGACGTGACGAGCACATGATAGCCCATGCTTTGCAGTTGTACTGCCCAGTCCATGTTCAACTGTTTCCCGGGAAATCCGTGGAAGAGGACAACCAGCGGTGCATCCTCTGTATGTTCCGGTGAATAAAGGCGGGCAATCAACTGTTCCGAACCGCCACTTGGAACATGTAGATAGGACAGTGTTGCTTTTTTCGTGATTGTTTCCAAAAAAACACGCTCCTTCATAACCATTTTCTAAGTCCTAGTGTGCGTGAAGATGAACAATCATGCAATGATTAAGTGTATGAACTAAAAAGATGGGATACCCTTCTGGGCATCCCATCTTTTGTAAAGTGTCGCTTAGAATACTTTTGTCGTCCACGATTCACAGTTCCATAAGTCTGTCGCAACAGCTTCATAGAATTCTGGTTCGTGTGAGATCAATAGGACTGTTCCTTTGTACTCTTGTAACGCACGTTTTAACTCTTCTTTGGCTTCGACGTCCAAGTGGTTCGTCGGCTCATCGAGTACGAGAATGTTCGATTCCGTATTCATCAATTTACAAAGACGGACTTTCGCTTTTTCCCCACCACTGAGCACTTCGATTTTCGATTCGATGTGTTTTGTCATCAGACCACACTTCGCGAGCATAGCGCGTACTTGTTGTTGTGTCAGAGACGGGAACGTATTCCAGATTTCTTCGATACACGTATTCGAGTTCTTCTCTTTGACTTCTTGTTCGAAGTACCCGATATGCAGGTTTTCTCCTCGCTCAACAACACCTGAAACAGCAGGGATTTCACCGAGCAAACTTTTCAGCAACGTCGATTTCCCGATTCCGTTCGCACCGTGCAAGGCAATCTTCTGTCCACGTTCGATTGTCAAATCAAGAGGACGCGAAAGTGGCTCATCGTATCCGATGACGAGACCTTTTGCTTCGAACATCAATTTACTTGGTGTCCGTGCTTGGAGGAAGTGGAACTCTGGTTTTGGACGTTCTTGCGCGAGTTCGATGACATCCATCTTATCGAGTTTCTTCTGACGTGACATCGCCATGTTCCGTGTCGAAACACGTGCCTTGTTCCGGGCAACGAAGTCCTTCAACTCAGAGATTTCCTGCTGTTGACGCTTGAAAGCAGACTCGAGTTGTTTTTTCTTCGCTTCATGGATCGTGACGAAGTTGTCGTAATCGCCGACATAACGATTCAATTCTTGATTTTCCATATGATAAATCAAGTTGATGACGCTATTGAGGAATGGAATATCGTGCGAGATCAAGATGAACGCATTCTCATATTCATTCAAGTAGCGTTTTAACCATTCGATATGCTGGACATCGAGATAGTTGGTCGGCTCATCGAGTAAGAGAATGTCTGGTTTTTCGAGAAGTAGTTTTGCGAGCAAGATTTTCGTCCGCTGTCCACCACTAAGTTCTTGTACATCTCGGTCGAGCCCGATTTCATCCAGACCAAGACCACGTGCGATTTCTTCGACTTTTGCATCAATCGTATAGAAGTCATTGTTCGTCAAAATGTCTTGTAAGACACCGACTTCTTCGAGCATCTTTTCGAGTTCTTCTGGCTCGACTTCGCCCATTTTACCGTATAGATCATTGATTTCCTGTTCGATGTCGAACATGTACTGGAATGCACCTTTAAGGGCATCCCGAATCGTTAATCCTTTTTCAAGGACAGCATGCTGATCCAAATAACCAACACGTACATGTTTCGCCCATTCTACTTTTCCATCATCCGGTTCAAGTTGCGACGTAATGATGTTCATGAACGTCGATTTTCCCTCACCGTTTGCACCGACGAGCCCGATGTGCTCGCCTTTTAACAGGCGGAAGGAGACATTTTCGAAAATGGCGCGGTCACCGAATCCGTGACTTAAGTTAGATACCGTTAAAATACTCATAATTACTCCTTATTTCATGAATTCCTGTGATTTAGACGCCTGTCCGTTTTTTCTGGTTGTTTGCTTTTTTCGTCTGTTGGCTTGTCAGTTGTTTCGTTTGTGTCCCTTGTAAGCCAGTCGGACGTTTCGTTTGCGCTTGTTTTTTTGCTTTCAAGCGTTCGACCATTGCCTCTTGCAATGATAGTTTTTTTGGTTGTTCACTCATGTTCGTTCACCTCGATTGATTCGTTCTTACCTTCTAGTATGCCAAAAAAAACGTCTCTTGGAAATGAAGAGACTTGATTTTACTTCTTAAAGTGTATCTGCTAGATAGACAACGTAACAATTCCGATCGATATCGATTTCACAGCTATCTCGTTCGAAAACGCCATGTCCTTCGACTTCAATCTTGTCCTTTATCAAAAAACGCATTGCTTGGACGTGGTTCGGAACTGTAGATGTTTTTAAGAGTGGCTGGGCACTGTCTGATAGATACTGCCTGAATTCAATATGAATTTGATGAGGTGGATAAATACGTTCTTCCGTCGCGCGTGGCGATGCTTTGATATGATCGACGATCAATTGATCGTATTCGCCTGTCATCTCATTGGAACGGAGCTCGTATTGATGTCCTTCGATGATATGAAATTCGCAAAGTTGATGGGCGATGATTTCTTCCGGCTCGATTGCATAGCGATCATATTGATAAATCGGATGAAATTCACCATTTTCTTCAACATAATAGGCAAGTGACATACGTAAATCCTCCTTTTTGTTCTATAGATACTATTACCACGTTTGAGGAAAAAAAGTTCCGGCAGAACAAAGAAACTTTTCTCTCTAAAAAAGCGTATACTATCCATAACGAGAGTAAATGGAAAGGGGACTGAGACGGTGAATTGGATGAAACAAGCGACATTAGCTGCAACACTGTTGATTGGAACGACATTGAGTGGTTGCGGATCGGATGATGCACGAGCAGAACGACCAGACGATCCAGATTGCGATGACTATGAGTATGATAATGACGAAGGCGTTTGGTACTGTGATGATAGCTCGTCGACGCATGCAGGATACTTTTACTGGGGTGGTAGTTATTTCGCATCCCGTGCCTTGATGCATAGTGCGATGCGAACAAAAGGATATACGCCAAAATCAAAAGAAGTGAAGAGTTATAACACGAAGACAAAAGGATTCGGAACAGGCTCGTCTTCCGGCTTTTTCGGCGGATGAACAAGCGAGAAACGTTTTATGGAGACATTGATCGTTTTTGGGATGTGCTAGACGGGGAACCGTACGCTGTGACGGAGATCATGCCCATCTCGGACGAACGCATTGATCAATTGCATATTGCAGCACAAGAAGTTTACCAGATATTCGAAAAAGTGCTTCCGATTCTTCGATCGATGGATGATGAGGCACTGCTCGAGCTTGGCTTCCCATCCGAAAGTCTTGCTTTTTTAAGACTTGAGACGATGCGACCGTTGACCGTCATCGGACGATTTGATTTTATTGCGACAGATGATCGCATTTCACTGATGGAGTGGAATGCAGATACGCCGACCTTCATCAAAGAAGTATTTGAAGTCAATGATACTGTAGCGAAGAAGCAAGGTTTTAAAAGCGTAAACGATGGGGAAAACAAATGGTTGAAGGCAGCCGTCCATCGAGCGATTGAAGCTGCGACGTACCGGACGAAACAGAATCCACATGTCGTTTTTACCTCACATGGTGACCATATCGAGGACCGGTTAACAGCTGAATATTTGCAGTCGTTTTGGAATGAAGCGACCTACTGTCCGCTTGATGCACTAGAGATTCGCCCGGAAGAAGGCTTATACGATGAGGCAGGTAGAAGAATCGATATTTTGTATCGTCAAACCTTTCCGATCGAGATGGCGTTACTTGATCGGGATGAAGACGGGCGAAATTTAGGACGCTTATTATTACAACTCGTCGAGACGGGGCGACTCGAAATCATCAATCCGCCTTCCGCCTTTTTAATGCAAGCTAAGTCGGTCCTTGCATTGGTCTGGATGCTACACGAAACCAATCATCCGTACTTGAGTGAAACGGACCACACGATGATTGCTCGTTATTTTTTACCGACGTACTTATCTGCCGATGCGTTCATCGCAAGCCGGCAACCATTCGTTAAAAAACCGATCTTCGGACGTGAAGGGGACACTGTCACCGTCCATGATGGATACGGAGATATCATGCTGAAAAACGAACAACATACGTTTCGTGATCAGCCGGCTGTCTATCAAGCATATCAAGAATTACCGACGTATCCGCTTCAGGAAGAAGGAGAAGTCGCGTATATGTACGGTGTTTTTATTTTAGGAGGAAGACCAAGTGCGATCGGTGTACGTGCCGGTGAGCGGATTACTGGAAACCGTTCTTATTTCGTACCAATCGGTCGACAGTAAAAGGAGGGAGAACCGTATGAGAGCAGCAATTTTAGGAGCATCCGGTCTAGTCGGACAAGAACTCGTGGATCGTTTGTTGGCAGAAGATGCGTATAGCGAGGTTCATGTTCTCGTTCGCCGCCCGATGCGTCGTTTTCATCCAAAACTGGAAGAATGGGTGATTGATTTTGATCGCGTGACAGAAATTGAATTACCTGTCGTTGACCATGTCTATTGTGCACTGGGTACGACGATCAAACAAGCAGGATCGCAAGAGGCATTTCGTCTTGTTGACTATACGTATCCAGTCGAACTCGGTCGTGAATTGCTAGATCTCGGGGCGACACGATTTGCTTTGATTTCGGCACTCGGTGCCCATCCGAATGCCAAAACCTTTTATAACCGAGTAAAAGGGGACACGGAAAACGGATTGCGTGTACTTGGATATGATGCGTTATTGATTTTCAGACCTTCTCTCTTGTTAGGAGATCGTGATGAGTTTCGTTTCGGTGAACAGGCGGCTGCGAAAATTTCGACAGTCTTACGCCCCTTGTTGAAGCGGAGCGCGATTGCACCGATTGAAGCCGGTCAAGTCGCTACTGCGATGATCCGCGAAACGTTACATGCACCACCAGGGATTACGATTATTGAATCGAAACAGATGCAATCTTGAGCAGCCGACTCGTCGACTGCTCTTTTTGTTATTTTTGTAACGTAAATAATATTTGACTCATCAAATGATTTGCGGTTGAATGGTAAAGTGCTGTCTCATATATAAAAAAAGTAGTGAGACAATTCAGGCAAAACAGTGTATTTGTATCCTATCTGTTTCGTCACGCTTACCGTTTGGGGAAAGCGGGAAAAGATGATGGATTATGCACTTATTCAGGGTAGATGAAAGGAGCCGATCATATGGCAGAGTTTGATCGCGATCAGGTCTATAAGACCGTTCCGCAAAAAGGATTCTTTGGGAATCCGAAAGGGTTATTCACCCTCTTCTTCACCGAGTTTTGGGAGCGTTTCTCCTACTATGGCATGCGTGCCATTCTCATCTTCTATATGTATGACTCGGTTGCTAACGGTGGTTTAGGTATCGACAAGACGACAGCTGCGTCGATCATGGCCGTCTATGGTTCACTCGTCTACATGTCAGGCATCATTGGTGGCTGGGTGGCTGACCGCTTACTCGGTACGTCACGGACCGTCTTCTATGGTGGTATCTTAATCATGCTTGGACATATCGTCCTTGCTTTACCAGCAGGTATTACGGCTCTCTTCATCTCGATGGGTCTCATCGTCATCGGTACGGGGTTCTTGAAACCGAACGTATCGAATATCGTCGGTGATCTGTACAGCAAGACGGATAACCGTCGTGATGCTGGATTTAGTATTTTCTATATGGGGATCAACGCCGGAGCATTCCTCTCACCACTCGTCGTTGGTGAAGTGGCTGACCGTGGTGGATACCATGCAGGTTTCGCACTTGCTGCCATCGGAATGTTTGCTGGACTCGTTGTTTTCGTTCTGACGAAGAAGAAAAACCTCGGTCAAGCGGGTACGTATGTCTTGAACCCATTAAAAGGGGACGAGAAAAAACGATTCATCACGATTGCATCAATCGTTGTCGTCGTCATTGCTGTACTCGGTGTTATTGCATCGATGACAGGATTGTTGACGATTTCTCGCTTTACTTTGATGGTTACGATTCTCGGGATTCTGATTCCAATTGCGTATTTCACAGTCATGCTCCGTAGTCCGAAAATTACGGATGACGAACGTTCACGATTGATTGCCTATATTCCACTATTCATCGCAGCAGCGATCTTCTGGGCGATTCAAGAACAAGGATCATACGTCCTCTCGATCTTTGCGAGTGAACGGACGAATCTTTCGTTCTTAGGATTTGAGATTCAACCGGCATTCTTCCAATCGTTGAATCCACTCTTCATCATCGTGTTGGCACCGGTGTTTGCAAGCTTCTGGGTCAAACTAGGTGATCGTCAACCAACGACGATGCAAAAGTTCTCGTTTGGTCTTCTGTTTGCAGGTCTTTCGTTCATTGTCATGACACTACCAGGTATCCTGTTTGGTGTTGAGACGACAGTTAGTCCACTCTGGCTTGCACTGAGCTTCTTCCTCGTCGTCATTGGTGAGCTCTTCTTGTCACCAGTGGGATTATCAGCGACAACGAAACTAGCACCAGCAGCTTTCTCAGCGCAAACGATGAGTCTATGGTTCTTGACGAACGCAACAGGTCAAGCGGTCAACGCACAAATCGTTAAATACTATACGAATGATACGGAAGTTCTTTACTTCGGTATTACAGGTATCGTAGCCGTCATCTTCGGATTACTGTTGTTTGCTTTCGCACCAAAACTACAGAAATACATGCGCGGCATTCGCTGATGCATGAAAAAAGACGCTTTCTCAGCCGAGAAAGCGTCTTTTTATTAATCGTTCGTACGAACATGTCGTAAGCCTTCTGCGAGCAAGGCGACGAGTGTTCCGAGAACGAGTCCGTTCGACATCAGGGTCGTTACGAGTGGTGGTAAATCTGCCGTTGCACCTTTCGGTAGTAACAGCGCACCAATTCCGACGAGAACTGGAAGACCGACCGTGATCATCGCCGTTTGACGATTCAAGTCACGGGCTGCTTCCGTGACACCGATGATCGCCATACCGGCAACGATTGGAGCGACCATCGCATAACCGACCGCGACGGGAATCTTAGCAATCAATCCGACGAACGGTGTCACGATACTGAGGAAAAGACACGTGATATTCGCATAGACGAAAGCTTTGCGGTCCGTATTATCGGTTGAGGCGATGAATCCGGCTGTACCGGAAATCGCAACAGGACCAACCGTTCCGAATAGCCCAGCGAATAGTTGCCCGATACCAGCCGTGATACCAGCCGTCCCGACTTGTCCTTTGACGGTTTCTCCGCGTTTTGCACTGATGATCCGTTCGATGACTTTAATGTTTGCTAAAACGTTCGTCATCAAGAGTAACGAGATGATGAGGGCAGTCGGCAACAGACTCCAGTCGACATGAATACCGCCGAACGGTAACAGACTCGGTAAAGTGAACAGTGGACCATCGAAGCTTGGCATCTCAGCACGACCGATCAGCGCGAACATACTCCACCCAACAAGTAAGGTAATCAATAAAGCGTATTGGCGTAAACGATCACTTCTTTCTAGATAAAGCGAGATCAAGACGGTCAGAATCGAGATGACGGCAGGTAATACTTGAATTCGTCCATCCTCGATATTGAGCAATCCTTTCATGACAGATCCCGAAAGCTGTGCCGACAGCAATAACATATAAACACCAATGACTTGGGGAGTGAAGAGCGGAACTAAGCGCCGTAAAACACCTGTTACCGTTAAGACGATACAGATGATTCCGCTAAGTAGAAGTAGGAAACCGAGCGACTGTAACGTGTTCGAATAACTACCATACAGCGTGACGCCGATTGATGAATAGAGAGCGAACACCCCCCACCAAATTCCGGCAGGACCTTCCATGATCGGAAGGCGATGTCCGAGCAGGACTTGAAATAGACTTAAGATGGCAAATACGAATAGACAACGAGATAAAAAGGAAAGCGTCTCGGCACCCGAGAGTTCAAACGATGCTGCGATGGCGAGGGGCGGGGCAATGTTGGTACAGATGATAAATAAAAACCATTGGATCGTAGACACAAGGGTACGCGGCAAAACGTGAATCTCCTTTCGAAAAAACAATATTGATTTTATCTTAAACCAATTCATGAAAAAGAGATAGGGATGCTTACAATGACTGAAAATTCTATCATTTGTTTTCATATGTGATTGATCACATAATAATGGGTATAACGCTATAGGGAGGGAATGACATGAAGAAATGGAGTAAACGAATCCTTGGAACGATTGTTGCAGTACTTGCGCTACTCATTTTTGCTTTCATGATTTGGGCACAGTTCGATTATGATGCTTCGCAGCAAGCAACGTCTTACGTGGAGACGGAAACACCAAGCGAAGTGACGTTTGGAAAAGAGACGAGTGACGTCGGATTCATCTTTTATCAAGGGGCAAAAGTCGATGCTGCTGCCTACAGTTATTATGGCAATCAACTAGCGAAAGACGGATATTTTGTCATCATACCGAAGCTACCGTTTCGGATTGCCTTGCTCGATGCAAACGAAGGACTCGATATCATCGAGGATTATCCTCAAGTCAAACGGTGGTATCTAATGGGACATTCACTCGGCGGCAGTGCGGCTTCAACGATCGTCGAACAGAATCCAAAAATCAAAGGAATCATTTTCCTTGCGTCCTACCCGATTGATTCGATTGATGCGCCTTCCTTGACGATTTATGGTGGGCGAGATGGTGTCTTACCAGTCGCTGATATCGAAAAAAGTAAACAGGACGTTCGAAAAGATGCGATCTTCCATGAAATCAAGCAAGGAAATCATGCGAACTTTGGTATGTACGGAACACAAAAGGGAGATAATAGTAGTCCATTGACACCAAAAGAGCAACAAGATGAGTCGTTAGATGAAATCAAACAATTCATTAAAAAACCGTAAATAGCACGCGTGAACATGAGGGATTGGATAGAGGTGTTCATCCATCGAAAAAGGAGAGGAAGTGTGTAGACACCTCCTCTCCTTTATTCATGGAAACGATCTTAATTCAAGCGATGTGCGACTTCGTCGAGCGTTGGCAAAGCAGCCATCGCGCCTTTGACGGAAGCAGCAAGTCCACCGGAAATCGCTGCGAATCGACCGATATCACGAAGTTCATCTTCAGACCAATCAAACGAAAAATCGCGTAACGCACATTGGTAGAGTAAGCCGGACATGAAGGCATCTCCAGCTCCTGTCGTATCGATGGCATCGACAGTAATCGCATCGATGACAGCCATCGCACGATCCGTATAGAGGATTGAACCTTCGCTTCCTCGCGTGATGGCAAGAAGGCGAATCGGATATTCGGCTAATAATTCGGCAGCCCCGTCATCAAGATTCGTTTGTCCGGTTAAAAACGTCAGTTCTTCCTCGGCGAGTTTAACGATTTGGGCATCCGGTAAAACAGACCGGATTGTCGTTCGTGCTTCGTCAAGACTTGGCCATAACGACTCTCGTAAGTTCGGATCATATGAGACTGGGACTTGATGTGCTTTCGCACGTGCGATGGCTTTACGTGTCGCTTTGACTGCTTCTCCAGTGATCAAAGAGATAGAACCGATATGCAATAAGTCGACAGACGTGAAGTCCTCTGGAACATGTGTCTCGTGAAATTGCATATCAGCGCGCTCTGCATTAATGAATTCAAACGATCGTTCTCCATCCTGACCGTTCGTGACAAGTACTAGTCCTGTTTTTTGCGTCGAATCGTGGACAAGATGATCAGTACGAACACCGTAATGATGTAACGTATCCTTCAAGAAATGTCCCATCGAATCATTTCCGACGGCTCCAAGAAAATAACTGTCAGCACCTAATCGAGCGAGTCCGACAGAGACATTGGCAGGAGCACCGCCAGGATTTTTTTGAAATGTCATGTTTTCGGCATCAAGAGGAATCAAATCAATCAATGCTTCCCCTAAACTAAAGATTTTCATACGTAGAACTCCTTTCAAGATCGGGACGAATCCGTTCGATGTGTAAAGCCATATAGCCAATTTCCGATTCAGGTACACGTGTATCGAGTTCAAGCGTCAGCCACTTCCCCATCTGACTCGCACAGGCATACGCATCAGCATAACGGGTTTTGACGGCAGATAAAATCACATCATCCATGTCGTGTAGTGTTTCTCCTTGTTCGATCCGGGCGAGGACTAATTTCATATGCGTGAAGAAACGATAATACGTCATTGATGAGGTTTCGATGGTTTGTCCAAAAAAGACTTCAATCTGCTCGCGCAGTTCATTGAGTAACGTGACCGTCTGCAAGGCAGTTGCCATGTTCGGATGGATTTGTCGTGCATTATATAAGTGAAGCGCGATGTTCGCTGCTTCTTCTTTTGGTAGAGTGACCTGTAAGGCACGTTCGATTTCAAGGACCGCCCATTCTCCGATCGCATACTCCGGTCCGTATAAAAGGCGAATCTCTTCAGCTAGTCGATTGTGCACGACGAGTTGTTCACGTGCTAACCGGACAGCATGAGCAAGGTGATCCGTCAGACTGACATGAATATAGTCATGAAATGGTGTCTGAAGTTCACCTTCTGCATGTGAGATGATACGTTCCGATAAATCAATGATCTCAAGTGGTGTCGTTGTCAGAATTTCTTTGAATTGCTCCGCATTTTCAAAAGAAGGGATGAACATTTTTTCAATCTTCGTTGCTTGAATCGGATCTTTCTTCTTTTTTCCAAAAGCGATTCCAGGTCCCATGACGATCCGTTCCTGTCCATTTTCTTTGACGACAACAGCATTGTTATTTAGGATCTTATGAATAATCAGCCTGACGTCCTCCTTTCTGATCTTTTCTTTATTATAAAGCGAATGCTGATCCTTTGCGAACCGACAAATGCGACCACCGAGTCAGTGGACTCGGTTTGGTCGCATGAAGGATTAAGCAGCAACGTCTGTTTCTTTTTGTTTCCGTGCATCAAGACGCATGAGAACGACAGTCGAGATGAACGCAGTAGCGACAGCAATTGCAAACCCAACGAGGTAGTTGATTAAGTTTGACGCACCAAGTGGGGCAACGATTGCGATCATTGGAATTCCCGTCAATCCGTAAGCGTTCGCAGCAACTTGCGTCAATACGACGTAACCACCGCCAATTGCGCCACCGATCGCACCACCGATGAACGGCTTTCCGAGGCGTAAGTTGACACCGTAGATGACTGGTTCTGTAATTCCTAAGAATGCCGAGAACGCAGACGGTAGGGCAAGTGCTTTGAGTTTGACGTTCTTCGTCAAGAAGTAAACAGCAAGTCCAGCACCACCTTGGGCGACGTTCGCCATCGACCAGATTGGTAAGAGGAAGTTCTTCCCGATACTCTTATCGGCAAGTAGACCTGCTTCGATTGCATGGAAACTGTGATGCATTCCTGTGATGACGATCGTCGAGTAAAGTCCACCGAAGAGAAGACCAGCGACGACCGAGAACTGCTCGTAGAAGAAGACGAGTACGAATGAGATGCCTTTTCCGAGTAATGTTCCAATCGGACCAATGACGATCAAGGCCAGGAATCCAGTGACAAGTACCGTGACGAATGGTGTGACAAGTAGATCGAGTGTCTCTGGCGTACGCTTACGAACTTGTTGTTCGATTTTTGCCATAACCCAAACAGTTAAGAGAACCGGGAAGACCGTTCCTTGATAACCGATTAATTCGATATTCATGCCGAGGAACTTCATGACTTCAGGATCACTGTTACCAAGCGTCCATGGATTCAAGAGGGACGGGTGTGTCATAATTCCCCCGATGACGGCACCGAGGTACGGATTCGCGCCAAATTCACGAGCAGCCGAGAAACCGATTAGAATCGGTAAGATGATGAAAGCAGAAGACGAGAACATATCGAGCAATTGGACG
Source organism: Exiguobacterium acetylicum (assembly GCF_022170825.1). Lineage (NCBI taxonomy): Bacteria > Bacillati > Bacillota > Bacilli > Caryophanales > Exiguobacterium > Exiguobacterium acetylicum. The sequence goes on along the minus strand of NZ_CP081878.1, from coordinate 3,039,309 downwards.
ATTGGCGAATCGCCATCAACCCAACCGAATGCTTTGATCATACCGAGTAGTCCCATCAAGAGACCAGCAGCGACGATTGCCGGAATGAGTGGAACGAAGACGTTCGAAAGGGAACGAGCGAGACGAGCGAACGGATTTAATTTTTGAGACGCAGCCTTTTTCACGTCGAGTGGTTCTTCTCCATCGACTTGTACACCAGCTAACGGTGCAAAAGCAGCAAATACTTTATTGACAGTACCGGTTCCGAAGATGATCTGGTATTGACCAGAACTTGAGAATGCACCACTGACACCATCCAAGTCTTCAAGTGCTGCTTGATCAACCTTTGATTCATCATGCAGGACAAGACGTAGGCGTGTCGCACAATGAGCGGCAGTGATGATGTTTTCGCGTCCACCGACGAGTTCGAGCACACGTTTAGCAGTTTGTTGATAATCCATCGGAAAAGTCCTCCTTTTTCATGAAACGTGCGAGATGAGACAAAAAAAGCAAGACCGAAAGACACCTCTCCTAACGAGGTGTCATTTCGGTCTTGCCAGCCGTACTGTCACAATCCGCACTATTGATTTGATTTCATCATAAAGGAGAAAAGAAAGCGTTGTCAATACTCAATGTTCATTTTTTTGAATCAAGATATCGACTTCAACGCCATAGTGATCGGAAACAATCGGTCCGTGAATCCCATCGAACACGACACCGACACGTTCAACATCAATCTTTCGATTCGATAAAACGAGGTCGATCCGCAAGCCTTGTTGATTATCTTCCCAGCCATCGATATTACCATTGATCGTTTCGATCCCGACTGTTTCCTTAGCAAGCAGGAAAACATCGTGTAATCCACGTTGCATCATATAATCATAACCAGTATCACGTTCTAAGGCATCGTTGTTGAAATCACCAAGGAATAACGTCCATTCGAGTGGATCCATCCTAGCCATCAAATGATTGAACTGTTCTTGGAAGGGTTCTGCTTCATCTGCCCACCAGCCGAGATGGCAGGTGTTGAATGTAATCGGTGTCCCGTCGACTTGAATCGTCGCACGGACGATTTTCCGTGATTTCCAATCAAGTGTATCTTGACTCCGGCTGACATAATAACTGTCCGACTTTAGAATCGGATGTTTCGTCAAAAGAGCGAGTCCTTCTTCATATTTATCGTATCCGATATGGGCGAAATCCCAAACGAGAGAGTAGGTTTGCCCTTGTTTTTTTAAGGCTTGCTGGATTAAATAAGCAAAATTGTCATTGCGCACATCGTCATGGACGATCGGTGTATCCATCAATTGACTGACTTCCTGCAGCGCGATGACATCGTAATCTTGAGCGAGGATCTGTTGGACGATTTGATTTAATTTTTCGAGAGGCTGTTCTTCTTGCCACGAATGACAGTTTAATGTGAGTAGACGCATGAGTGATCCTCCTGATTTTTCAAATAAGAAAGGTGAAACTCTTATGAAAGAGCTTCACCTTTAGGTAGTTCCCTAATCTCGCAGGTTTATGCGCCAATCCGGTCTTGGATATCTGATTTTAAGATATCGGCTTTTGGACCGTAAATGGCTTGCACGCCATTGTTCTTAAGGATCAGACCGAGTGCACCGTTTGCTTTCCAGTCTGCTTCTTTTGCGACAAGCGCTGGATCTTTGACAGTGACACGGAGACGTGTCATACAAGCATCGACGTCTTCGATGTTTTGCTGTCCACCAAGCAAATCGATGATTTGTGAAGCTTGTGAACCGTCGGCAGGAGCTGATGTCGCAGCAGCCTCACCTGAAGCTTCAGTTGTAGATACGTTGATGTCATCAAGATAGTTCCCGTTACGACCTGGTGTCGCATAGTTGAACTTTTTGATGACGAAGCGGAACGTAAAGAAGTTTAAGAAGAAGAAGAACACACAGACACCGATAAAGCGAATCAAATCACCAATCAATCCTGCTTTTGCAATCAAAGGAATCCGTGTCAGAAGTTCAATGGCACCGAAGGCGTGAATCCGAAGATGCATGACATCTGCCAGTGCGAAAGCAACACCTGTTAGTACAGCATAGATGACGTAAAGGACAGGAGCGATGAACATGAACATGAATTCGATTGGCTCTGTGACACCTGTTAAGAAGACAGCAAGTCCTGCAGATAAGAAGACGGGTTTGTACGCCTTTTTCTTATCTTCATCAACCGACATATACATCGCAAGGGCAATACCAATCAATGAAGCAAGTGATGTGACGACTTGTCCTTCTTTGAAACGGGCAGGAACAACGCTGTTGATCAAGTCGTTATATCCTTGTGTGTTGCCAGCTTGTTTCAAGTTGACAAGGTCAGTGATCCAAGCTAACCAAAGTGGATCTTGACCGGCAACCGTTGAGCCTTGAGCAGCTCCCGTCAAGATTTTATACGTTCCACCGAGCTCCGTGTAGTTCATTGGAACAGTCAACATGTGATGCAGACCAAACGGTAGTAATAGACGCTCGAGTGTACCGTATACGAACGGTGCAATGATTGGTGCAGAATCGCGTGAAGAGGCAATCCAGCGCCCGAAGTCATTCAATAATCCTTGGACGAACGGCCAAACGAGTGATAAAGCAAATGCTGCAACGACTGATCCACCGATGACGACGAATGGAACAAAACGCTTTCCGTTGAAGAAGGCAAGCGCATCTGGCAACTTGCTGAAGTTATAGAATTTATTAAAGAGAACGGCACCAAGGAAACCAGAGATGATTCCGACGAATACGCCCATGTTAAGCGCAGGTGCGCCTAAAACTGAAGTGAAATAATCTTTTACGATAAGCTCAGAACCGAGTAATGAATCGACTGTTGCTTTTGGATCCGCGATCATGTCAGCATTGACACCGAAGATAGCTCCTGTGACACGGTTGATCAAAATGAAAGCGAGTAACGCCGCGAACGCACCACCAGCACGTTCTTTTGCCCATGATCCACCAATCGCAACCGCGAATAAGACGTGGAGATTCGTAATGATGGCCCAACCTAAATCTTCAACGATTCGGGCAATCGTTTGCATTAACGCGATGTCGCCTCCGTACATACCGATCAGTTTCCCGACCGAAATCATGATACCTGCAGCAGGCATGACGGCGATGACGACCATCAAAGCTTTACCGAGTTTTTGCCAAAAATCAAACGAAATAGCATTTTTCAAGATCATTCACTCCTTTGTATCTCTTTTTCTCTAATATGTGTGTAAGAACAGTGCAATAATGTAAGCGATTAATGCAACCGTTTGCATATAGAATTGTAAGCGATAACTTTTTAAAAAGCTAGTGTTTTACAAGAAAAATATTTGAAATTTTATTTCTAAAGAAAATTGATGATTCGGAAAGGTGTTCAGATTTAAAAAAAGTGGGAATAAGACTACAGTGAACGTTGTCTGGTTTCAAAAAAGAAAGGATGTTTGGCGGATGAAAGAAGTGATTCAACCGATTGGGCAGTACGGTCAGCGTATTCGTACATTAAGAGAACGTCACCAGTTCGATCAGAAAACTTTAGCTGAGTTGACCGAAACGACACCCGAGATGATTCAACGTATCGAAAGTAGCATTGCCCATCCCTCCTTTTCAATGATTGAGCGACTGGCACGTGCCTTGCATGTCCCTTCGGATCATTTACTTCGGCACATCTGGCCATCTGAAGTCATCCGTCAGCAAAATAGTACGACCTTGATCGACCTTCCATCTAGTTGATAAGCATCAAAAAAAGGAACCGTGGAATTTTCCGCGGTTCCTTTTTTAGTCGTCTTAACGATTATCGATCGTTTCAGGATAGAGATCGTGATTAAATAGACGATGCTCTGCCATCTGCTCATATTTTGTACCAGGCTTCCCGTAATTGTAGTACGGGTCAATCGAGATTCCACCGCGTGGCGTAAATTTGCCCCATACTTCAAGGTAACGTGGTTCCATCAACTTCACAAGGTCTTTTCCGATGACGTTGATACAGTTCTCATGGAAATCACCGTGGTTGCGGAAGCTGAATAGATATAACTTGAGTGACTTCGACTCGACGAGTTTTTCGTCCGGGATGTACGAGATGTAAATCGTCGCGAAGTCCGGTTGATTCGTGATCGGGCAAAGACTCGTAAATTCTGGTGCATTGAATTTAACGAAGTAATCGTTTTCCGGATGACGGTTCGGGAATGCTTCGAGTACTTCGGGTTGGTATTCAAAAATGTATGGAACGGCTTTTTGGCCGAGTAACGATAAGTCGTTTAAATCTTCAGGGCGCATAAATCATTTCTCCTTAAACGCCACGATCGTTCGCGAAAACGAGGGCGTGTAGTTGTGGTAGGACACGTGCATGATTAAAACGTTCATCACGAGCAACGCGTTCCCAAAGTGTTTTTAAATCGTGTAGCATCCGTGGGGCAATCGTACCTTCTTCTTGCGGATCCGGATTTCCGAGTGATAGATAGAGCATTTTTAAGGCATATCGCTCTGAAATCATCGCAGCGAAATCGAGATCTGCTTCATCAAAGATGACGATTTTAACCGCACGCTGTTGTTCTGGTAGACGCTTGAAAAAAACATCCAAGCGATCAAAATCAATCTTCATCCCACTTGAAGGTGGTTTTGGACTGAGTGTGACGTCATCGATATCGAGCAACCAATTTTGCCAGTAAGAACCTTGTGTCTCAACGGACATCGTGACGTTTCGTTCTTTTAATGCTGCAACCAATGTACCGATCGATGCATGAAGTAACGGATTTCCACCTGAAATCGTAACATGTCCGTAAGAGCCGAGTGCATCAAGCCGTTCGATGATCGTTTCAGCCGTTAACAGTTCTGGTTTTTCAGAACCATCCCATGTGAAGGCGGAGTCGCACCACGAACAGGAATAATCACAACCACCCGTCCGGACGAACATCGTCTTTTGACCGATTGATCGTCCTTCTCCTTGGAACGTCGGTCCGAAAATCTCGAGAACCGGAACTTTTGGTGTTTTCGTTAAGGCACTCATGCTTCGTTCATCCACTCACGACGAACTTCAGCAAAGGCAGTCGGTGTCTCATAGAGTTTGACGAACTCGACACGAAGTCCACGTTCATCTGGAAGGTGTTGTCCGAGTGTCTCAAAAATCCACGCCGCCATGTTTTCGGCTGTCGTATTCATATACGGCAACGATTCATTCAGATAGCGGTGATCGAGAAGCGGTTCGAGATGTGTTTTAAAGATTTTTTTGAGGTCACCAAAATCGAGTGTCATACCGCGGTGATCAAGAAAGCCACTGATCCCCATATCGACGTGGTATGTGTGACCGTGAAGAGCACGACATTTTCCATCGTAGTCATACAGGTGGTGTGCTGCGTCGAACGTCAGTTTTTTGACGATCATGACGCGGGATTTCGTATAGATAAGCGAGTCGCCAGTTGGGCGCTCGACCGTTTCAGGTGCTTCGTAGTTGAATGTCATGTATGTTGAACCTCCTTGATGTATGCATCTAATCCATTTTTACGTAATTCACAGGCTGGGCATTCGCCACAACCATCTCCGATGACACCGTTGTAGCATGTCAACGTCCGATTCCGAACGAAATCAAACGCGCCGAGTGAGTCGGCAAGCGCCCATGTTTCCTTTTTGTCGAGCCACATGAGTGGCGTGTGAAGTACGAATGGATAGTCCATCGCAAGGTTCAATGTCACGTTGAGTGACTTGATGAAGGCATCACGGCAGTCTGGGTAACCGGAAAAGTCTGTTTCACATACGCCAGTGACGATGTGACGAATCCCACGTCCTTTCGCAAGGACGGCTGCGAACGAAAGAAACAGGTGGTTCCGTCCATCTACAAAAGTAGAAGGAAGACCATCTTCGTTCGTTGTGATGGTTTGGCTGTGGTCAGTCAAGGAATTACTCGTCAATTGACTGAGAAGAGAGAGGTCGAGCTCATGGTGTTTGACACCAAGCTCTGAGGCGATGTCGCGTGCGACTTCGAGTTCTTGTGCATGACGTTGTCCGTAATTAAACGTCACGACTTCGACTTCTTCATACTGTTTCAGTGCCTGAAACAGACAAGTCGTTGAGTCTTGGCCGCCACTAAAGACGACAAGAGCACGTTCGTTTTTCATAATGTACACTTCCATTCCTAGTTTTTATAACGGAGGAGGTTACGAACTCCGGAGACGTAGTCTCAACTATTCACACTAGCAGAAGCCGTTCGAAAAGTCGACGTTTTCTGATGAAGACAAAAAAAGAGATGCGTATCGTCGATTTGACGATGCGCATCTCTCAAAAAAATTAAAGCGGATAGTGATAGTAGCGTTCTTTGACAAGTAAATCACGAATGTTCGAGTCTTCCGAGATGACTTTCATCAGACCACCGGTTTGTGAAGCATGTGCTTCGAGTGCTTTGATTTTTTGATCCGTATAGGCACTGACATCATGAATGAATGTTCCTTCTCCGAGCTCTTCTTTTGTATTGTTCGCAAAAGCGACAGCAAGGAACTCTGGGCGATCAGCAGCATCCATCATCCGAAGTGCACGAACGACGGCACGGGCTGTCGCTTCATGATCGGGATGGACTGCGTAACCCGGATAGAACGAAATCAAACGAGTCGGGCGTGTTTGTTGAATCAAAGCAAGAATACGATCAGCAAGCGCTGCTTCATCCTCGAATTCAACGGTCTTATCGCGAAGTCCCCACATTTGGAGATCCGAGATTTTCATTTTTTCAGCAGCATCGATCAACTCACGTTTACGAATCGTTGCGAGCTGTTCCCGGTTCGTAAAGACAGGACGACCCATGTTACGTCCCATCTCACCAAGCGTCAAACAAGCGTATGTGACAGGACCACGATTTTCAGCGTGCTCGATGATTGTACCGGCAGAACTGAAGGCTTCGTCATCCGGATGAGGGAAGACGACGAGTAAATGATCTTCGTGTGTCATGCGTCTACCTCCTCTGCGCCTTGAGCGAATGGTGTCGGGCTGAGTTCAAAAGCAATCGCAAGACGTCCTTCGACATCGTGACCCGCGATCAATAATTGATCCCCAGCGAATTCAAAGTCAGTCAAGCCTTCTCCGTATAACCAACCATGTGCTAGCTTAAGACCAATCCGGTAAGGTCCGTTTCCTGTGATCAGACCCCGTTCGTAAGTGATTTCCGCATTACGGAAAAACATACCCGCACTATGGAATGTTGGATCCTGGTGCGTGGCGTATGCCCCGTTCGTCGTTTCGACATGTACATATAACGGTGTATTCGCATGCGCGTCGATATAGTGTTGAATCTCTTGTAAATCAATGGCTTGCATAAATTATTCTCCTCTCCTATACAGAAAGAAGCCCGCGGATATCGCGGACTTCTTGAGCGGATCAAGACTGGACTGTACGATGTGCAGCGTGATCAGTTGGTCCAACGTATTCATTCAAACGGAATGAATGACGAATCGCAGAAGTGATGAAAGATTTTGCTGTACGGACAGCGGCTTCTACCGATGCACCTTTTGCGAGTTCGGCCGTGATTGCTGCAGAGTACGTGCAGCCAGCACCGTGCGTGTACGGTGTCTCGATTCGTTCGTCCTCAATCAGGATAAACTCTTTTCCGTCATAAAGCACGTCAACTGCTTGTGGATGATCAATCTTACTGCCACCTTTGACAAGAACGTATTGCGCACCTTTTTCGTGAATCCGCGCTGCTGCAAGTTTCATCTCGTCGATCGTTGACGGCGTTTTGCCGAGACCGGACAATTGTCCTGCTTCGAAGACGTTCGGAGTGACGACAGTCGCAAGCGGTGTCAGGACATCGCGAAGTGCATTCGCTGTATCAGGATTCAACACCTCGTCTTCGCCTTTACAGACCATGACAGGATCGATGACGACGTTTTGGACGCCGGAAGATTTAATTTTTTCAGCAACGGCTTCAATGATTTCGACAGTCGGGAGCATTCCCGTCTTCATCGCATCAACACCAATACCTCCAAGGACCGTATGGATTTGTGTCCGGACGAGTTCTGTGTCGATTGGGTAAACCGCGTGGTGCCAAGAATGATCAGGGTCTTGTGCGACGATGACCGTCAAGGCATTCATTCCATAGACACCAAGTTCTTGGAACGTCTTCAAATCAGCTTGAATACCAGCTCCACCACTCGTGTCGGAACCGGCAATCGTTAAGGCTTTACGTTTTGTCATGGGGCATTCCTCCTAAAGAAATAGACAATCCTTCTTGTTCTTCATCATAGCGAATTATGGGAAAAACAACAACTATCGACGCTTTTAACGTACACAAAACCCCACCTCTTTTGAATAGGTGGGGCAAGTACTTATTTAATGAATAAGAAGTCGAGAATGTAGTAGATCAAAGCAGCGAAAGCCATTGAAATCGGCAATGTGATGACCCATGTGATAAGCATGCGTTGTGCTGTTCCCCACTTGACACCTTTCTTACGGTGCGATGTACCTACACCCAAGATGGCAGAAGAGATGACGTGTGTCGTCGAAACCGGAAGATGAATCGCCGTTGCACCAAAGATGATCGCTGCTGATGTTAAGTCAGCTGCAACACCGTTGACTGGACGGATTTTCATGATTTGACCACCAACGGTTTTGATGATGCGCCATCCACCGACAGATGTTCCAAGACCCATTGCGATCGCACAAGAGAGTTTAACCCAAGTGGCAACTTCGTGGTCCGTTTGATAACCAGATGAGATCAAAGCGAGCGTAATGATCCCCATCGCTTTTTGTGCGTCGTTCGTACCGTGTGTATACGACTGCAAAGCAGCGGTAGCAATTTGGACATGACGGAAGCGACGATTCGTCTTCGCCAAGTTTCCTTTTTTGAAGATGACCTTAAAGATTGCATAAACGATGAAACCGAGTGTAAATGCGAGAACAGGTGAAATCAATAGAGCTTGAATGATCTTTAAGAATCCTTTTGCTTCGATTCCACCGAATCCGACAGATGCCACAGCGGCACCGGCAATCGAACCAATCAGTGTATGCGAAGAACTTGACGGAATACCGAAGTACCAAGTCAAAAGGTTCCAGGCAATCGCTGAAATCAAGGCAGCGATGACGACGTAGCTACCATGTTCGAGTGTTGACGGGTCAACGATATCACCAGAAATCGTTTTTGCGACTCCAGTGAACGTGATTGCACCTAGGAAGTTCATCGATGCAGCCAAGATGATGGCATGACGTGGTTTCAAAGCACGAGTCGACACCGAAGTCGCGATCGAGTTCGCTGTATCGTGGAAACCGTTGATGAAGTCGAAGCTAAGTGCGAGAATCACGATTATGGCGGTGATGATAAACAGGCTATCCATCTCGTTAGCTCCTCACTTAAGCGTTTTTCATGATGATCGTTTCAATGACGTTAGCTGCATCTTGGCAGTAGTCCGCGATTGATTCGAGCGATTCATAGATTTCTTTGTATTGAATGATTTTGATCGGATCTGTTTCTGTTGCGAACAATGCTTTGATTGATTTACGACGTAAGTTATCACAAATCGTTTCTTGTTCTTTAATTTTGATGACGTGTTCACGCATCGGTTGCAATTTACGGGCAACGAGAAGATCCATTGACATAGCAAGTTCTGAGACAGCGATGTTGATCTCATCAACGAATTTAACCATGTGCTCATCTGCTTGAACGATATTGTAGATTTCGAAGATTGCTGAACATTCTTCAAAGCCGTCTAAGACATCATCAAGTGCATTAGCAAGTGCGAGTAAGTCTTCACGGTCAATTGGTGTGATGAACGCATTGTTCAAGTCGATGATCAACTGGTGCATTAACTCATCCCCAGCTGTTTCGAAGTCTTTTACTTTATGGGCAAATTCTTTTACATCCGCGATGCCGTTGATTTTAAAGTCAACGAAGAATTGCGAAGTCGTTTTTAAGTGTCCTGCGATTTCTGATAATTTCACTGCAAATGGATCTTGTTTTTTACTAAACATTTCTTCTGCCTCCATATTAAGAACAAGAATAGAATTAGTGAAGTAACTTCACGAGTTCGATTGTAGCAGACGATATTGTAAAAGAATACATTTATGAAGCGTCTTTACGAAATCTTAATAAATCTTAATATGAAGGGGATTGTTGATTTAATAAATTGTCTGACAATGAGTATTTTGTTGTGTACTTGATTGAAATAGGTTGGATTATGTTGCGATGAATAGGATTTGTCTTGTGATTGTAAGAGTAGAAGCGCATCAGAAGTGGGAAAAGAGGATATAGCGCACGAAAATCGAATGATATGATTAAGTCTGCGTAAGTAGGTAAAAGAGGAGGGTTTTATTATGCTCGTTCAAAGTTTATGTATCCCGAAACATCAATGTGTCACGATTTCCGAAACAGCAACGATCCGTGAAGCACTCGACACACTTGAAAAGACCGGATACCGTTGTGTTCCCGTTCTTGATCAGACAGGACAGGACTTCAAGGGGAACATCTATAAGATGCATATCTATCGGCACGGGATGAATGGTGGCAGTCTAGACGATAATGTCATGTCGCTGATTAAGAATACATCCAAATACATCTATACAGGAAGCAATTTCTTTGAAGTCTTCTTTTCAATCAAAGAACTACCGTATATTGCAGTCTTAAATGATGATGGTCATTTCTTCGGTATTTTACCGCACGGAAAGATGCTTGGAATGCTCGAAGAAGCGTGGAATCGTGATTCTGGGAGTTACGTTCTGACAGTAGCGTTGAGCGAACAAAAAGGGGCACTCGAGAAGATCTCGAAAATCGTCAACAAGTATTCAACAGTCGCGAGTCTGATGACGCTTGATGCAAAAAGTAGTGTCATGCGTCGAGTGTTGATTACGCTACCGACGGATTGTGACGAGAAGACGAAGAAAAAAATCGTCAAGAAACTTGACGACAAGGGACTTCGTGTCGTTGCTGTCGAAGATTTAGCCGTTCGTGTATAATGGACCCGCACAAGACCAGTTCATGACTGGTCTTTTTTTTGAGGGAAAGGAAGGATATATGATGAAACTATTAATAGTAGGAGCCGGTGCAATGAGTGAGGCGCTCGTTCAAGGATGGGTCGCTTCTGGATTTGCGCGAGAGGATGTTACGATGACGAACCGAAGTGGCGGGACACGATTGACGGAAGTCGCAGCAAGACACGGTGTTCAGACTGTTGAACAGGAAGATGTCTCCTTATACGATATCGTCATGCTAGGCATGCAGCCCGATGGTGTACTCGACTATGTAGCAAATCAACAGTGGACGAATCAAATGATTGTTTCGATTGCTGCTCACATTACTCCGCATGAAATCGAACAGTTGGCAAAATGTCCGACAGTCGCTGCCATGCCGAATACACCAGTCGCACACCGTTTAGGAATGACTGGACTATGGTTCGGCTCACGTGTGAACGAAGAGAAGCGAAGTGTAGTCGAGGCATTATTTGAACGGGTCGGCGAAATCGCAGAAGCGAATGAATCGACGATGCCAGCGTTCATGGCGGCGGCCGGATGTAGTCCTGCTTTCTTTTATGAAATCATAGCTGGTATGATACCCGTTTTAACGGATGCTGGTTTTGACTCAGGAGACGCACGCCGGATTGTTGCTCAAGCGATGAAAGGTTCGGCTGAGATTCTTATGCATTCTGAAGCGAGTACGGATCGTCTCATTGCTGACGTTGCAGCACCTGGTGGACCGACGGATCGTGGTGTTCAAGTACTACGGGAGCGTCATCTGTTCGAAACGATGCAAGCGGCGTTGCGAGAGAGCGCGCGTGAAGCGGACGAATAATCTATTGGAGAACGCTTACGTACAATGAAATGCGTAAGCGTTTTTTCGTTCACGAAAGTTTCACGTGAAACATAAGCAAAGCGATTGCATCTCGAAATGAGAATCCGTACACTATAAAAAGAAACCGTCCAGACGGTACAGTAAAATAAACAGGAAAAGGGGGAGGCTTTTGGCTAGTGCAAAAGCACAAGAGACCCGTCGCCGGATTCTTGAGGCAACGACGGCGATTATATTGCAACAAGGCTTTACGCAGCTAACGCTCGATGAAGTCGCGAAACAAGCGAATGTCTCAAAGGGTGGACTGTTGTATCATTTTTCTTCGAAAGAAGCGTTGCTAATGGGTGTCATCGAGGCGCAAGAAGCACGTCAATTCGAACTATACGAACAACATCAGTTGACGATGGGACCGATGGAAGCGTTTGTGACGTTGCAAATTCAGCAGCAAGAGGAGTTCCATCTCGACATGGATGCGCTTCTTTACTTGTTGTCCTTGTTAAAGGACCATGCGACGTTCGTCGAGGAACGAAAACGACAAGCGGAGCATTTCTTCCGCCAACTGACCGAACAGATGGATCCGGTTGAGGTATTGTCGATTCGCTTTACGTTAGACGGTTTGAAGTTGTCTGAGCATTTTCAGTTCGGCGCTCCTTCTCCGACTGTTCGACAACGATTGATTCAGCAATTGATAGAACGTGCACGACGATTAGACAAACAAATTGAAGAGTGAGGGAGAACCATACGATGAAAAAGATCATCCAGTTTTCGGTAAACAATAAGTTTGCCCTCTGGCTCATGACGATCATCATCACGGTTGCCGGCATTTATGCGGGAACATCGATGAAGCTTGAGACGTTGCCAGACATCACGACACCAACCGTGTCCGTGACGACGATTTATCCAGGTGCTACACCAGAACAGGTACTAGATGAAGTCAGTCGAGAACTTGAAAGTAAGGTCGAAAATTTACCAGGGGTCGATACTGTACGTTCGACGTCCTTCCAAAATGCATCGAACTTACAAATCGACTATAACTTCAGTACGGACATGGAAGAAGCAGAGCAAAAGGTAAAAGAAGCTCTTTCAAACGTCGAATTACCAGAAGGTGTCCAGGAGCCACAAGTATCACGGATTTCTTTTGATGCATTCCCAGTCATCGGTTTTGCTGTCTCAGACAAGGAACGTTCCCTGTCCGAGTTAACGAAACTCGTTGAAAATGAACTCCAACCAAAACTTGAGGGAATCGAAGGTGCTCAAACGGTTCAAGTCGCAGGTCAAGAAATTCGTCGAATTGAGATTCGATTTGATGAGAAAAAACTCGAACGTTACGGTTTAACAGAAGAGAATGCAAAACAATTAATTCAAGCTAATGATTCACGTTTAGCGCTTGGTTTGTACGAGCTAGGAGATAAAGAACAGGCGGTCGTACTAGATGGTAAAGCAACGACGGTCAAGGAATTAAAAGATCTTCGTCTTCCCTATACACCGCCAGCAGCGAATACTCCTGAAGCAGGACAAGCAGGACAAGCAGGACAAGCAGGACAAGCAGGACAAGCAGGACAAGCACCAGCAGCGACAGGAGGTGCTGCATCCCAAACGACACCATCGACAGGTGCTACGTCAGGACAAGCAACACAAGCACCAACAGAAGTACCAACTGTCACGCTGTCGCAAGTCGCAACGATTGAAGACAAAGGGATTGAAGAATCGATTTCTCGTTCGAACGGTGAACGATCGATTGGTGTTCAAGTCACAAAGTCGCAGGACGCAAATACGGTTGATGTCGTCAACGCAGTGAAGCAGACGATTAAAGACTTTGAAAAAGAAAATGGATCAGTCAATGCATCTGTAACACTTGATCAAGGGAAACCAATCGAGGAATCCGTTTCAACGATGATTAGTAAGGCGCTGATTGGTGCATTATTCGCGATCGTCATCATCTTGCTGTTCCTTCGAAATATCAAGTCAACGATCATCGCAGTCATTTCGATTCCACTATCACTTCTGATGGCGATTCTTGTACTGAAGCAGATGGATATTTCCTTAAATATCATGACGCTTGGGGCAATGACGGTCGCGATTGGTCGCGTTGTTGATGATTCGATCGTCGTCATCGAAAATATTTATCGTCGTTTAACAGATCCGACGGAAAAGCTAAAAGGAAAAGAACTGATCATCAGTGCAACACGAGAGGTATTCATTCCAATCGCATCGTCAACGGTCGTTACGATTGCTGTATTCTTACCACTCGGATTCGTTACGGGATTCGTCGGAGAACTCTTCTTACCGTTCGCATTGACAGTCGTCTTTGCACTGTTCGCGTCCTTGATCGTAGCGGTCACGGTCGTTCCGATGTTTGCGGACTCGCTCTTTAAGCGTGGTAAAGCACCAAAACCAGAAAAAGAAGAAGGCGGAAAGCTAGCGAACGGATATCGTCGTATGCTGAATTGGTCGTTAAACCATAAACTCATCGTCTTTGGTCTTTCCGTCCTACTGTTGATCGGAAGTTTTGCACTTGTACCAACGATTGGTGTCAACTTCTTGAATCAAGAAGGAGAAAAAACACTCTACGTCACGTACAATCCAAAACCAGGTCAAACACTTGATGATTCATTAAAAGCAGCTGACCAAGCAGAAGATTATTTCAACAAACAAAAAAATATCGATAATCTTCAATTCACAGTCGGTGGAGAAAACCCATTGAACCCAGGGAATACGAAACAAGGTGTCTTCATCGTCCAGTATGATCCAGACACAGAAGATTTCGCAGATGTTAAGCAGACAGCGATCAAGCAGTTGAATGCTGATATTCCGACAGGTGAATGGAAAGAGCAAGACTTTAGTGGTGGAGCTGCGTCGTCAGGCGTCTCGTATTCGATCTTCGCGAACAATATCGAAGATTTAGAAAAAGTCACACCGAAATTCGTCGATGCGATCGAAGGCGAAACGAAATATGTTCGAAAAGTAACGACAGATCTAAAAGAAGCCTATACGCAGTACACGTTCGAAGTCGATCAGCAAAAAGCGGCTGAATTCGGTGTATCAACAGCACAGCTTGCGCAGGGTATTGCGAATGTCCAGGGAGAGGAAAAACCACTTTCTACTATTAAGGTAGATGGGAAAGAACTTGATGTCATCGTTCCAAACGAACAGACGACATATGATTCGATCCGAGACTTGGAGGAGACAGACGTCGTGACACCACTTGGCGTTCGTAAGCTGTCCGATTTCGTTGAAGTGAAAAAAGGAACGACACCAGATTCGCTCAATGAACGTGACGGAAAACTCGTCGCTACTGTGACAGCAGAATTGAAAACGGATAAAGCGACAGAAGCTTCCCAAGCGATTGAAAAATCTGTCAAGAATATCGATCGTCCGACAGGTGTCTCATATGAGCAAGGTGGGGTCACAGAACAGATTCAGGAATCGTTCACACAACTCGGTCTAGCAATGGCTGCAGCTGTAGCCATCGTCTATCTCGTCCTTGTCATTACGTTCGGAGGAGCATTGACACCACTCGTCATCTTGTTCTCGCTTCCGTTCGCAATCATCGGAGGGCTCGTTGCACTTCTGATTACAGGAGAGACGATTTCTGTATCGTCCTTGATTGGTGCCTTGATGCTGATCGGGATCGTCGTGACGAATGCGATCGTCCTAATCGACCGTGTCATTCATAAAGAAGCGGAAGGTTTATCGACGCGTGAAGCGTTACTCGATGCGGCAGGTACACGTTTACGTCCAATCTTGATGACAGCTCTCGCGACGATTGGTGCCCTTGCACCACTTGCCCTTGGCCTTGAAGGCGGCGCATTGATTTCAAAAGGATTAGGCGTGACGGTCATCGGTGGACTGACAAGTTCGACGTTGTTGACACTCCTTATCGTTCCGATCGTCTATGAATTCTTAGCACGCTTCCGGAAAAAGAAGTCAATGGATTCTTGAAAAAATGATTAAATGACTAAAACGGGCAGATATGTAGAAATGGCGATGATAAGCCATTCTACATATCTGTTTTTTTGTTTTGTTACAAAAGTATTACAAGAAAGAATCTGCGTTAAATAACTGTAACATGATGAAAATCTGGAACGTGATAGGATAAAAACAGAAATTATCTGACAATTTAAAGGCATATTATACTCATACATAAGAGGAGAATGAATTGATGAAAACTGTCACTCGTGTTTTGCTAACTTTAACGTTACTGATCAGTAGCTGGACAATCGTTCCGTCATCAACACAAGCCGCAACGAATAAGAAAGTCATTGTCTCCGTCGATGTGTTAAACATCCGAGCGAAAGCAACAGCATCGAGCAAGCGAGTCGGTCAATTGAAACTTGGACAGTCCGTGACAGTGAGCGGAAAAGTGAAAGAGTGGTACCAAATTCGCCATCAAGGCAAAACAGCATATATCGCTTCGATGTATACGAAAGCATACAACGCAAAAACGACAAAAGGACTGAGCAAAACAGGGGCAACGATTGTTTCAGTAGCCGAGGGCCTTAAAGGACGTCCTTATGTTTTTGGTGCGACAGGACCAGTTAGCTTTGATTGTTCAGGATTTACGCGTTACGTCTATCAAGCGCTTGGAAAATCACTTCCGCGCACGGCAGCTGCTCAGTATTCATCAACGAAACGAACAGCTCCTGGCGCAGGAGATCTCGTCTTCTTCACACACGGTAGTGGCGTTCAGCACGTTGGAATCGCTGTCGATGGCAGTAAGATGATTAATGCGAACTCGTACTATGGAAGAGTCGTCAAAGAATCGTTCCGCGGTGGCTACTGGGGATCACGTTATGTAGCGGCAGGAACACTTTAAACGAAATAAAGCGGCGAATTCAAATCGATGAACTCGTCGCTTTTTTATATGGATTCATGTGTGAGGCAGGACGGTCGTTCCAGAAATAAACGCTGACGGTACTTCAATTTGTGGACGAGCACTCGTATCTTTTCGAACTGTTAGCTGAAAAGCATGTCGTCCAATCGTAGCATATGGAATCGCAATCGTCGTCATCGATAAGACTTCAGCAAGTTCGCTTCCGTCAAAGCCGATTACTGAGAGATCTCCGGGGACCTGGTAACCTTGTTTTCGTAGTTCTAAAATGAGTCCCGCTGCCACGTGGTCGCTTGCAGTCAAGATGGCGGTCGGTCGTTGCTTTTGTTGCATCCAACGCCTTGCGACGTTCGCACCATCTTCAATCGTCAATGTCTGTTCATAGACGAACGCGTCACTGACAACTTCTTCATACGCATGCTTGCGTGCTAAGCTATTCGTACTGTCAGGGCGCCCGAGACAAATCCCGATACTTGTATGTCCTTGTTGTCGCAGATGTACGAGTCCTTGTTGAAAAGCCGTATAGTGATCGATATAAACGGCAGCGACGTCTTCGTGGTGTTCACAAAAGACGATTGGTCCATAGCGTTCATATGGCAGGATCGCCGATAAAGGGAGACTGTGCGAAACGATGATGAGTGCATCGATCTCCTGTTGCGCGAGTGCATCCAGCGCCAGTTGCTCATGCGTTTCTATATAGTTCGTTTGCCACGTTAAGAATCGATAACTGGCGTCAAAAGCAGCTTGTGCGATCCCCTGAAGAATAGCAGCATGATACGGATGATCAACAAACGGAAGCATGACACCGACCGTTTTCGTCATACCCGTCGATAGATGGACGGCAGTTTGATTTCGGATGTATCCGAGTTTTTCAATCGCTTCTCGGACAGCTCGTCGCTTCTCGTTTGCTACGTAAGGGTGATCATTTAATACACGTGAGACTGTCGTAACGGACACGTTGGCTTCGCGTGCCAAGTCTCGGATATTTGTCATCGCGCATCTCTCCTTCATTACATCTTACGAGATAACCGTCGTTCAAGTCGGCGCCAATCCTGTCGTGTGACAGGAGTCGAGAATGAAGGTGTCTGTTCAGCCAATTCATTAATCTTTGAAAGTAGTCGTATTTTTTCTTGAGAAGACAGATCAGGATATTGATCAACCAACGTATGCTGACACAAATAATAACCTGCTGGTGTATGCAATTGTTCGATGGCCCACTCAAACGCTACATTTCGCTTAAATAGCTGGGTTAACCGTGTATGGATCGACATGATGATTACCTCCTTTTTAGTGTATATCAAGACGATAGGCTATGAAACGCGTTTCACGGCAAGAACTATTTTTTGAGATATAAATCGATTGGAAAAATTCAACAAGAATTGACCGGGTAGACAAAGAAGTCTATGATTGTGACGATACAACACAAAGAGGGGCGAACGTAAAATGGAATCGACAGACTCGAAGCTGGCATTGAAAATGCTCGTTGTTCTATCTCGGACGATGCATGCGGTGACGGAGCAAGTGAAGGCAGACATCAAAACACATCAATTGAATTTATCGGAATTCGGAGTTCTTGAATTGCTCTACCACAAAGGGGATACGCCTTTACAACAGATCGGTGATAAAATTCTGTTAACGAGCGGAAGTGTGACGTATGTCGTCGATAAACTTGAAAAGCGTGGGTTGATTGCGCGAAAATCATGTGCGACGGATCGGCGTGTCACGTTTGGAACCCTAACGGAAGCTGGACGCGAACTGATGGAAGAAACATTCCCGAAACACGAAGCCTTTTTAGCAGACTTATTCAAGGATTTATCGGTTTCAGAAAAGGAACAGTTGATTGATCAGTTAAAACGAATCGGTTTGCGAGCCGAACATTATACGCCGCTCGAAAATGTATAAGGATTAGCACTCATAAGATCAAGAAAGCTCGAGTCATGGACTTGAGCTTTTTTATTCGTTTAGAAGTCAAACTAATTGACAAACGAAAAAGTGGTTGGTATGTTTAGTTACAGAATTTACTTTAAATAAAAGGGAGAAATAATAATGACTAAATTACTTTATGTAACTGTTAACCCGAAAGCTACAGAACACTCTTTCAGCCTTCAAGTCGGTGAAGCATTCCTCGAAAGCTATAAAGCAGCGAATCCTTCAGCTGAAGTAGAAGTTCTTGACCTATACAACGAAACAGTCCAAGAAATCGATACAGATGTCCTTAGCGCATGGGGCAAATTCGCGACTGGCGAAGAATTAACAGAAGTGGAGATTGCAAAAGTCGGTACGATGACAAAACATCTCGAGCAATACATGGAAGCAGATGAGTATGTCTTCGTTACACCAATGTGGAACTTCTCTTTCCCAGCACGTCTTAAAATGTACATCGACAGCGTACTTCTTGCAGGTAAAACATTCGCTTACACTGCAGAAGGTCCAAAAGGTTTGATGGAAGGCAAAAAAGCACTCCACATCCAAGCAACAGGTGGCGTTTACACAGGATCTGGTCTTAACTTCGGTGATGACTATCTCCGTCAAGCACTTGCTTTCACTGGCGTAACAGACTACGATGCACTCTTCATCGAAGGTATGGCAATGAACCCAGAAAAAGCAGAAGAAATCAAAGAAGCAGCAATCGCTAAAGCGAAAGAACTCGGTCGTTCATTCTCGACTGTCAACGCATAAGATAAGCGTAAAAAAGGCTCCCGCCGTGTCGGGAGCCTTTTTGTGTGCGCTCAAGAGAGCGTTGATTTTTTACGAAGCACAAGCGTCAGGAAAAGTAACAAGTCCTTGAGTTTCTCGAATCCACGAGGATGCGTCGAGATACGATAGAGCCACTCTAGCTTGAAGCGGCGGAATAATTTGGGCGCGCGCTTACTGTGTCCGGACCAGACGTCGAACGCACCACCAACACCGATGAAGATGCCGTGATCGACTTGATCATAGATGGAAGCAATCCATTCTTCCTGTTTTGGCGCACCGAGTGCGACGAGAACAAGATCAGCGTCTGCTTCTGTAATTGCTTGCGTTGCTTCTTCTGTCTTTCCAAAACCATGAAATGTTCCAACGAAGTGGATATTCGGAAAACGAATCGATAACTGACGGATCAACGATTTCATGACTTCCGGGCGTCCACCAAGTAAAAAGACGCGCTTCTCGAGTGCGTCTGCCGTCCGCAATAGTTCACGTGCGGTCTCGATTCCCGGCAATGTCGCAGTGAGCGGTGCTCCCATCCGTTTACTGGCAGCCGTTACACCGATCCCGTCTGGTGTAATGAACGTCGCCCGTCGTAAGATGGCATCGTAAGAAGGTTCACGCAATGCACGCAACACGAGCTCGGGATTCGCCGTGACAAGAAAGGCTTTTCCGCGGTCGTGTAAGATTGTTTTAATATGGGTATACCATTGCGAAGGTGTCGCATCGACGAATGGTAGTCCGAATAATTGTTTTGTCTGAATCATAATTTTCCACCTCATCATCCATCATAGCAGAATCAAGACGGACGAACAGCGACTTGAGACTGAAAAAGGAGCGGATTCACGTGCATCCATCTTGGCAAACCGTGTTAAAAGAAGAAAAGGAAAAACCCTATTTTCAAGAACTGTGGGCTTTTTTGAAGGAAGCCTATCAAACGACGACCGTCTATCCTCCGAAAGAGCGGATCTTTCATGCGTTTGATGCAGTCGCGCCAGAAGACGTCCGGTGCGTCATCTTAGGGCAAGACCCCTACCATGGTCCGCGTCAGGCGAATGGACTCAGCTTTTCCGTCCACGACGGAGTTCCGATTCCTCCATCCCTTCGAAATATGTATAAGGAACTTGTCGCGGACATCGGTTGTCCGGCACCGACATCCGGCAATCTCGAAGCATGGTCCCAGCAAGGAGTATTCTTGCTCAATACGTCGCTAACGGTTGAGGAGGGGAAAGCGGGATCCCATGCTAAAAAAGGCTGGGCATCGTTCACGGATCGGGTCATCGAAGTATTAGGAACACAGACACAACCGATCGTGTTCATCTTATGGGGGAATCATGCGAAGAGTAAAAAAGCGCTGATCGATACGGATCGTCATCTTGTTCTTGAAGCCGTCCATCCGAGTCCCTTATCCGCGAGTCGTGGATTTTTCGGTAGTAAACCGTATTCTCAAACGAATGCTTGGCTGAAAGAGCAGGGAAGAGAGCCGATTGACTGGTGTTTGTCGTAAATCAAAAAAGGCTGACTCAAAAGTCAGCATGAGACTGAAGATAAAGCGCAGTTTTTCTCTTAACGAGAAGGATTGCGCTTTTTTGTTCGTCTCGAATCGTTTTCCAGAGACAAGCATCGCGCCGCTTCGCTGCAGGGTCGCTCTTGCTTGTTTTTCCCTAGGAAGCGATGTCGAGTGAACAAAATGCTTCTCTAATCCTTCTTCCGGATCTAAAAAATGACGCGTCACACGAAACTCCTAAAGGAAAAAGCGCAATTTTGCGCTGTCAGAGACAAACAAGCCAGTTTTCCTGCTTGAATGAAGCAGGAAAACTGACTTGTGTCTCGCCTGAGGAAAGGGCGTGAAAAGACGCGTCATTCTTTTTTTGAGTTACTTAGCGGCTTGAGATAGCCGGTTCCTCATCCATCATGAACTTTTCGACGACGAGAGCAACACCATCTTCATCGTTCGAAGCTGTCATATACTGTGCTTTTTCTTTGACGGTATCGGCTGCGTTCGCCATTGCGACACCAAGACCCGCCCATTCAATCATCGACAAGTCGTTGTTCCCATCACCGCAAGCGATGACTTCTTCTTGAGCAATCCCTAGTTTCTCAGACAGTAAGGCAAGACTTGTTCCTTTTGTGACACCGTCTTCCGTGAATTCGAGGAAGAACGGTTTCGAACGAGCGACTGCAAGTTCACCAGCAAGCTCCTGTTGAAGCGTCTGCTCGACACGTGCAAGTTTCGTCTCTTCAGCCATCATCAAACACTTGACGACAGGTGTTTGGATTGCTGCTTTAAAATCAGCGACGGGAACGACGTTCATACCAGTCAGTTGTCCTTCGAGCGTCGTATACTCATTCGGTTGCTCTGTCAGAATCTCATGTCCGACATACGTGTGGATATAGACTCCTTCTCGTTTACTTAAATCATCAAGACGATGGACCGTCTCCGGGGATAGGGTACTGAGGAAGAGCGATTCGTTCGTTTGGCAATCGATGATCGAGGCTCCGTTGAAGCTCAGAATGTAGCTTCCGTATCGTGCGAGTTCTAGTTCTTTTGCAAGGTCGAGCATCGCGAAAGTCGGACGACCGCTAGCGAGGACAACCTTCTTGCCTCGGCGCTGAGCAGCGAGCAATGCTTCTTTCGTGCGTGGTGAAATCGTATGGTCACTTGTCAACAAGGTATCATCTAAATCGAGAACAATCATTTTGTACGTCATACATTCAAACCCCTTTCAATTATCTGTATATCGTAACAACTTGTCTCCCGTTCGACAATATACTCTACTCGAAGAGAGTGTGATAAAGTGGAAACAGAGCCCGTACGGAAAGGATTCCAACTTTATGAAATATCTCTTCATCATCATATCAAGTCTATTATTAGCGGGATGTAATACAATGTTTCCGCACCCAGCCTCTCTACTCGAACATCCGTCTCTTCCGGCATGGGAGCAGTCGTTGAAAGAACGGATTGAGCTTGATTTACCGAAACAGGCAGAAATCGTGGCGCCACGCAATCAAGCAGTGTCACGTTTATATGAACTCATTGATTTAGATCGAAATGGTAAAGACGAAGCGATCACTTTCTATCGTAGCGAGCAAGAGGGACGATTCACGATCCACCTTCTCGTTCATGAACGGCAAGGCGAAACATGGCGACTCATGACGCGACAGACAGTGGCAGATGGTCGTGCCATTGATCGACTCGAAGTCGTAGCTGACCCACGACATAAACAAAACCATCTGGTCATCGGGATTACCAGTTATGGCGAAAATACGTTGTACATCATTGAACGGTTGCTGTCGAAGCAACGAAACGTCACAAAAGTCGATCAGTATGATCGCTTGTCAGTGGCAGATTTGAATCAAGATCGAGAGCGGGATATGGTGCTCCTCCAAAAGGGAAGTCCGTCTCGTTTGATCTATTATAATGACATTTTGTCGAAAGAGCACCAAGAGACGACGCTTTCGACGCAAGATGGTGATTTATTTGCAGAACATGATTTATTTGAAGTCGATACGATCAATGCTGCTCGAAATAAAGGTTTGATCGTTTCGTATACACGAGACGCTAAAATGCACATCGCACTATTCCGTTTGGCGAACGAAACGTTAGAACAGGTGCGCTTCGGTCAAGTGGATGAGATCGTTGAACCGATGTATACGTTCCCAAAAGATGTGGACCAAGACGGAATCGTTGAGTTCGGTCATCAATACACACCCGAAGGTAGTAAAGGACGTGAGGGTGAACCAAAACCACGCATCACGGCATACTACACATGGAATGGATCCGACAATCCGCCGTTTCTTGAGAGTGGATTCGAATTGCGGGAAGAACAATATATCGATCAAGAATACAATTTTGTGATGCGTTTCCCTGCCAACTGGGCGACACGTGAAACAATCGAAAAACGCGAAAATCGTGTCCGTTTCATTAATCAGGAAACGAAGCAGGTCGATTTCGAATTAGAGATCATTCCGAAAAAGCAATACATTGCTAGTGATCAAAAAAGAAAAATCAAAGAAGGTATCGATTATGTCTATGTGATTGATGCGACGAAGGATTATGAAGTGTTCGTCAATCGTGTCACACTCGTGGAATAAAGAATCAGGGGGAGAAGAGAATGACCAAAATACTAGTAGCCGAGGATGAACATGCGATTCGCAGTTTCATCGTCATCAATTTGAAACGGGCAGGCTATGATGTCATCGAGGCGGAAAATGGAAAAGAAGCACTTGCACAATTCAATCAACAAACCTTCGATATTTTGCTATTGGATATCATGATGCCAGAAGTCGATGGTTTTGCCGTCTGTGAACAGGCACGGGCAAAAGATGAAGTCGTCGGGATCATCATGCTGACAGCTCGTACGCGAGAAGAGGATAAAGTCATGGGACTAAGTGTTGGGGCGGACGACTACATCGCGAAGCCGTTTAGTCCAGCAGAGTTACTCGCGCGCATCCAGTCGCTCTTACGACGAGTAGAGACGTTACGTCGTCGGAAACAGCCGCGTGAACTCGTTTCTGGACCGTTCCGGATCGATTTAGGGGCGAAGCGTGTCCAAAAAGAAGGAATCGACGTCGAAGTGACACCGACTGAATATGATTTACTTTGCCACTTCATTAAGAATGAAGACCAAGTCATGTCGCGCGATGAATTACTCGATGCGGTATGGGGCGAGAACTACTTTGGCGACCGGAAGACAGTCGATGTCAACATTCGCCGTCTACGTCAAAAAATCGAAGAGAATCCAGCGGAACCGAAGTTCATCGAGACATTGTGGGGACATGGATACAAGTGGCGTAACGAAGAATGAAACGCCAGATATTGATGCGGTTTATGACGATCATCACGGTGACGGTCCTACTCGTCATCGGGATTCTTTCGTTCGTGACCTATAACTATTACTACGTGACAGCGACAGATGTCTTAAAACGTCATGCAAATGCGAGTGCCGTCTTGTTTGCGAATAGCGGTCTTGCTTACGACTATACGGATTCTGAAACAACGATTCACGATGTACTGGATTCCTATGCTTATCCGGATGCGGAAATCGAAGTCTTGGATGCAACAGGTATTCCACGCTACTCCTCGACAGGGTTCATCTCGGAACGTAAATTGACACGCGAGGCGCTCAATCAAGTGCGGGGAGGACAGACCGTTACGAAACGCTACGATGATGAGGCGACTGGAGAACATCTGCTTGAAGTGACGGAGCCTGTCGTTTCATTCGGTCAGACGACGGGAGCACTTCGTTATACGACTTCCCTTGAGCGGATTGATCGACGTGTCATCGAAATTTGTTTAGCGATCGTCCTCCTGGGTACAGTAATCTGGGGACTTGCCTTCATTTATTCCTCGCGTCTTGTTTCGTCAATCGTTCGACCGATTCAGGAAGTCATCGGTGCATCGGACCAAATCGCGAAACAGCATTATGACGTCAAGGTGAACGAGGAGTATTCGTTCGAACTTGGAGAACTAGCGCGGACGATCAATTATATGGGGCAACAGATCAAGCAACAGGAAACGCTGAAAGATGAATTCATTTCTGGTATCTCCCATGAATTGCGGACGCCGTTGACATCGATCAAGGGCTGGAGCGAGACGTTACTCGTCGAACAGGATCAGTTGCCGGAAGAGGCATCGCTTGGGATGGGCATCATTCACTCGGAGACAGAGCGTTTGATTTCGCTCGTCGAGCAGTTACTGGACTTCTCAAAACTTGAGACAAGTCGTCTCGTCTTATACCGTCAGGAAGTCAACTTGACGGAAATCATCGAGACCGTAACGGCGCAACTTCGTCAAAAGTTAGAAGAAAAAAATGTCCAGATCGTGCAGAAGTTACCGGCACAAGTCGTCGGTCTGTACGATGAAAATCGACTGAAGCAAGTCTTTTTGAACCTGCTTGATAATGCGATTCGCTTTTCACCGATCGACGGGACAATCACGATTCGACTTGTTCGTTCGGAGCGCGTGTTGTTCCTCTCATTCAGTGATGAAGGTCCCGGTATTCCGAAAGAGCACTTACGTCATGTCACGGAAAAGTTCTATCAAGTGCAAAAAGGAAAGGGCGGAACAGGACTCGGTCTATCGATTTGTCGAGAACTCGTCGAAGCACATGAAGGCAAGCTATTCATTGATAATCAGCCGGAAGGTGGCGTCATCGCAACGATTCTACTACCTGTCACGAAAGCGTAAACACTGAGACGGGCAGAGTGAAACAGAAACTGGTAAAGTTAAGTGGATTATAGTACGAAATGGATCAGATGATAGGAAACGGAGGAATCAGTCATGGCACTTGGTGTTTCAAATGGTACGCTTCAACCGCTCTCCGGAAAACCGAACGCGGTATCTACTCAAACCGATCTACAAGAAATGAAAATGCGACCGCTCCCATTCAAAGGAACGCTTGCAGATTCGAAGTTTCAACTGTTACGTATCCTTCAAAGCCTCGACCGCGTTAAAGTCGTCAAGGAAGAAGGAACATACATCCATGCCATCTTCACAAGTAAAATCTTTCGCTTCAAGGATGACGTCGAATTTTACTTCGATGAAGCAGCACAAGTGATTCATTTCCGTTCGGCGTCACGTGTCGGGTACTCTGACTGGGGTGTCAACCGCAAACGCATGGAAGACATTACACGCCGTTACGAGGAGGAATCACGATGAAGAACTATCAATTAGTCGTCATTGGTGGCGGTGCAGCAGGAATGACGATCGCTGCCGGTGCAGCGAGTCTTGGCGCACACGTTGCCCTGATTGAACGCCATACGCATCTAGGTGGGGATTGTCTCCATTACGGTTGTGTTCCTTCAAAAGCGTTGATTGAAGCAGCGCACGATGTTCATGTCATGAAGCGGACGGCAGAGAAGTACAACGTGACGTTGAACGGAGACGCTGTCTATTCAAAAACGAAAGCAAGCGTCGATCGGGCACGCAACATCATTCAATCACATGATGGAACGAAACGGTTCGAGGACTTGGGTGTTGATGTCTACATCGGAGAAGCGACCTTCCTCAGCGCACACGAAGTCGAAGTGGCGGGGCAACTTGTCGTTGGTGAGAAGTTTGCGATCTCGACTGGATCCCAACCAATCATTCCACCGATTGACGGACTTGATACGATTGAATATTTAACGAACGAGACGATCTTTGAATTGACGGAACGTCCAGAACGTCTCCTCGTTATCGGTGGTGGTGCGATTGGTCTTGAGTTGTCACAAGCTTACGCGCATCTTGGAACAGAAGTCACCGTCATCGAAGGCATGAAGACATTGCTCGGAAAAGAAGATCGTGACATGGTCGAAGTCATTCAACGCCAGCTCGAACAAGAATTGACGTTACATCTCGATACGAAGGTCACGCATGTCCGGAAGTCAGCGGGAGGCATTGAGGTCACGGTCGAAGCAAACGGTGAATCACGTGTCATCGAAACGGATGCCGTACTTGTAGCGGTCGGTCGGAAGCCGCGCATCGAGGCGCTACGTCTTGACCGAGCTGGCGTGCATGTCGAAAAAGGATTCGTCCAAGTCGACAGTTCACTTCGGACAAGCCAGCGACACATCTTTGCGGTCGGGGATACGATCAACTCTCTTCCATTTACACACGTCGCAGGACTCGAAGGAAAAACCGTCGTCACGAATGCTTTATTCGGTCTACGGACGAAGCCTGATTATCGAGCGGTCCCTTGGGTCACATTCACGACGCCTGAATTATTCCACCTCGGTTTGACGGAAGAAGAGGCACGCAAGAAACATGGCGAGATCAAAGTCTATCAGACAGGTCTTGATGAAGTCGATCGTTTTGTCATCAACGGTCAGACAGAAGGACGCGTCAAGCTCATCGCTGATAAACGGGGTAAACTAATCGGAGCGCATGCGATTGGGGAACAAGCCGGAGAGTGGATGCAAGAAGTCGTCTACGCGATGGCACGTAAAGATAAGGTCGGTCAATTGTCGCGTGTCGTCCACCCGTATCCGATTCGTGGTGCTGCGGTTCAGCGCGCTGCTGATATTTACTGGCGTGAACGTTTATTCGCCGGTCCGATCCCAAAATGGTTGAAACGTTATTTCGACTGGAAACAAGGAGAATGATTCATGCAACAACCTGCTACTAAACGGAATTTCGTCCCGCTCGTCATTCTGTTGACGCTTGTCATCAACTTGCTCGTGGCGCTCTTATTTTTTGCACCACCCGTACAAGTTGATTCAGGATTCGACTGGACGTTACTTCCTTTTTTGAACGCCATCTTCAATAGTTTTACCTTCATGTTGTTGCTCGGCGCTTGGATTTCCATTCGTCGCGGCAACCGTGTGAATCATCGTCGCTTCATTGGTGGTGCGATGACGACGACGACATTGTTCTTGATTTCGTACGTCACGTATCATGCCGTCAGTGAATCGACGAAGTTCGGGGGCGAAGGTTTTGTGCGTCCGATCTATTTCTTTATCTTGATTTCGCACATCATTCTAGCGGCAGTCATTGTTCCACTCGTCTTGATGTCGCTCGCGCATGCCGTGAATCAAAATTTCGAGAAGCATAAGAAATGGACACGCTTTACGATGCCGCTTTGGTTATACGTCAGTTTGACCGGTGTTATCGTCTATATCATGATTCGTCCATATTATTAAAAAAGATCCTTCGTGGTAATTACCACGAAGGATCTTTTTTGGTTAGGACTCGACTTTTGTTTCGTCGAGTACGTTCGCTTTCAAGTCGATTAATGGTCGAATCAATACTTCAACACGTCGATTCTGGCTACGCCCCGCCTCTGTTTGATTGGAAGCGATGGGTTGGAATTCTCCGTAACCGCTGACGGTAAAACGTTTTGGTTCAAGCTTTGGGTTTCTTTGTAAGGCGCGCATGAAACTGATCGCCCGGTCCGCACTAAGTTCCCAGTTCGATGGGTACTGTGCTGTGTTGATTGGAATGTTATCCGTATGCCCAGACACTTGAATTTGACGTTGTCCTGCCTTGACGAGAAGGGCGCTCATCCCCTCTGCAATTTGAAGCGAGCGTCCTCTTACTTCTGCCTGAGCTGGCGAGAATAGTGCCCGGTCACGAATCGTAAAGACGAGTCCTTCATTTGTGATCTCGACCTTGATGTCTTTCTCAAGCTTTTCATTTTTAATGTATTGATTGGCTTCTTCTTTGATTTTCTCGAGTTCGGCGATTTCATAGCTTTGTGCTTTTGTCCGGGCATCGAGTTTTTTTGAATCCTCTTCTTCTTGTGAAGAAAGAGAACTGTTCGTGATCATTCCCGAGCCACCATTGAAGACGGAGCTAAACGACTGTGACATTGCTTTTAATTTTACAGCGTCAACATTACTCGAAGCGAAGAGAACGATAAAGAGAGCCAGAAGCAAGGTCAATAAGTCGGCGTACGGAATCAACCAGCCTTCGGAGATATGTTCGTCATGCGGCTTCTTTTTCCGCTTCATAGTTTGCACGCTCCTTCGGTGTCAGGTACACAAGTAGCTTATCCTCTAAGTTTTTTGGCGATTCGCCGTTTTGAATCGAGAGAATGCCTTCGATCATCATCTCGTACAACTGAATCTCGCTCGCTGATTTTTGCTTCAGTTTCGTTGCGAACGGGAACCACAGAACGTACCCGGTGAATATCCCGAATAGCGTCGCAATGAAGGCACCCGAAATCGCGTGACCTAATTTTTCGATATCCGATAAATCCGATAAGGCAGCGACCAGACCAACGACGGCACCGAGAACCCCGAGCGTTGGAGCGTAGGTTCCAGCTTGCGTGAAGATGTTCGCATTTGCATGATGGCGTTCCGTCATATTTTCGAGGTCGCGTGTCATGACGTCCTCGACATATTCGGATGGTTGTCCATCGATGACCATCATGACGCCGCGCTTCATGAAAGCATTATCGACCTCTTCAAGTGCTGATTCGAGAGATAGTAGACCTTCTTTACGTGCTTGCGTTGAGAGTG
The DNA here is from genome assembly GCF_022170825.1 of Exiguobacterium acetylicum. Lineage (NCBI taxonomy): Bacteria > Bacillati > Bacillota > Bacilli > Caryophanales > Exiguobacterium > Exiguobacterium acetylicum. Next base: position 3,010,127 of record NZ_CP081878.1, on the reverse strand, counting down.
TCAGAAATTGTCCGAGCAACACTTGTTTCGTCATCAACTTTTGTTCGAATAAGATGACTTTAAACAAGGCAGGTAAGACTTTCAATCGTTCCTTCGGGAAGGAAATCATGATGGCAGCTGCTGTCCCGACGAAGATGATGACGAGTGCTGCAGGGTTAAGTAGAGCGACTGGAGGCGCACCTTTTAAGATCATACCTCCGACTAGTGTGATGAGACCAAGAATGATCCCGATGATCGACACGATATCCATGATTGATGTGTGCCACCTTTCTGTATGTAATCCGTATATGAACGAAAAATAAAAGAGCAGAAGACACTTCTTCTGCTCGGAAATCCAAAAACCGAGAATCAAGCGCCGTTTTCGTCGATTAGCATTTGAATGCTTTCGTTTCGTTCGTCACGCTCTATATCGGTCAGTACGTCGTATTTTTTTAACACTTGATACAATTCATTTAGAATCGGTTGCTCCAAATGTAATGATAAGAGTTCCTCGAATTGATAATACAATTGCGCAGGCATCCATTGTGATTGTCGTTCCAGCCTTCGCCAGACATCCTCAATCGAATGATCAGCCGTCTTAGGGTCCACTGTTTCCCTCAACCTCCTTTAATGATTACACGTCCACTTTTATCTAGTTTACCAAAAAAATACGAAAACGTTTAGTCGATTGCATATTTCGATAGAACTTCTTAATTCGAGGGAGTATGATAAAGACAATTCTGTCTGAAAACAATCTAGGGGGAGTAAGATGTTCTCGCATAAAAGACGTTCACCACTGGCGCGCTTCGGGCGTTTCGGTGAATTGATGTATCATCAGCTATTCGATAAACCAGCGCGTTTCATCGCAACGGGCTTTACATTGACGATTTTACTAGGTGGTTTTTTATTGTGGCTTCCGATCTCACAACAAGAGGGGCAAGATGTGTCTTTCATCGATTGTCTATTCGTCGCGACATCGGCAGGAACCGTCACAGGACTGTCACCGATCAATATTGCCGAATCCTATAATTTACTCGGTCAGATCATCATGATGCTCTTAATCCAGGTCGGTGGGCTTGGATTCATGACGATTGCGCTCGTCTTGCTGAGCGTGACGGGACGAAAAATTGGGATTCGTCAGCGAATCATTATCCAAGAGATGTTTAATCTCGATAGTCCGGGCGGAACTATTCGTCTCGTCCGTAATATCATCGTCACGACGATCCTCGTTGAAATCGTTGGTATGTTTTTGATTGCGCTTGATTTATTCATTCAATATAAGTATACCTTTGGGAAAGCACTCTATTACGGTCTATTTCATGCCGTATCCGCCTTCAACAATGCGGGATTCGCACTTTGGGGTGATAATTTAATCGGTTTCCAACAAGATACAACATTCATTCTGACGATTGCAGCGCTCTTGATGATTGGGGGTCTTGGTTTTACGGTCATCGCGGATATCGCTGGTAAACGAAACTTCAAGAAAATTTCGCTTCATTCTAAATTGATGGTGCTTTCATTACTTGTCATCAATGGACTCGGTGTTTTAGCGATGATGCTCTACGAATGGGTATCGAACTTAGGTTCATTAAAAGATGAATCGTTTTTCAGTGCGCTCCATATCGTGTTCTTCCAAGTCGTCACGACACGAACGGCTGGTTTCCAGACGATCGATTTAACGACGATGGTGCCGCTCTCGATCGGCTTAATGATGGTCTTGATGTATATCGGAGCGGGTTCCGCATCAACAGGTTCCGGGATTAAGGTCACGACGGCAGCGGTCATCTTGAAGAACGTTTGGACGTATATACGTGGTCAACGAGAAACGGTATTAATGCGTCGAACGGTTCAAACACAAGCGATCCAAAAAGCATATGCGATTGCGGTCTTCAGTTTGTTGTTCATTGCTCTGATCACGACGTTCCTTGCATTGACACAACCGAATATCTCATTCATTGGTTTATTCTTTGAGACGGTGTCGGCGTTTGGTACGGTTGGTCTTTCTTTGAATGTGACAGCTGAGCTCAATAGCTTCGGTAAGTTTTTAATCATGTTCATGATGTTACTAGGACGCGTCGGATCCTTAACAATCCTATTCACATTTGCTGCGCAACGAGATCGGACGATTCGTTATCCGAAAGAAAACATGTTGATTGGCTAATTCATTAAAAAGTCCAGAGCCCCTTTCTTAAGAAAAGGAGATCTGGACTTTTTTTTAGTGTGATGCATGTGTTTGGTAATAGGTGACGAGACGCGGCATCGTCTCCGCAAGATCTGGACAAATGATACCGGTATTGCGTAAGTCACGTAAAGTATGTGTCGTATCATATTGAACGGAATGAATGAAGTAATCGAGCGTTTGACGCTGCATCTGGAGTCGTTTTGCGACAGCGGGAGTCAATGCTGTGCTGACAAGACGGAAGGGCACGATGCCACGCGGATACCGACCGTAATAGGCGACATGTAACATCTCGAAAATCGCGCGTGCCCCATGTGGGAATGGATCGGTCAGGTGATAGGTCTTATTTTTTCCGACGGGTGCGTGACTCAGATAAGCAGTTGCTTCGATCACATAATCATATGGCACGAGGTTGACGAGTGCGTTTGCCCGACCGGGATAAGGCAGAGGGGCAAAGGATTGCAAAAGACGCATTGCATTCAATACGAAGTAGACGCCGTCCCACTTCGGTGTTTCGCCTGTTTCGGAATGTCCGACAACGATTCCAGGACGAATGATCGTATAGGGGATCGTGCCGATTTCTTTACGCAAGCGAACTTCTGCTAGATATTTCGTTTCTTCGTAAGCATTTTTAAAAGTGCTAGCCTGTAAATCATCCTCAAGAACCGTTCCTGAGCGTAGACCAGAGACATATGCTGTACTGAAGTAGATATAGCGCTCTAAAGAGAGGAACGTGTGGGCGAACTGTGTCACGTTCGCGGTACCGATGACATTGATCCGAAAGGCAGGTTCATATGCCGTTGCTAAATCATATAGCGCAGCAAGATGGAAAATGTGTGTGACGTCTTGTTGCAGGATTATCCGCGTATCGGGTGCTAAGCCAAGCTGTTCGACGGTAATATCACCCTCATGTAACACGAGTTGATCCGCTCGTAAGGACGTATGTTTGAGAAGATCATCGCGTCGCTTAGAAGCAGTATCCCGCTCTGATGCTACATGCAACAAATGAAAACAAGCGATTTGATCCGGGACACGTGCTAGTTGTTCAATCAGTTTTGTTGCTAAAAAACCGGGAAAACCGGTCATAAAATAGGTCCGCATCAATTCCATTCCTTTCTTGGGTCACGTTCGAGCACGACAGTGAATGTCGAACCATCATTGATTTCTGATTCGACTGAAATCGCTCCTCCATGTGATTCGATGATTTCTTTACAAATGGCAAGCCCAAGTCCGGTACCTCCAATTTTTCGGATGTCTGAGTTATCGACTCGGTAAAATTTCGTAAAGAGCTTTTCAAAAGCATTTTGTGGAATGCCTAGTCCGTGATCCGTTACAGACAACGTCGCTTGTTCTGAGTTTGCTGAAAGATTTACTTCAATATGATCCGCTTGTGGAGAGTATTTAATGGCGTTAGACAGTAAGTTCAAAATGACTTGCTTGATTTTATGCTCGTCCGCAAAAATCAGGACAGGATCCTCTGGTAGTTTCAGATCAATGCGATGTGAATCGACGGTCTCGCCATAAGCATCAACGGTCGCTACTAGAAGCTCACGCAATGAGAACGATGAGAAAGCATATTCTTGCTTTCCGCTCTCTAATCGCTGAATATCTAAAAACTCATTTAACAGAGTCGTCAGCCGTTTCGTTTCTTCGTGAACGATTTCAACATAACGTTCGATCCTAGCAGGCGGCTGTTCTTTATATCGAAGTAATTCCATATAGCCAAGGATGGAAGACAATGGCGTCCGCAACTCATGCGATACTGTACTAACGAGTTCATCCTTGACTTGATCCATCTTCGCTTCCTCCGTCCGGTCGCGGAAAACGAATAAGAAACCATGACGGGAAATACGGCTCTTCTCCTTTTTGATCGCAGTCGCATAAAATTCGAAGTAGAGCGGACTGGACTCATTCGGTCGCTGTAACGTAAAACGAAACGATAGTTCAGAATGTTTTCCGGCAAGCAGTTCCTCGACTTGTCGGAGCATATCGAATCGAGTATTCAAATCGAGATTTGGAATCAAGCTGATCCGTTCTTGGATCTTACTTGGCGCAATTCCTGGAACATCAAGTAACTTACGTGCTTTGACGTTCATGAAGATAAAACTTCCATCCTCTTCCGTCAGTAAGAAGCCTTCATTGGATGCTTGAAGAATCGATTGCGTGATGTCGCGTTGACGCATGATGGCATTTTTTTCGCGCTCGAGCATTTTCTCGATCTTTTTTCGTTCCGTAATGTCGCGAACGACGGCGACACGCATGCGGGTATTGTTATAGATGATTTCACGTGGAAAGACTTCGATTTCGACAGAAGTTCCGTCGGCACGCTGACCGAGCACTTCGTAAGGTTCTTCCCGATGTTGCTCGATGCGCTGTAAGACACGTGCATGATGATCCGGATGGATCAACTCAAGTGTCGTTTTTCCTTTCATCTTCTCGAGTTTTGTGCGGAAGATGACTTCTGCTGCGCGATTGGCATCGATGATGATGCCATGATCATGAAAGATGACAGCTTCAACGACGGATTCCGAGAAGAGTCGGAATCGGCGTTCACTTTTCGTCAGGTGCCATTCGATTTGTTTTTGCGTCGTAATGTCCTGAATGAGTAAAAAATACGTATCATTCGGTAAACGTGTCATATAAAGCCGTCCATGAAACGTTGATCCATCCAAACGATGGTACGTCCATTCATTTTCAGCTTCTCGTCCATGAAGCAGAAGGAGTTGAGCATCGGATAAATCCTTTAAGTTCAGTTGTTCGAGATGGTGACGGCGGGTAGCCATTTCTTTTGCATCATGTAAAATCGTCGGTTGAAGACCGATGATATCTTCGACGTGATCAAATTGAAACAAGGCACTTGCTACCTCGTTACATGCTTGGATCCGAAATTCCGTATCAGTGATGAATAAAGCAGCATCAAGTGATGAACCGAACAAGTCCGTGATTTTCAGAGATGCAACATGGACAAGAAAATAGTTAGTCGCTTCAATCGCTGTGATCGTTAATTGATGTGTCGTTGAAATGACAGCTTCCTTCTGAAGTGGAAAGAAGTCATCTGTAATCGGAAAAAGTTCCTGGATTGTTTCTATGTTCGGAGTGGTCATGAACTGGTGTTGAAAAGCGTCATTATGAAATTGAATCATTCCATTTGCGTCGATAAGAAGAACGGGGTCTTTCATAGCACGTAACGTCGCATGGATCATTCGTAAGGATGAAGGGGATGAATGTTCTGCCATGAGCTACCTCCTGACTGGTCTTCGACCATGGATTTTAAGACAGTCTTTCCTCGTTAGTTTACTTCTGCAAGACGAGTTGTGTTTCCTGTCGAAGGAAGCAACGAACGAGGAATTTTAGTATAGTGAAAAAAAGGTCACGATAAAGCAGAGGGGAAAAGTACGATGAAACGATTGAAACGAAAACGTTTATTACTGGCATCTTTGTTTGCAATGATAGGAATTTTCGGAACTTATTTTTTTTCGAGTTCTTGGGAACCTTTAATCTTAATCATCAGTATAGTAGGGTGTATCCTTTTTCTTCTTTTGTCCATTTTAACGCCGTCGCTTGAAAAACGACTCGATCGAATGGAAGGACGAGAATTTGAAGAATGGCTTGCCGATTTGTTTGAAACAGCAGGATATCGGGTTGAGCTGACACCTGCCTCACGTGACTTCGGAGCAGATTTGTTGATAGAGGATGAACGAGGGTATAAGATTGCCATCCAGGCAAAGCGATATAGTGCGGCTGTAGGGCTCGAAGCGGTTCAACAGGTCGCTGCATCGGTTCCATTCTACGGAATGGACGAGGGGTGGGTCGTTACGAATTCGACCTTTACGGAAGCCGCATATCAACTGGCAGAACCAAATCAGGTTCGCCTCATCGACCGGGAAGAATTGCTCGCATTTGCAAAGGAGATGAACCTGCATTAAGTATGTCGAATGATTGTCGACAAAAGGGGGTTGTCAATTTGGAGAAACGGTGCAATAATCATTTTCGTTAACGAAATATCATACAGATAAAGAAAGTTAAACTATACAGGATGTCTAAATAAACTGGGGACGAAAAACCAGCACGTTTTAGCAGTGAGAGGAGAATTTCTGTTGCGCAAAGTTGTCTATGTGCAGGGTTGCGTTTTTTCGCAAGGTCATGCCGCGATTTATGATGAAGCACACCAAATGATTGGTGCGGTTCAACACGACGAAAATGGTCGTGTTCAAGTAATGAATGGTGAAGGTAGAGGGGTAGCGTTTGGTAAGTTTATTCCGACATGTAAGAAATGGGTCGTGATGAACCATGATGGACAAGAGGTAGGTCAAATGCGTGAGAAGTTCTCGCTCTTCTCGAAGAAATGTGAGTACAACGTGTATGAGCGTGGTACGTACACGATTTCCTTCGACCTGACAAAAGGGAAGTTCTCCGTTCGGAGTGCAGCTGGAGAAGTCGTAGCAGAATTGTTGCAAGATGGTGATGAGTACCGTCTCGTCAAGGATGCTGACAAACTCTCGATGTACGAACTACTCTCTGTCTTGAAAAGTCTGACGAACAACGTCCACTATAAATCACTGACAGCCGTCTAAATAAAAAAAGATGCCATCCATGTCATGGAAGGCATCTTTTTTTCATCATGTCGTTTGGAGAACATGATGGAGGCGTTGTTTCGCTTCGTGCGTCAGATGCGACACACGACGGGCATAGAGGCAGAGTTGCAAGACATGGACGGTTTCTGGACGATAAGCGTTAATGCGCTCAAGTGAGCGTCTGAGACGCTTCTCCGTCAATTCAATCGGTCCACTCGTCTCCGCGTGTTGCGTATAGATGAGATAAAAATTAAGCGGACTGATTAAATCATCCTCATCGATATTCGGATTCTTGAAGACGATCGTGAGCAGTTCACGTGTTTCTTCTAACGAGAAAAGGTGTTTTAAATCGTCCAGCAGGTAGATGATGGAGGCCTGATTGATCGAGTATTTCTTTCCGCGATGCGGTACGCCGATGATGTCTCGGACTTCACGCTTCGTCCAGTTCTGAATCGTCGTCGCCGACATGTGTTCTCCGATCAGGGCATTTGCCAAATGAACGATTTCATTGATGGATAGACCATTCTTAAGTGGGTCGAATTGTTTCAGACGATTGATGACCTTTGGCAATTCTGTTCCCTCTGCTAGAACAAGGGGCTCGATCCCTTTTCCTTCGTTCAAGCGTTGCAGACAACTTGATAATGTTTGGACTGCTTGAGCATCATACATTTCCAAAACTTCCTCTCTAGGACGTCATTTGACCTTATGTTATCAAATGAAGGTTCAATAGGGCAAATGGCAACTAAAACAACGTACAATAATAGGAAAGGGGGAATCACGATGGAATGGATTGCTGCCATTGGTACGATTGGAATCGTCGGGCTCGTTCTCGTCATCCTCGAATTGATAGGACGTCGCTTCGGTTTTTCTCCCGAGACGGTTCGGAAATGGATTCATATTGCTGTCGGTCATTGGGTATTTCTTGCGCTTCTATGGCTTGATCACTGGTACGTTGCCATCGTACCGCTGTTATTCTTTGCTGCTGTTAACCTACTGACACTACGGAAAGGGATCGGACAGATGCATGACGTCGACCGTCCTTCTTATGGGACGGTCTACTATCCGCTCGCCTTAGCAGGGCTCGTCCTATTCTTCTTCGAACGGCAGCCAATGGCACTCGTTGCCGGAAGTATGGTACTTGCCTGGGGCGATGGACTCGCGGCACTTATCGGAAAACGCTTCGGGAAGACGTTTTACGTTCGCGGTGAGGCGAAACGATCCTTTGAAGGAAGTATCGCGTTATTTTTAGCGTCATTTCTCGTTTTGACGCTGACGTTCTTGTTTTACGAACAACCCGTTTGGCTCGCAGTCAGTTATGGCTTTTTACTTGCGAATATCGCAGCATTGATCGAAGCGATTTCGTACAGGGATCTCGACAACTTAATCTTGCCGTGGACGATTGCGGCGCTTGTCGCGTTTGCTTTCTAAAATTACAAACCAATCGTATAACATCAAAACACGGCAGTGGAAACGATCCACTGCCGTGTTTGTAATGATTGTTTCTATTATGCGTGAAGGTGAAGAACCTCTTCGACAGATTTATACGTGTATCCGAGATCGCGTGCGACTGCTTCATATGTGACGAATCCTTGCGCAACATTTAATCCTTTTTCAAGAGCATCGTTTTCAGCAAGTGCACGATGAGTGCCTTTGTTTGCGAGTTCAAGAACATAAGGAAGCGTTGCGTTCGTCAATGCAAGTGTAGACGTACGCGGAACGGCACCAGGCATGTTTGCAACAGCATAATGAACGACACCGAATTTTTCGTACGTTGGATCATCGTGCGTCGAGATACGATCGACTGTCTCGAAGATGCCACCTTGGTCGATAGCGACGTCAACAATGACAGCACCTGGCTTCATCCGTTTGACCATGTCAGCAGTGACGAGTTTCGGTGCTTTTGCACCTGGAATCAAGACAGCACCGATAACAAGGTCACTTTCAGCGACTGCTTCAGCAATCGTGTACGGGTTTGAGATCAATGTGTTGATCGAGTTACCGAAGATATCATCTAGCTGGCGAAGACGTTCTGGGCTGACATCGATGATCGTGACATCCGCACCAAGACCGACTGCGAGTTTCGCAGCATTCGTTCCGACGACACCACCGCCGATGACTGTTACTTTTCCACGACGGACCCCAGGAACACCAGCAAGCAGGATGCCCATACCACCGTGTGGTTTTTCTAAGAACTGTGCACCGATTTGTGATGCCATACGTCCTGCGACTTCACTCATTGGTGTTAGCAATGGAAGCGTGCGGTTCTTCTCAACTGTTTCATAAGCGATTGCTGTGATGTTCGAATCAACGAGTGCACGTGTCAGTTCTGGTTCAGCAGCTAAGTGTAGGTACGTGAACAATGTCAGGTCCGGACGGAAATATTGGTACTCAGAAGCGATCGGCTCTTTAACTTTTAAAGCAAGTTCAGCTGTTGCCCAGACTTCAGCAGCTGTTGGGATGATTTCGGCACCTGCTTTGACATACTCTTCGTTCGTGAAGCCACTTCCCATACCTGCCATTGATTCGATGATGACACGGTGTCCTTGTGCATGTAACGCTGCTACCCCGGCAGGTGTTAATGCAACACGGTTTTCGTTGTTTTTGATTTCCTTTAATACTCCAATGATCATGTGAACGCGATCCCCTTTCGCAAATAAACAAATCAATTTCTCTTCTTCTTCAGTATACGAGAAATGAAAGCGTTCTACTTTATCGGCGTTTTCAAAAATAACCGATATCCTTTGTGTAAAATCACAAAGGATATCGGTCTGCTTTTAGATACAAATAAAGCAAGGAGCGTTCAGGTAGTGATTCCATCCGGATGCCGGCTTCCTCCTCGATTCGTCGCATCCGATACAGGATCGTATTCGGATGCACGTGGAGATGGGAAGCGACTTGTTTGACGTTTCCATCATAATGAAGGAACCATTCTAGCGTCTCACATAGAGAGGAGGCATGTTTCACATCATAAGCACGCAGTCGTTCGATTTCTTCGAGACGAACTGTTCGCCGGCGCAGACGTTCCGAGAAGATCGGTAAGAGCTGGAATAAGCCGAGGCGCTCGTAACGGGTGACGTTCTTTAGCTCGAATGGAAAGGCATCTTTCAAACGCAAGACGATGCCCGCTTCTTCATAGCGCTCGGGGATTGCTTGGACGCCAGTGAAGACTTCACTACTTGCCGCAACGAAGTCCGTATAATCGAATCGCTCCGCGAGCAATTGTCGGAAGGACTGGATGAAGGCGTCGAACTGCAGACGCTCTTGTTCCGCATCGCGGTCGTTTGTGCTGATCCACAAGATGAAATCCGTTTCATCATACGCATAAAGTAATGGACGAACCGTCTGCTGGATCGTGAGTAAATAGCGCAGGCGATCTGCGAGACGTGGCGTGATTGCTTCTGAAAACCGAATGACCGTCAAGCGACTGATGCCAGGTGGTGCGACGTGTAGTTTAGAGAACATCTTCAGGATTTCCGACTCGGATAATTCTTCATGTAATAACTCGAAGAAAAACTGTTCCGTCTGCTCTTCCTTCCGTTTTTTCTGCATATCAATCGCGAGTAACTGACGTTGTGCAAGCAGAGCTCCTTTCTTTAAGTCCGCTAGTTCCGACGAAGTAAACGGAGTGCTTCGCGCAATCGACCAGATATAGCCGAGAATTTCTGAATCTTGCTTGATCGCAATGGCAACCCGGTCATTTAGCCCGACACCAGTACGTGCTGAAATGATCAGTGGATCATCTTGTGTAGCAAGACTCTGAATAACCTCGTCTTTCCAAAGTTGATCGATGACTGATTCCGGTACACGGCGACCGATAATCGTTGCGACACGAGCAGGGTCCGTATCAGATGTATGCGTGCTGTAGGCAAGGAGGCGATGATTCCGATCTTCAATCGTAATCGGAGCATTCAACGCGATACCAATAGCTTCTGCTAAGTCATCTAAGGAATGGTAAGACGCTTCTAACATAGATTTTCCCTTCTTTCTCTCTCGTTCAATATCTTCATTATATCTCCTGTTGTGTAAAATCACAAAAAGTATTCTTTTGTATTGTATAAAAACACAACTCCATGCTACGGTAAGCCTCGGAAAAGAGAGAAAGGATGAAATGGCATGGATGTGTTACGTATGATATCAGCTTGGGTCTGGGGGATTCCAAGTATGATGTTGCTTGTGGGAACAGGAGTATACTTTACGATCCGTTTACGTGGTCTTCAGTTTCGACGATTGAAACAAGCGTTTCAGTTATCTGTTCAAAAATCAGGGCAGGGTGAAGGTGAGATCAGCAGCTTTCAGATGTTGATGACATCCCTCGCAGCGACGATCGGGAACGGTAATATCGCGGGAATCGCGGTCGCCTTAACGATGGGCGGGCCAGGTGCGGTCTTTTGGATGTGGATCATTGGTTTGATCGGAATGGCAACGAAATATGCGGAAAGCCTACTTGCTATTCTCTTTAGAAGTCGAAATGAACGAGGCGAAGCCGTTAGTGGACCGATGTATTATATCGAGAAGGGACTAGGACCGAAATTCAAATTCCTCGCGATTTTGTTTGCGGTATTTGGTTTAATCGCATCATTTGGTGTCGGAAACACGGTACAAGCAAATGCGATGGCGACGGTGCTTGAGCAATCTTTCCGTGTGCCGTTGCTACTGTTTGGTGTATTGCTTGCGATTGCAGTCTATGTATCGATCCGTGGTGGACTTGAACGTGTCAGTGCCATCTCGACAATTTTCGTTCCGATCATGAGCTTACTGTATATCGGTGCCGCTTGTGTCCTCTTAGTATTGAAGGCGGATCAGATTTTGCCAGCTTTAGGATTAATCTTTGAATATGCGTTCCAGCCGCTTGCGCCAGCAGGTGCTTTTACAGGTGTGTCCATCATGATGGCGATGCAAGTCGGTGTAGCACGCGGGATTTTTACGAACGAGGCAGGACTTGGGACAGCAGCATTAATTGCTGGATCTGCAAAAAGTGAACGCCCAGTCGAGCAAGGATTGATCTCGATGACGAGTACCTTCATCGTGACCTTGATCGTCTGTACGATGACTGCACTCGTCCTTCTGACGACAGGCTTTTGGGATCCGTCAGGTGGGCTACATTCAGGTATGACGCATGACGCGAGTCTTTCTGGGGCAGCACTGACGGCAACTGCCTTTGCGAGTGTCCTTGGATCATTTGGAGAATGGACCGTTGCTTTCTCCGTCTTCTTCTTTGGTTATTCGACGATCATCGGATGGTATGTCTACGGAGAAAAATGTTTAGAGTACTTGAGCGGTACAACACGCTTCAATGAAGGTTATCGTGTGTTCTTCGCTCTTGCAGCTTGTTATGGTGCCGTTGCTCAACTAGAACCGTTGTGGCTCGTCGCAGATATCGCAAATGGGTTGATGATGATTCCGAACTTGATTGGAATGTTGTTCTTGTCGCACTTAGTCATTGAACAAACGAGGAACTACGAACGGGCGGGTCATAAACGAGTGGCTTAACGGAAAAAAGCGGTGATGCCTGATAGAAGGCATCACCGCTTTTCTGATAAGACGATTCATCCATTCGTTCGACGACGACTGTAGATGAGGAGTGTCAGTAAGAAAATTAAACTAAGGGCAACGAGGACAGAGAGTGAGGCGACGTTCCAGCCGAGGACTTCAAATAAGACACTGATCGCAACCGTCAAATAGAAGATACCGAGGTACTTTTTGACGAACGGACTTTCAAAATGCGTCAACTGCTTCGCTCCGATTGGTGCTCCGAGCAAGGCACCGACGATTAGCATGATACCGACTAAGATATCGATGTTCGTACTTGCGACCGTATAGTTGACGAGTCCCGATAGGACGATCAGTAACGCGGAAGCAATACTCGTTCCGACTGCACGTTTCAACTCATAGCCAACGATCCCGACGAGTAACGGTGTGATGATGAATCCACCGCTGACACCAAGTAACGAAGAGATGAATCCTGCGAACAGACCCGTGAAGGCAAGAGCAAGATATCGATTTTTCCAACCGGTCTGTTCACCTGTCGTCGATTTTGGACGTAAGAACTTATTCGCAAAGTAGAGTAAGAGTCCGATATAAACGATCGAGATGACGAGATGGGCACCGTTGACTTCCTCTAAACGAAGGACGAGTGGTGTCGCAATCGTCGAACCGATGATTCCGACGCCACCGACGACGAGACTATCGCGCCAGACGACATTCTTAAGACGTAAGTGAGAGATTGTTCCTGAAACGGTAGATCCAAGAGTCAGCATGAGACTCGTCGCGATCGCGACACTCGGAGCATATCCTAAAATGAGTAATAGTGGCGTTAAGATGATGCCACCACCGATTCCGAAAAAGCCGGAAATGATGCCAATGAAAAATCCAAGGATTAAGAAATAATAAAAAGCGAGATCCATGTACAGTCTTCCTTTCTCATTCTTCTATATGATTCACTAAGTATCGCAATGAATGAGAAAAATGTAAAAGGGGACGGCTCCTTCAAGGGGGTTGAAGGAGCCGTTAAGGGGAACTTATTCTTTTGACGCGGCGACTTCTGTAGCTGCATCGATACCGGTATTGGCCTTGACTATGATTCGTTCGAAGTTACCGGCGACTTCGTTCGATTTCGTCAACAACGTCCCAACGATGGCTCCGAGGAAACCAAGTGGGATAGAGACGATTCCTGGATTCGTCAGCGGGAAGAGGGCTTCCCCGACGAACAAGGCTGAACCGTCGACTGCCCAAAGATTTGGACTGAGTGCGACGAGAATCAGTGAAGAGAATAACCCGACGACCATACCTGTGACTGCTCCGCCAGTATTGAAACGGCGCCAGAAGATCGTCAAGAGAATGACTGGCAAGTTGGCACTTGCTGCGACAGCAAAGGCAAGCGAAACAAGGAACGCGACGTTCATCGTTTGTGCAAATAATGCCAGTACCATCGAAATCAAGGCGACGGCGATGGAAGCGAGTCGTGCTGCCGTCATCTGTTCTTTTTCTGTTGCTTGTCCTTTGCGTAAAATATGACTATAGAAGTCATGAGCAAAGGCGGATGCTGCGGATAAGACGAGTCCTGCCACAACGGCGAGGATTGTCGCAAAGGCGACTGCAGCGACGAACGCGAAGAGTAAATCGCCACCGAGTGCTTGGGCGAGAAGTGGTGCCGCCATGTTACCAGCGGCATTCGCAGCAATGATATCGTCAGAACCGACGAAAGCAGCGGCACCAAAGCCTAGGAAGATCGTCAAGATATAAAAGGCACCGATGATCCATGTCGCATACACGACGGACTTACGAGCTGTCGGAGCATCTTTGACGGTAAAGAAACGAATTAAAATATGCGGTAATCCAGCCGTTCCGAGAACGAGTGCGAGATTTAATGAAATCGTATCGAGTGGTAACTTGAACTTGTTTCCGGGATTCAAAAATGAATCACCGAGCGGCGTCGCTTGTTTGACTTCTGCAAACATCTTGAAAATCGAAAAATCGAACTTCGCGAAGACCATGAATGAGATGACAGCTGTTCCTGCCATCAAGAGAATCGCTTTGATGATTTGGACCCATGAGGTCGCCGTCATTCCACCGAAGACGACGTAAACGGTCATCAAGATCCCGACGATGATGACACTCGTCGTGTAAGGAATTCCTAGTAACAGTTCAATCAAGGCACCTGCACCGACGAGTTGCGCAATCATGTAGAAAATCGAGATGGCAATCGAGTTCATAGCAGCGACCCCACGAACCTTTGAAGCGTTGAAACGAGCAGCGATCATATCGGCCATCGTATATTTCCCGAGATTCCGAAGTGGTTCGGCAACGAGGTACAAGACGACGAGGTAAGCAACGAGGAAACCGATCGAGTAGAAGAATCCATCGAAGCCAGCTAAGGCAATCATCCCAGCAATACCGAGGAACGAGGCGGCAGACATGTAGTCGCCGGCAATCGCCATCCCGTTTTGCGCACCGGTTAATCCACCATCTGCTGTATAAAAGTCGTTAGCAGTCTTTGTTTTACGGGCGGCAAAGTATGTAATGACGAGCGTCAAACCGACGATCGCCGCAAATAACGCAACGGCAGTATAATTCATTTCGACTCCTCCTTGATCTGTTCGACGAGTCTATCAAAGGCACGTGCTTTTTTGCTGTACATCATGCAAAACGTCCATGTCATGATGAACTGGGCAAACGCGAAGATCCAAGCACCCGTGATATCACCGAACACCGGCTCGTTCAAGATCGTGAAATAGCTTGTCAAAATCGGAAGCGTAAAATAAAAAATAAGGCAAAAACTGATGGCAGGGAGAATGAAGCCATTCTTTTGGCGCATCAATTGCTGAAAGGTCGCGCTCTCGACGATCGCTGGAGCAGATTGAGTTGCTTCATTTTTCTGGACTTCGGACACTTGATGCATGAGGACGCCTCCTTCAAGAAATGAATGTAAATTCATTATAAGGATGTCGTTTCTGGAAAAGCTATCCTAATTTTTAAGAGAAAAAGCTCATTACTATATTAGTATTGGTCATACCAATTTAATGTAAGCGTTTTCAATATTGAACATTGTTTGAACGTTATTTTTATATATTAATTATATTGGAAAATGATTCAAAAGACCTATTAGTAGAAAAACGAGAATAGATTAAAAAAGCCCGTCTATGAAATCATAGACAGGCTTGAGTCATTTTTCAGATGGACGTTCGATCTTATCTTCGATTTCCCGTAAATGATCTGCACGTTTTGAGAGCGCGCGACGCTTCAACCATTCTTCTGTCCCACGACTGACTCCCCAGATGGCGAGTAAGATCAAAAATAGAAGAACAAGACGCATCGGACGCTCGAGGAACGTTGACCATTCCTTGCCAATCAGCGAAAAGATGATCACGACGATCAAGCGACCGGCACCGGCAGCGATCAAGTACGTCCGCAGTGATAATTGAATCATGGCGGAAATGGACGTGATGATGAACGCGGGCATGAACGGAAGCGAGAAAAAGAATCCCAGTGAGATCGGACTCATGTGACGAACGCGTTCGATCCATTGTTGAGCACCATGATGTTTTTCAAGCCAACGCGTGACCGGACGCCGGAACAAATAGCGAATACAAGCGAAGACGACGAGTGATCCAAGCATGCTCCCGACCCATGATACGAGAACACCCATACCAAAACCATAGGTTGCCGCGTTCGCGGAAATGATCAGGACGAGTGGCAGGAAAGGAAATAGAGACTCAAGAAACGGGGCAATTAAACCGGTGGCAGCTCCTCCAGGTAAGTCTTGGAGAAAGAAGATCATCTGCTCGATCCAGTCACGAAGTGTGTGGAGCATTCGGAATCCTCCTTGCAAGATGTACTACTGAGTTTTATTTTACCTCTTTCTGATTCAGAAAGGGAATGAAATTCCTTGAAAGGGATTCAGGAATTGTGGATTGTACATTCGAAAGGGAGTTGGTATTATACTTAAATGGGTGCGTTTTGCAGGCGTTCCCAGCTAGTCAATAGCTAGACGCTTCGTTTGCCAACGTTCGTTTTACTGCAAAAAACTGACATGGGGGCTAATGAGGAATATGAAACCTTATCGCGTACTATTATTTTATAAGTATGTTCCGATTGAAAATGCGGAACAACTGACGAAAGAGCATCTTTCCTACTGTAAAGAGCTCGGTATTAAAGGGCGGATTTTGATCGCACCAGAAGGAATCAACGGTACACTTTCTGGAACGGTCGAACAGACGGAACAATACATGAAGGATTTGACGGCGGATCCACGATTCGCTGACATCGAATTCAAAATCGATGAAGTTGAAGAACATGCCTTCAAAAAAACGTTCGTCCGCTACAAAAAAGAACTCGTCACATGGCGTTTTGAGGACGAATTCAACGTACCACAAGAACACGCTGCGTACCTTGAACCAGCAGAGTGGAAAGAAATGATGAAACAAGATGACGTCGTCATTCTCGATGTACGAAACAACTATGAATACGACCTCGGACACTTCAAGAATGCCGTAAAAGTCGATGTCGATGCTTCACGGGAATTCCCAGAGTGGCTCGACGAGAACGAGCATTTATTTGAAGGGAAAAAGGTTCTCACATATTGTACGGGTGGTGTTCGTTGTGAGAAATTCACGGCGTACTTCCGGAAACGGCAACAAAGTGATGATATCTTCCACCTAAAAGGCGGAGTCGTCATGTACGGAAAAGATGAACAGACACAAGGAGAAGATTGGGAAGGCGAACTGTACGTCTTTGATGAGCGTGTGCAAGTTCCTGTTAATGCCGTCAATCCATCTGTCGTCTCAGAATGTTATTACTGCGGAAAAGCGGAGACACGCTACGTTAATTGTGCAAACCCGGAATGTAATCGCCAGCACTTCTGCTGTGAAGAATGTGAACCAAAAGTGATGCGTTCATGTTCTGATGAATGCCGGGAGCATCCGCGTAACCGTTATGAAAAAGAGCAACAAGAAGAATTGGTATAAGGCAACGTGTAAAAAGCCAGATGATTTCTTTTTAGAAATCGCCTGGCTTTTTTTGTATTCAGGAGGAGGGAAATAAGTAACGCAAAATATCGGGTAAACGGTTGGCCCATGCCGTTTCATGATGAATCGCTTCCGGGATGATCGTATAGCGACTTTGAGTGAGTTTTTGTGCGACTGCTCGTGCTAAAACGTCATTCGTGTGTAGATAATCCGTCTCGGTCATCGGACCACTTACTTCTTTCGTACCGACATCCATGTAACAACGATGATCAGTAGAAAGAGACGGGCTTCGCTCGATGAATTCAAGGAGTGAGGAGAAGTTTGCCCATCCGGCAGTCGACAGGGCAGCGACGCGCGTGATGACTTCCGGATACGCAAATAATCCATAGAGCGAAATGACGCCACCCATCGAGCTGCCGATCATCGTCGTATCGTCAGGTCGTGTCGCATAATTGGCATCAATATATGGCTTCAGTTCACGGATGATCCAGTCCATGTAGACTTTTCCGTTGCCTCCGATTGACGACCGATGCGAGGGATAGGCCGTCCGCATCAATAAAGCTTCGTCACTCCAAGGGGCGTAATCATCGTATCGATCCATTCCGTCTTCGGGGCTATCGATGGCAACGACCATTGCCGGAATTTGGGTTTGTTGGAGTGCGAGATGAATTTCCCAGCCTTTTCCGAACGAAGCAGTCTCCCCACTGAAGACATTTTGTCCATCGTGCATATAAATCACTGGTAGGGCTTCATCAGGATCGAGATGTGTTGGACGATGAATCCGAATCGTTCGGTTAGTTTGAGACGTGGGGAGTATCATTTCAATTTCCGTAATTGACAATAGAGTCACGACCTTTCAAAGATTTGCATAGTGTGCAGTACAATTACGTCCGTTGTGTTTTCCACCGACATATAACGCATGGTCGGCTTGACGTAACGATTCTTCGAACGTCCGTTGATACCTTTCGTCCACTGTGTCAATGCCAAGACTGACTGTTAACGAAAGTCGATGACCATCGACGAGGAAGGGCCGATCCATGACCGTGTGGCGAACGGTCTCAGCGAGCTGAATGGCAGCCTCTTGACTACCATTTCGCAACAGAAGGACGAATTCCTCCCCACCATAACGAGCAGCAAAGACATCATCTTGTTGTAATTGAATCGCCTGGATGCGTCGACCGAGTTCGCGGAGGACAAGATCGCCTACCTTGTGACCGTACGTATCGTTGACTCGTTTGAAATGATCGATATCGAACAAAATGACGGATAACGGATAGGTACTAGCAGCAAATTCTTGCCGACCGTGTTCGTAAAAAGCACGACTATTTGGTAATTCAGTCAAGGCATCCGTCCGACTTTCCGTATACAGCTGAACCGTTTCACGAGAGCGTTCTAAAACACGGCAAAAGATGCGGAGTAAACGGGATAATTCGTCAGCATTCGTTGCGTCATAGGCATCTGCGACTTGATGGAACAGGATGATCGAGACATCGACTTCTCCACTTGTAATCGAGGGAATGGCTAGCATCGAATGGCGATCGACAGGTAAATCGATTTGAATATCATTTCCCCAGTCGCACCGAAGACCATAAATGATTGGGGTATGCAGATCGTCAGCTTTCAGTGAGTGGAACAGAGGTAACACATCAATCGGCTGCTTCGTTCGAATGTTATAGATGACTTGCTTCCGTTGCTGTTGAATCGAGATCCACCCTTCTGAAAAAGATAAAAGATGTGTTAAATCGAAGAGCAGCGAGTCGATCGTCTCTCGTTCAAAGCGGGAAATCAATAAGTGTTCTTTCGCATCATCAAATCGTTTGGCATTATCGTTTGCTTCGAGTGAATCCCCACGTTCTTGCAATAGACGCTTGAATAAAAAGAGAATTAAGGCAGACACCGTTGCTGCGACAAGCGGGCTTTCATCATAAAACCAGATGCCAAGTAGAGCACTTAACATGCTGATTCCATAGACGAGAGATTGAAGCTTGACGAGACGTCGCCAATCATATTTCAAATAAAGGAAACGATTAACGAATAAACATTGGAAGTAAGAGACAAGGAAGACTGTGATCAAAAAACCGCTAAAAGGAATCAGTGCTTTCGTATACGTAAAACTCGAGCCGATTGGACCACCGAGTGCATAATACGCAAATGCCGGAAGCGAGATGTAGACTAAGTCAAATAGAGCGTTGATCGGATAGAGGTACACGAAACGTTTCCAGCGAATCGCTTTACGGTGAGACATGAATTGAAAGACGAGAATACCAATTTGGCTCAAAATCAAGGCATATGTTAAACCGTAATTTAAAAATAGAAATAAGATGATTCCTTCTTGGAACGTATAGTAAATACCGCCACGGCGGACATTATCGAACTGAAACAAGAGAACGAGTCCAAATAAGTAAAGCGTATTGATGATGGAGACAGAAGGATGGAAGGTCGGTGGATGAACGATACCAATCAATAACAATGTCAAAGCGACGAGACCGAAGACGATCCAGCTCGCCCGGGCTACGTGTTGATAGTAGCGCATGAAACATCCCTCCCCCTGAGAAGTATCTTTTATCCCTATACCCGAATTGTGGAAATTTTGATAAGGCATTTACCAAAAAAATAAGGTTGAGAGAAAAGAAAGAATTGCGTATAATGTGAAAGATATCAAATACAGTCGGTGATGAAGAGAGTAACGGTTGATTGTCGTCAACTAGCGAATCAGGGAATGGTGGAAGCCTGAGGACGAAACAGTCGTGAAACGCACTTCTGAGACGCTGCCCGATTCCTGATGGAAAAGGCGTAGCCGGGGGAACCCCGTTATCCCCGAACAAGGTGGGTGTCGAGTGACACCAAGAAGAGTGGTACCGCGGTTATTCCGTCTCTTTGCGCGTGGCGCAAGGGGCGTTTTTTATTGCAAAAAATCAGTGAAGCAGGAGGAAATAAAGATGAGTTATAAAGCGCAGTATGCAGAAGTGTTACATCAAGTCATGGAAGGTGCCTTATCGGTTGAACAAATCGAACAACTGATCGAGCAACCAAAACATGAAGATCATGGAGATCTGGCATTCCCATGCTTCATGCTCGCTAAAGCATTCCGTAAAGCACCAAACATGATTGCTTCGGACCTCGCAGAAAAAATCGACACGCCGTTGTTCTCAAACGTTCAAGCCGTAGGTCCTTACATCAACGTCTTCTTGAACCGGGAGGTCGTCTCGCAAGAAATCGTCAACCAAGTCCTGACGGAAAAAGAAACATTTGGATCAAGTGAAGCGAACGGAAAAACGATCGTCACGGATTTCTCATCACCAAACATCGCGAAACCATTCTCGATGGGTCACCTGCGTTCAACGGTCATCGGGAACGCGCTCAACCAGATCTCACGTAAAAAAGGGTATGATGTCGTCGGCGTCAACCATTTAGGAGACTGGGGAACACAGTTTGGGAAATTGATGGTGGCTTACACGATGTGGGGTGAGGAAGAAGCAGTCCGTGCAGAACCAATCAAAGAATTGTTGAAATTGTACGTTCGCTTCCATGAAGAAGCGGAAACGAATCCAGCACTTGAGGATGAAGGACGTCTCTGGTTCAAAAAACTCGAACAAGGTGATGAGCAGGCGACAACGCTTTGGACGTGGTTCCGCGAAGTCTCCCTCGTCGAATTCAACCGTGTCTATGACATGCTCGGCGTCAAATTCGATAGCTTGAATGGAGAAGCCTTCTACAACGATAAGATGCAACACGTCATCGATTTACTCGAAGAAAAGAATCTCCTCGTCGAATCAGAAGGGGCAATGGTCGTTGACCTAGAAGCAGAAGGTATGCCGCCTGCTTTGATCAAAAAGAAAGATGGCGCAACACTTTATGCAACGCGCGATTTAGCAGCTGCTGTCTACCGTCTTGAAAAATACCGTTTTGAACAGGCGTTCTATGTCGTTGGTGGCGAGCAAGCCCTTCACTTCAAGCAATTGTTTGCCGTCCTGAAGAAGCTTGGATTTGAAAATGTCGACGGCATGCACCATGTACCGTTCGGTTTAATCATGAAAGACGGAAAGAAAATGTCGACGCGTAAAGGTCGGATCGTCTTGCTTGAAGAAGTACTACAAGAAGCGATCGACGTCGCGAAGAAAAACATCGCGGAAAAAAATCCGAACCTAGCGAATGCAGAAGCAACGGCTCGTCAAGTTGGTGTGGGTGCGGTCATCTTCCATGACTTGAAGAACGAACGGATGAACAACATCGAGTTTGATCTTGAGCATATGTTGAAATTCGAAGGTGAAACAGGACCATACGTCCAGTATACGAATGCCCGTGCGCACTCGTTACTCCGTAAAGGTGGTTATGACGGGACACCATTCGCTGGCAGTACTGATGATCATGCATGGGGTGTCGTATCGATGCTGAACCAATTCTCAACGGTCATCGATCGGGCATTCGCGCGTCGTGAACCATCGATCATTAGCCGTTACGTCTTAGATCTCGCACAAAGCTTCAATAAATACTACGGGCACGTCCGTGTTCTCGAAGATGACGCAGCAAAACAATCACGTCTTGCACTCGTCAAGTCTGTCACGATTGTCTTGACAGAAGGTCTTCGTTTACTTGGTGTCGGCGCTCCAGAAGAAATGTAAGACCAATCCACGAATAAGAAGAGGTAGATTATGAAGACTGAAACGAAAGAACGATTACAGCAAGCTGCTTCACAGATGAAGCAGGAGCCTTTGGCGGAAACGGTCGCATTCATGGCTGATTTTCACGGGAAAGTCGCGGCGTGGTTACCGGGAGAGTCTGTCGATTTCGTTCACGACTTCGTAACGGCACCAGAAGCAGAATTGATCGCTCCAATTGAAGGCGATGCATTACGAACGAAAGATAATTTTGAATTTTTCATGCGTAAAAAACAGACGCGTAAAAAACTGGGCGAACTGTTGACGCTTTGGAAGTCAGCGCGCACGACAGAGACATTGAGTCAAATCGATGCGATTGGATTGAAAAAGTGGCTTGCACGTAATGAATTCCGTTCGGAAGACAAACCATGGGATTATTTGAACCGTCTGCACGTTCTGTTGTTCCTTGATTTGATGACGACAATCATCGATGATCATCGATTAACGAGTCTGCATGAGCAACTTGTTGGTACGACGCCAGTTCCGACGAGCTTCGTTCGTCGCCAAGGTGATGTCCGTCAAGTCATTGAAGCCTTTGCAGAAGAGTCAAACTTCACACAAGTCGATGTCGTTAAAGCATCGCTTGTCCGTTACCTCTGATATTAAAGATGCATGAACAAAAGCCATCGAGCCTTGCGCCCGACGGCTTTTGTTGTATCGCCTCAGTTTGCCTGATGGAATACGATCGATTGTTGCTCCGTATCGTAGAGACACCATTCCCGTTCGAAGACGACAGGTCCAAGATTGACCGCATAACGCTCTCCTGCGATCGATAAGGGTTCGTGTAATGGACTAGGGAGTGCATTCCCGTTTTGAAACAAACCTCTGATATGACTATGACCAAAAAAGAGTAACGGTTCGCGTTGCTGTGACAGATCGGGCAAAAAATCACGCGACCAACTTAATTGGTCTCCATGCATCAATAGCGCTCCCTCGATACGTTGTTTTCGAGGGCAATCGCGTAACGCATCGATGACAGGAGACAGATGCGGTGGAACGAGTGATAGGATGCGTTCTTCTTGATTGCCAAGCAATGTTTTAAAATCAATCAGTTCTAAAAAAGCATCATCGAGCGTCACGACGAGGGAGAGCGATTCAAAGGAATAGCGCTTCGCTCGCTTTTTACCGACGTGGCATTCGTGAATATCACCAAGACAAAACAGACGCGCATCGGGAGCGAGCCGCCGTATGTCAGCTAGGACAGCCGATGTGTCGGCTACTGAGCTGTGAAGATCTGCAAAAAGGGCATAACGCATAATCGACCACTCCTTTGTTAAGGAAATACCCGAAAATGCGTCATGCCCATCTTTTTTGAATCAAATCGTGCGTAGATTATTCAGTTTCGACTGTGACGCCTCGTTCTGCGAAGACGACTTTCGCGACTTCGAGTGCGTTCAAGACACGTGGGAATCCAGTGTAAGGAACAAGGTGCATGATAGCTTCGACGATTTCGTTTCCTGTTAAACCAGCTGTTAATCCAGTGTTAATGTGGAGAGCGAGCTGTGGTTCTGTACCTTGTGTGACGAGAGAAGCAATCGTGACGATCGCGCGGTCACGGTTGACGAGACCATCGCGGCTGTAAACTTCACCGTATGCGAAATCTGTGATCCACTCACCGACTGCTGGAGCGATATCTTTCAGGGATTCAGAGATTTTATCATGTGTCGATTGTGCAGCGTTTGCGTCTGTGAATTCGCTGAGTTTTTTGACGCCTGTTTCGTGACGTGATTCAAAATGAGTTGCCATGGTAAAGGACTTCCTTTCTTTTTTAACGATGTTCTTATCGTAAAGGAAGAAATACCATGCTACAAATACATGGTTTTTATAAAAGGTATGCTTATTTGGAATACATATCACTGACGAACTGAATCCATTTTCGCGTCACGTACGATTGATAGCGACCGGTCGGGACAGCAATTCCTAAATGCCATGGCACACGCGTTTTCAGGGGAATCGTTTTGACACCACGAATCGAAAAGCGATCTGCGATCGAACGCGGAAGGACGGTCGCAGCATTTCCTTCTGCGACCAGCAAACAGAGGAAGTCCCACTGCGAACTAATTCGGGAAACGTGTGGTGTGAACCCTGCATCGTGACAAGCATTCAAAACGACATCATGAAGCGAGAACGTTTCGTTAAACAAAACGAATGGCATATCAGCGACTTCTTCTAACGCAATTATCGACCGATCAGCGAGTGGATGATCACTAGGTAAAAACAAATGGAGTTCTTCTTCGATGAAGGGATGCGTCGTTAAATGCTCATCCGAAGGAAGGACCGTTGCGATTAGATCCACTTCACCGGCGACGACTGCTTTTTCTAACGCATGTCCACCGGCTTCGATCAATTCGATTTGAATCATTGGATATGTCTCTTCGAAACGCCGCAGGAGACCCGGGAAAAACAGCGAGCCGATGAGTGGAGGAACACCGAGGCGGATCGTTCCTTTCGTCAGATGCATGACATCATAGAGATGGGAAGGTAAATCGGATAACTGACGCAGAATCTTTTCACCTTCGATCAATAATGTCTCACCGGCATCCGTTAGGGCGATTTGTCGTTTACTCCGGTCGAACAATTCCATCTCGAGTTCTTCTTCTAAGTGACGAACCATTTTACTGAGCGTCGGTTGCGTGACATGGAGATGTTCAGCCGCACGAGTGAAGCTTTTGAAGCGTGCCACTTCCGTAAAGTATTCCAGTTGGCGGAAATCCATCAGTATTCTCCTATTCTTTTGAGTTATAGATGTCATAACAAGTATTCATTTTTATTATTCTTTCAATCAGCGTACAGTAAAGAAACCGAACACGTAAAGATAAAGAAAGAAGGAATCCATCATGATGAAACAACTCGAAGGAAAAGTCGCGTTAATTACAGGAGCAGCAAGCGGAATCGGTCTTGAGATCGCTGAAGAATTCGCTCAAGAAGGCGCGAAGGTCGTCATCGTCGATCTTCAAGAAGAAGCTGCTAAACGCTCAGCTGAAACGCTTCGTGAAAAAGGCTTCGATGCGTTTGCCGTCGCAGGTGACGTGACGAATGAAGAAGCAATCAAATCAAGTATCGATCAGACGGTCGCACATTACGGAACGATTGATATCGTCATCAACAACGCGGGAATGCAACACGTCTCACCAATCGAAGAGTTCTCGACTGAGAAATTCGACTTGCTTCAAAGCATCATGCTTCGTGCACCATTCCTCTATACGAAATACGTCTTCCCGATCATGAAAAAACAAGGCTCTGGACGAATCTTGAACATGTCGTCAATCAACGGATTGATTGGTTTTGCTGGGAAAGCTGCCTATAACAGTGCGAAACACGGCGTCATCGGTTTAACAAAAGTTGCCGCATTAGAAGGAGCAACTTCTGGTATCACGGTCAATGCGATCTGCCCAGGATATGTCGATACACCACTCGTCCAAAACCAATTGTCTTCGCTCGCTGAAACACGAAATGTACCGCTCGAACGTGTACTCGAAGAAGTCATCTACCCACTTGTTCCGCAACAACGTTTACTCCAAGTCAAAGAAATCGCGGATTACGCGATTTTCCTTGCAAGTGACAAAGCGGCAGGTGTTACGGGTCAAGCTGTCGTTCTCGATGGTGGTTATACAGCGCAGTAAGAAACAGAAAAAAGGGAGGTACTTTTTGGATACGATCCAGAAAGTACCTCTCTTTTTTTAGTTTGATGGACTGAGCAAGAACGTTCAGCCGATATGATGTGAATCGATTAACGGAAGTTAATGAATTGAACGTCGACTGATAATGGAAGCTCACGAACGATCTGCATGACTTGTTGTAAGTCGTCTCGTGATTTACCTGTGACGCGGATTTGGTCATCTTGGATCTGTGTCTTCACTTTTAATTTTGATTCCTTGACGGCGTTGTTGATCTTTTTCGCATCGTCACGATCGATTCCACTTTTGAGGATGACACGTTGACGGACCGTATTACCGGCAGCCTGCTCGACTTTTTCGTACTGCAGGTTTTTAGTCGGAACGTCTCGCTTGATCAATTTTGCTGTTAAGACGTCTTTGACTTGATCGAGTTTGAAATCGTCATCTGAGATCAAAATCAAATCCTCTTTTTCAAGCTTCATGTCACTCTTTGAACCTTTAAAGTCGAAGCGGTTCGTGATTTCCTTCAGTGCAATCTGAACCGCGTTCTTCACTTCCTCGATGTTGATTTGTGACACGATATCAAATGAATTATCTTTTGCTGCCATTTTAATCTCCCCTTTCATTCCACTCTCTATTTTAGAGAGGAATACCGGAAGCGTCCACTGCTTTAAAATTTTGTTATAATAAAAACCATGAAATGAAAGGGGTGCTTAGCTTTGAAACAAACAGCAGACATGTTGACGCTCACACCGCAAGAACTGGATGAGCGATTTGCCTATAGTGGAAATGATTTAGGAGCGACTTTCTCAGAGAAAGCGATTCACGTGCGATTATGGGCGCCGACAGCAGAGCATGTCGTGATTCGTCTCTACAAGACGTTACGCGCACGAAAAGTCGAAGAGATCGAGATGGTGGCGGGCGAACGGGGAACGTACGTCGTTGAACTCGATCGAGCGACATATGAAGGTTACTTCTATACGTTTCAAGCGAGCATCAACGGACAAAAGGTCGAAGCAGTCGATCCGTATGCAAAAGCCGTCGGAACGAACGGAAAACGCGGTGCGTTGATTGACCCGACAAGTGTGACACCAGAACGATGGATCGAAGAACGCCCACTGTTTCATTCTTCGCAAGACGCAGTTGTCTATGAATTGCATGTACGCGATGCAACGAGTCATCCGGCTAGTGGTGTCGTCGCACGTGGCACATTTGCTGGTCTAACGGAAGCAGGGACGCGGACACCAAATGGTGGATTGACAGGACTTGATTATTTAGCGGATCTCGGTGTGACACATGTCCAGTTACTGCCGATCTACGATTTTGGCTCAGTCAATGAGACAGCACCGAACGACCCGGATAACTATAACTGGGGTTACGACCCAGTGAACTACTTTGCGCCGGAAGGTTCGTATTCATCGAATCCCGATGATCCACGAACGCGGATCCTTGAATTAAAACAATTAGTACAAGCGTTACATGACCGTGGTATCCGTGTCATCATGGACGTCGTCTTCAATCATACGTATGATGCGGCAACAGTTCCGCTTGGTCAGTTCGTTCCTGGATACTTCTATCGTCAAGAGGCAGATGGTAGTCTGTCAAACGGTAGTTTCTGTGGAAATGATACGGCGTCTGAACGTCTGATGATGCGGAAGTTCATCCTTGATTGTGTGACGTACTGGGCGAAAGAATACCACCTGGATGGTTTCCGATTCGACTTGATGGGGCTTCATGATGTTGAGACGATGAATCAAGTACGTCATGCGCTTGATCGTATCGATCCGTCGATTTTAATCATCGGGGAAGGCTGGGATCTCGATACACCACTTGATCCGGAAGAGAAAGCGAATTACTTCAATGCACCGAAAATGCCAGGAATCGCTCATTTCAATAATGGCTTACGAGACGGCGTCAAAGGCGACGTCCAAACGCCGGAAGACCGTGGTTTCATCAGCGGTGCATTCGACCGAACGAGTGAAGTCAAACGGGGAATCGCCGGTAACGTCTCTTCGCAAGGATTTGCCGATGAACCGAATCAGGTCGTGTCGTACGTCGAAGCTCACGATGATTTAACGATTTGGGACAAGTTATCGGTATCTCGTCCAGAGGATACGGAAGAGATTCGACGTAAGCGTCAAATGCTCGCAAATGCGATCATCTTGACGGGACAAGGAATTCCTTTCCTCCACGCTGGACAAGAATTTTTCCGAACGAAGGACGGTATTCGTGACAGCTTCAATGCCGGAGAGGTCGTCAATCGTCTCGACTACGAACGGGCGGAAACAGAGCGTCCGGCAGTTGAGTACGTCAAAGGACTGATTGCCCTTCGTCGTCAGTATCCGATGTTCCGTCTCGCAAATGCGGCGATGATTAAAAAACATCTGCGCTTCCTTGAAGAAGGGGAAGGTGTTATTGCCTTTGAACTAAAACGCACCTATGAAGGATATGTCGAGCGGCAACGTGTCTACCACAATGCGACGGAAGAGGATATCACGATTGAATTGCCAAACGGTGAATTCGAGGTATTGGTTGAGTCGGGGGCCGTTAAGTTGCACGCACCACGGTTGCACGAAGAGAAACAGTTAGTCATCCAAGCATTGACGACGACGGTCATTGCCGAACGAAAAGCGGACTATAAGAAATATGCGGTGGCAGGTGGTGCTGCATTAACGATCATCGGATTGTTGTACGCAGCGAACAAGCGTCGAAAGAAGACTGATTAAATGCAGAAGGACGAAGCGTAAGATGGCTTCGTCCTTTTTTACGTGGATGACAGTCCGATGTCAGCCTGTCATGAAATTGACTTGCCTGAATTTATCGAAACTTTGTTTGAAGCGTCATCTTTCGGGAAAAAACCTCTTAAGTAGTATATAGGATGTTGTTTTTATGAAAGGATGTACGGTGTATGTTTGGTTTTGAGGATTTATGGAAATTCTTTTTGTCGTTCTTTTTACTGTTGCCTATCGTGACATTGATTCATGAGATGGGGCATTACTTTTTTGCCCGATTGTTCGGTGGAAACATGGAGATCAATATTGGTTCCGGAAAATCGTTACTTCGTGTCGGACCGATTCGACTGAATCGTATCTATTTTTGGGATGGGTGGTGTCAATATGAGGCACTACGTCATGAAACGAAATTTGCTAACATTATGGTCTATGCAGGTGGATCGATCGCAAACTTAGTGAGTATCTTAGTCGTCAATGGTCTCATTTATGCTGGTGTGTTCGAGGCATCGATTTTTACGTACCAATTCGCATATTTCTCATTCTATTTCGTCTTTTTCTCACTCTTTCCGATTGATCATCCGAATGGTTATCCGAGTGACGGGAAAGCAATCATTAATGTCTTTCGATACGGTAAATCAGATTATCATCCGCAATCCTAGATTTAAAGTAAAGCCTCTTTCCATCGTTGGATAAGAGGCTTTATTGCTTAAGATTCAGTTTCGTTAGACGGGTCAGTTTCTGTTTTCGCTTGTTCTTGCTCTAATTCGACGAGCTTTTGAATCAAGATATGGCGGGGCATATGCATCAATTGCTCGAGGGGTACGTTCAGACGTTTCGAAAGTTCGACAGCCGTCTCAGCGGATAGTTGTAAAGGTTTCATCCGGTTCATCCTCCTTTTTCCATGAGGTTAGTATAACAGGAGGTGCAAGTCGAGCGCATCAATAGTAGCGAGAAATGAAGAAGGTTGATACCGTATGAAGTAGGAAGTGATGCATATGTATAAACCTGCTGCAGAGCTGTTACTCCATGAATCCGTCTCACTGTTCGATCGAATCGGAGAGGATTTGCTTCTTTTTCGAGATCGCCACGGATTTATGAAATGTGATGCGGATTTAAAACCACTATGGGAAACAGCATGTGCGTATGTTCCATTCTCCTGGTACATTGAGCCAGGCGGTGGACGATTGTTCATCGTATTTGAAGAGTCAGCTTATTTTGGTTTATTAGATTTAGAGCAAGGGCATTTAGAATATATCAAGCGACCTGCTGCTTTTTCCGAGGCATGGTTCAGTAATTTATTCTTGTGGCAAGAAGATGAGATTTTCCTGTACACGGCAGAAACAGATGTCGTCTGCGTAAACGTTCAAACAGGGAACTGGCGGTACTCTGACTATGAAGAGGCACCGTTGTTCGGACGCTTGGTTGAGCGGGGATATGATACACGTTTGACGTTCGAACGATTCATTGCTCCTACTACGATCATCTCCTATGACGACCAAAAGGAACGATACGTCATTTGGGATGCTGCGACGAATGAGGAGTCGATCATTCCCTTTTCGGATTACGCGGAGTATTCGCTCGTTGACCACAGGCACCAATTGTTTTCGATCACCGATTCATCTCGTTTTTACTTGTATGAGAAGAATCAGCTGAAATATAAGTTTGAGGGATGTCATTCCTCCGTTTTACTCAAAAGTGTGTTACTCGATGAAGAGGCACGTCGTCTTGCTATCGTTTCGACGTCCGCGACGTTCGGCAACACATGGGTTCAAATTTTTCAAAAGACGTAATGGAAACATCCTTTTCGCTTTTCAGCAAGAAGGATGTTTTTTGTACGTTTGTTAGAGAAAGGGGACGCATCATGGAACGGCTTGGTCATCTGATTAGTGCGTATTTTCGAGGAGTATTGGTCGTTTGGGCGATCCTGCTCGTCGCGCTCGGTTATTTTGCGTATCAATTACCGGATCGCTTAGAAGGAAACGGATTTACACGTGACGGCGACTTTCAACGCGTCGAGACGACATTAGATAAGGATTTTGATCAGGATCCACACACAATCATCGTTTTATTTGAAGACCAAGAGAATCTACAACAAACGATGGTGCAGCATGTCGAGCGTTTCCGTGATATTAAAGGCGTCGGTAACGTGACTGGACCCGTCGAAAATCCACAAGCGATTCGTGATGATAAGGGATATGTAACGGTCGGTGTACCGAACCTTGATTCGAAATGGGCAGCTGCGGTCACCCGTCAACTGGATGATACCGGGACGATTCGGCTGACCGGTGAACCGGTCGTCGTCGATGATTTGAATACGGCTTCGAAAAATGATTTGATTCGAGCGGAGTTGATCGGTATTCCGGCGGCATTGATCGTTTTATTACTTGTCTTCGGTACACCGATTGCTGCGATTTTACCGTTGATCATGGGGCTTGTTACCTTTGTTTTTGGGGCAGGTGTCCTCTATTTTGTTGCCGGGCAACAAGAGTTATCGATTTTCGTCTTGAATGCAGTCGCGATGATTTCGCTTGCGCTTGGGATTGATTTTTCATTGCTATACGTCAATCGCTTCCGCGAAGAACGTCAGGGTGGGCAAAGTATCCGAGCAGCAGCGATTCGCTCGGTCGAGACGGCAGGGCGCTCGATTTTATTTTCGGGGATTTGTGTGTTCGTCGGACTTGCCGGACTTTTATTGATTGATGTTGATGTCTTCCGGGCTGTCGCGATCGGGACGCTCGTTTCGGTTCTTGGAGCAGTCGTCAGCGCGTTGACGCTCTTACCGGCATTGTTGATCGTCTTCGGAAAAGTGCTAGAGAAAGGACGACTCTTCCGACAGCGTGCAGGGCGTAGTGAAGATCGCTGGCGTCGTCTCGCTCGTTTCGTCATGAAGCGTCCGGTTGCCGTGACCGTGTTATCTCTGTTGCTATTGTTACCTTGTTTACTTCCTCTCCGTGATTTGACGTTGAATATTCCACAAGCAACTGCCTTACCGGAATCGTATCCGTCGCGTCTTGCCTTTGAATCATGGGAGAAAACATTCGGGAACGATGGAACGGATGCTGTTCTTATTTTATCTGCTGATGCTTCCTCAGAGGTGGGACGAGAAAAAATCGAAGATGTGACGATCCGACTCGAGTCGGATCCGGAAGTGCGTTCCGTTGTTTCGGCTGTAACAATCGCCGAGCAGCAACAGGTTCCGCTCGAACAGTTACTCGCTGTTCCTGCCGGGAGCGAAGCCTTGACAGCATTTCTATCAGAGGACGATCAAGCACGGATCGATGTCAATTTAAAAGGGGACCCGGGGGACGCTGCCTCGCAGGACTGGGTGCGAAACATGCAGGCGGATGGTTATCTCGTCGGGGGACCTGCAGCTTTCAATCAAGAAATTTACGACGCCATTGAATCGAAACTTCCCTTAGCAGTCGGTGTCGTCGTCTTGGCAACGTTCATCATTTTGCTGATCGCTTTCCGGTCTATCTTGATCCCAATCAAGGCGATTTTGATGAACTTACTCAGTTTAGGAGCAACATTTGGATTACTCGTTATCTTGTTTGAGTCCGGATGGATTCTTCCACAGGAGACGATTGGCATACTGACACCTGTTTTCATTTTCTCACTCGTTTTCGGTTTATCGATGGACTATGAAGTCTTTCTCGTTTCTCGGATGGAAGAATACTACGACGAGACGGGGGATAACGATTATGCGACCGAGATGGGACTTGCGAAGACAAGTAAGATCATTACGTCTGCTGCTTTAATCATGATCGTCGTCACTGGGGCGTTTGCCTTCACAGGTGTCAGTCCGATCAAACAACTGGGTGTCGGTATCGCACTCGCAATCTTCATTGATGCAACGATCGTCCGGATGTTGCTCGTTCCCGCATTGATGAAGCTCTTTGGTCACTGGAACTGGTGGTGGCCAGGTGGTCGTCGTAAAGTAATCCGTAAGTGACACATTGCGTAAGCACATCAGTAGCTATTCAGAGGAAGACGAGCGTATACTGTCGATATTCAATTCAAGAAATTAGAGGAGGCACTTCACTCATGGCAACTCAAGCAATGTTTGAACCATTTACATTACCAAACGGTGTGACGCTGAAAAACCGCGTCTTAATGGCACCGATGACGAACTATGCAGCGCAAGAAAACGGCGAAGTATCCGATGCTGAACTCGCGTATTACGCAGAACGTTCAGGTGGCGTCAGTGCAGTCATTACAGCATGTGCGAATGTTACAGCAGACGGTCAAGGATTCCCGAATGAATTCGGCGCGCACCGTGACGATCTCGTTCCAAGTCTGAAGCGACTTGCAAAAACGATTCAAGACAAAGGCGCAAAAGCAATCTTGCAAATCTTCCATGCTGGTCGTATGGCACCACCGGAACTCGTTGGTGGACAAACGGTCAGTGCTAGTGCTGTCGCACCAGTACGTGAGGGGGCAATGACGCCACGTGCGCTAGAAGCTGAGGAAGTCGAAGCGATCATCGAAGCATTCGGTCAAGCAACACGTCGTGCGATGGAAGCTGGATTTGATGGTGTTGAGATTCATGGTGCAAACACGTACTTGATTCAACAGTTCTTCTCTCCACACTCAAACCGTCGTGAAGATAAATGGGGCGGTAGCTTAGAGAAACGTCTTGCGTTCCCACTAGCTGTTGTCGATGCAGTCGAAGCCGTCGCAAAACAAGATCCTTCGTTCATCGTCGGATACCGATTCTCTCCAGAAGAGATCGAAAATCCAGGAATCACACTCGATGATACGATGCGTCTCGTCGATGAATTAGCGAAAAAAGACCTCGATTACTTGCACGTTTCAGTAATGGACTTCTTCGCAGGTTCGATTCGTGATGAAAACGAAAAAACTTCACCAATTACACTCGTTCAAGAGCGTGTTGGCGAACAAGTACCTGTCATTGGTGTCGGTTCGCTTCACACAGCGGACGAAGTCGAACAAGGCTTGACTGTCGTGCCGATGATCGCTCTCGGTCGTGAACTCATCATGGAACCGAAGTGGGTTGAAAAAGTCGAAGCGGGTGACCTTGCGTCAATCCGGACAGAACTTGATCCAGAAGCACAAGCCGAACTTGTCGTTCCGGATGCTTTATGGAAAGGCATCACAAGTCGTCCAGGCTGGTTCCCAATTAAACAAACAAGTAAATAATAGACTGTCATGAGAAACACTCCGGACTTAATTGTCTGGAGTGTTTTTGGTTTAGTAAGCCACCTGTCCCATGCGAACGCCACAAAACGTATGCAAAGTGACCGGATCCTGTAGATTCGTTCGTTCCAACATATCGTTTAAGAGTAAGGCGCAGACATAAGCATCCTCTTTTGCATCGTGGTGTTGAAAAGAAACATTGAGGAATTCTGCCATCGTATTCAATCGATGATTCGGTAACCACGGATACAGTTTACGGGATAATTTGACCGTGCAGCCATACGTAAAAGCGGGCATCTGGTACATATCGTATTTTTGAATCGCTTTTTGGAGCGCTCCCATATCAAATGAGGCATTGTGGGCAACGACGAGCTGAGCACCTGCAATCAATTCATATAAACCATGTGCTTCCATCGCTTCCGGTAACGTCGGTGCATCGAAGACATCGCTCGGACGAATCCCGTGGACACGAATGTTTCCAGCATCGAAGTTTTCTTCCGGGTTAATCAAAACCTGTTTACTCTCTATGACTCGACCGTTCGAGAGGACGGACCAACCAAACGCACAAATGCTCCGGCTGTTGCGGTTTGCCGTTTCGAAGTCAATCGCTAATGTATACATCAAGCAGGCTCCTTCCTGTCATTCACTAGTAACAGAATACATGTTCGTATTCTAGAAGTCTATCAAAAAAGATCATCTGCAGGGCAGACGACCTCAAGTGAATCACGTTCATTTTGCTTTTGCGACCTTTTGTTCCTCTTCGACGTACTCTTCCGGTTTGAATAAAAGAATCCGATCTTTATAGGCAAAGACGAGTGCCGTCAAGACAGCCATAGCGTCAGCAATCGGGAAGGCGAACCAGACACCATTGACACCGAAAAATACTGGCAAGATCAAGACGAGTGGAATCGTATAGAGCGTTTGACGCGACAAGGACAGGAATAAAGCGACTTTTGCTTTCGCAAGCGATTGGTACATCCCATTGATGATCATTTGAATCCCGTAGACGAATGATAAAGCGAATAAGATTCGCATCGCGCTTGAGCCTTCCTGTAGAAGTGTCGCTTCTTCCGTGAACAAGCCGACCCAAAAACGAGGGAAGAGCTGAATGAGTAACCATAAGCTGATCGATAACGTTAAGCCATAGCGGATCGCCAGTTTGATAGCAAGCGACATCCGGCTGAATTGTCGAGAACCAAAATTGTACCCGACGATTGGCTGCATCCCTTGCACGATCCCCATGATTGGCATACCGACGAGCGCCATGAACTTATTGATGACCGCAAACGTCGCGAGTTCTGTCGTACCGCCGTACCGAACGAGCATATGGTTGACGGTGATGAATAGAACGGATTGCGATACTTGCATGATGAATGAGGATGATCCGATTTGCATCATCCGAAACGTTAATCGAAAATCGGGTTTGAAGGCATTTCGATCGAGTGTTAATCCCGTTTGTCGACGTTTCGTAAAGAAGAAGCGGAAAACGAGCAGAGCACCGACGATTTGCGCGATGACCGTCCCGAGCGCGGCTCCTTGAATGCCCCAATCGAGACCAAAGATGAATAGTGGTGTCAGGACGATGTTGATCGCAACTGTCGTTAGCATGACGCGCATCTGATAGTTCGCTCGCCCTTCTGCCCGTAACATCGCACTCGACGCCATCGTCAACATGAAGAAGGGAGATCCGAGTAGCAGGACGCGTAAGAAATCGATACTATACGGCATGATTTCATCCGTCGCACCAAAGAGACGTAGCAGTGGTTCGACGAAGATGAAAGCACTGATGATGGCGAGCATGCTGATGAAGAAGACAGCCATCAAGACGTTGGCATAGGCACGACTGGCACCATCCGTCTGTTTTTGACCGAGCCGTTGCGACGCGATGGCAGCGCCACCGATCCCGATTGAGTTTGCGATTGCCATCAGGACGAGTTGAACGGGGAACGCGATCCCGACAGCAGCAACCGCGGCCGTACCGATTCCTTGGGCGACGAAAATCGTATCAATGATATTGTAAAGTGCCGTGACGAGCATCCCGACCATCGCCGGTAAGGAGAGACTAAGTAAGAGCTGATTGACAGGTGCTTCACCCAAACGGGCAGTGTTTTTATTCATGGAAGGAGAGCCTCCTTTTTTAGACAAGTGGTAAGTAGGGTTTTACTCAGAGTAGTCGCTTCTATGACGAGATGCAAGAAATCACTCTAATCAATGTGTTCGTTCCATAAAAAAAGGATGCGCAAAGGAGCGCATCCGATGGAACTCGTTTTAAGATGGTGTAGGCAAGTACCCCTTCGAGTACTCAAAAGCAATGAATAAAATCGCGCCAAGCGCCAAGTAGGCGAGTAGCGTGATCGTTTGTTGTTTTTTCGGCATCTGGTGATACTGGACGGACTCTTCAGCGAGACGGAGTGGTTCGATTCGTTGGTCGATTCGTCGCAACAACGCATCGTAATCGTTTGCGGCGTCATATTGATACCGTAACAGATCATCCGCTTCATGACGCGCTTCTTCTGGACTCGCTTGTCGGAGATCTTGTAAATCGAGACGAAGTGACCAAGCGATTGGATCGTACGTACTCTCGATGGGTTGTTCTTCCTCACCTTCGAGTTCCGGAGCAAGTGCGACTTCAGCGTTTGCACGTTCTTGCTCCGCCTTTGCGTGTAAGACGCGTTCGCGTGCAGCACGGTATAACATCAAGGTCGAGCGGTTCTCTTCATATTGTTTCGCGAACTTATACCGTTTCCAGACAGCGCTACCGCCGAAGAAAGCGATCAAGAGTAGAATCAGGCTGAAGTTCGTGATGCCGTAAGCAATCAGGGCAGCAAGACCGGCGACCCAGACGATGATCGGTAAACCGGCAAGGATCCGTCCACCGTCAAGTGGACTGACTGGGAGTAGGTTGAAGAGATTCAACAAGGCTCCGAGATGGAAGATGACGAGCCAGAAGTCATTTCCTGTCACAGCGTATCCGATTGCAAGTGGAATTAAGGACACGAGACCAGCAAGTGGTCCACCGTATGCGAGAATCGCTTCTTGTTTTGGCGTCCGGAACGTATCTTTGATCCCGATCACAGCTCCCATGAAGGGAACGAAGATTGCTGGTCCCGTTTTAAAACCGAGTCGTTTAGCTGCAAGTAGATGTCCCATCTCGTGAATGAACAAGAGATAAAGTAAACCGACGCCAAACCAGACACCGAATACTTGAGCGTAAAAGAGCAGAGACACTCCAAACGAAATCAGAGTACCTCCAAACTTTGAAAACTTCAATAAGGCAAGGATGACCTTTCCTTTCGTTAAGAGAAAGGCGCCTGCAACAGCAAGTCCACCCCAACGTTTTTTAGCCATCGTGAATTTCCTTCTTTCATCATGTGACGTTCTTCCTTAAGTGTACGACATAGATGAAGAAAAAGTTTCATTTGGACTGTTCTGGAATGAGGTAGAAACAGCTTCCATCCGATCGACGCGCTTCACTGCCAACTTGAAAATGGTGGGTCGTCGCTAGCGCAGCAGCAATCGACAATCCGAGTCCACTTCCTGAACGGTCGCGTGCTGCGTCGAGTCGGTAAAACCGATCGAATAACCGGGCGCGTTCTTCGTCCGTTAGAGACGTCCCGCGGTCGAGAACAGCCAGTCGTTCCTTACGCAGATGCAATTCTGGAGAAGTCGCATATTTCAGAGCGTTATCGATATAAATCGTCAAAATACGTAACACGGCCTCGCGATTTGCTCGGATCGTTCCAGAGGCATCAACAGGAATGATCGTCCCTGTCGCGTGATACATGCGATCAGCAAGTTCGCTCCCAAGCTCGGCTAAGTCAATCACTTCAACAGATGTCTCTTCATAACCGAGACGAGACAGTTCGAGCATGGGCTCGATCAAGGTCGTTCGCATCGCGTGTGTCTCCTGTAAGATATTTTCAATCGATTCATCAAGGACATCCGGCTTCGTTTTGCCCCATCGCTTCAACAATTGAGCATATCCTTCAATGACGGTTAGCGGTGTCTTCATCTCATGTGAGACATCGGCGACGAATTGGCGTTGCTGTTCCATCGTCTGATCGACACGTCCAATCATCTGATTAAAGACACGTCCGAGGCGACCGATCTCATCATCGCGTTCGGTCTGCACGGTCTCAAGCGTACCGGAAGACGAAATCCGTTGCATCGTATCATTCAGTTGCCTGAGCGGGCGGAGCGTCTGATAAGCAATCCAGAAGCTGCTGATGAAAGCAATAAGGATTCCAACGATTAACACGATGGTGAAGGTTAAGATGAGTGTCGAGACCGTATCATCGACGCCCTCATCTTCGAACAAATAAGCTTGGTCCTGATAAACGATCCCGAACCAATCGCCGGACTTGAATGGTTCATTCGAACGCGGGATACCGGGGAGATCACTTGCACGGACATCCCCATTGATGCTAGACGAGTCATCGTCATCTTCGTCATTTGAAATGACCCAGCGTCCATCTTCATTCGATAAGACGACGGAATCCTCATGAAGCGTCAGCAATGCCCGGACTGATGAATCATCCTCCATTAATTCCTCTGCCTGTTCAAGCTGAGTATAACGGGATTCAATCAGATGATTACGCACGACAAGGGTGACAACGACAAAGGAGAGTACTAATAACAGTGTCGTAAAAGCGGTGACGGATAAGGCGAGTTTTGTTCGAAGCTTCATGGGTTCGCCTCCCGTAGCACATAACCAACACCCCGAACGGTCTGGATTAGAGCAGGAGGATGGGCATCGACTTTTTTTCGAAGATACCGGATGTAGACGTCGACGATATTTGTTTCGCCAAAATAATCGTACCCCCAGACGCGGTTTAAGATTTGTTCGCGTGTCAGGACATGTTCTTTGTTTTCGAGTAAATACGTCAGGAGTTCGAACTCACGTGGTGTCAAATCGAGTCGCAGTTCGTTTCGAAATGCTTCATGTCGATCAAGATCGATTACAAGATCGGCGAACTGTAACGTGCGCGATGAGTTTGCAGTTGAAGTCGGAGTGCGTAGTAACGCACGGATTCGAGCAAGTAGTTCTTCCATTTCGAACGGTTTCGTCACGTAATCATTCGCACCGAGATCGAGTCCCGCGACCTTATCGTAGACTTCCCCACGTGCTGTTAGCATAATGACGGGGACGTGAATGCCTTTTCCACGGAGCCTGCGCAACACCTCGAAGCCGCTAAGCTCCGGCATCATCACGTCGAGTAAGACGAGATCAACCGAATGCTCAGCGGCAGCGAGACCATCTTTTCCGTTGGGAGCGACACGTGTCGCGTACCCGGCATATTGGAGTTCGAGTTCAAGGAGGCGTGCGATTTTCACATCGTCCTCAACGATTAAGATGGTGGTTGGCATAAACATCCTCCTTTAATGATCATTCATCGATTTCTGTCACTTCGTCTGACGCGTTCAACTCTAGTTTAACGGAACCGCCGACTCGGATGTCATCATCTTGTTCCATGTTCGATGCACGAGAGTATGACTTTTGCGCACCATTTTGTTCGATGACGATCTCTTGGCTTGTAATCTTAGCGAGCGTACCTCGGACTTCTTGCTCCCGTGTATCATCACGGTCTTCGTCGCGTGCATCATCACGATCCTGATCGTCATTATCCTCCCGGTCGATTTCACGGACTTGACCGTCACCATTCAATTCAATTTTCACGATATCTCCAGATTTAGCAGCATCACGTTCCGCACGATCAGCAATCGCGTAAACTGTTTCCTGTCCATCTTGTTCAAGTGTCAATTCACTTTGAGAGAGGGCACGAAGAACACCATAGCGTTCGCTCGCATCGTCTGATGAATCATCTGAGCGATTGCCATCGTCATCTCGGTCATTACGATCATCTTGATCTTCTCGTTCAAGTTCCGTAATTTGCTGATTCGCATTCAGATCGATTTTGACCCAATCGCCTTCTTGCACGGCTTCGCGTTCTACTGATGAAGCAAAGTCATACGTCTGAGTGTCACCGTTGACATCGATCGTCATCGAGCGATCCGATAGTTTCTGCAATGTGCCTTCGATTTCCTGATCGTCACGCATTGAAGCTGGGAGCTTTTGCTCGACTTGGCGCGAAGCGGCTTCGACTTTCTGCTCCGCCTGCTGTGAAGTGGTGACCGTTGAGTTGACGAGAGAGTGTCCTGGACCTGTGAAGAGTAGGAATGCACCGGCTCCTGTTAAGACCGTACCCGTTACGGCAAGTGTTGCAATTCCTTTTTTAAAGCGTTTATTCCCTTTATCTGTTCGTTTTTCAGTCATGATGTTTTCCTCCTTTAGTAGTGGCTGTTGTTCTTATACATAGAATAACCAGACTACGTGAAAGGAAGCTGAGGAATAGATTAGAATTTGATGAGAATTAGATTGTTTTGATGACTCGTGCTGGATTTCCACCGACGACACTGTTTGCTGGTACATCTTTGACGACGACACTGCCTGAAGCAATGACAGCATTATCTCCGATTGTAACACCAGGATTGATGACGGCACGTCCGCCAATCCAGACGTTATTGCCGATGACGACTGGTTTTCCGAATTCATAACCACTGTTGCGCTCGACAGGATCGAGTGGGTGAGTCGCAGTATAAATATGTACCCCTGGAGCGAGCATGCAGTTGTCGCCAATCGTAATCGGACAAATATCGAGGAAGACACAGTCATAATTAGCATAAAAACGAGTACCTAACGTGATGTTATAGCCATAGTCACATTTAAAGGTTGGTTCGATGTAAAAGTCAGCTTGCTCCGTCTGGAACAACTGCTTGAGAAGTGCCTTTCGTTTAGCACCATCATGGACGCTCAATTGATTGAACTCATGGCAGAGCGATTGTGCCCGGATGCGGTCAGCCACGAGTTCTGGATCTTGTGCTAAGTAGAGTTCTCCTTGAATCATCTTTTCTTTTTCAGTCATCTGATTCACTCCTTCATCATTATTACTTTCATTAGACTAAATGGTCCTCCGTGATGCAACTGATATCCCGTTAAGATGTACATAAACGGGACAAACTCAAAAAAAGAAGTACTCTTCTCACGCCCTTTCCTCAGGCGAGACACAAGCCAGTTTTCCTGCTTCTTTCAAGCAGAAAATCGGGTCTTGTTTGTCTCTGACAGCGCAAAAATGCGCTTTTTCCTGTAGGAGTGGCGTATAACGAGTACTTCTTTTTTACGAAATCAGGGTGGCAGATGATCATTCTGCCACCCTGATCTTAGTAGAGACGGACTTTTGAGTCATCCCCGTCAATATTTGATCCTTATGCTAATTCGATACCGCCAGTGACACCGTAAATTTGGGCTGTGACATAGCTCGCAGCGTCTGAAGCGAGGAAGACATAGACATCTGATAATTCGACCGGTTGACCACTACGTTTCAGTGGTGTTTCCTGTCCGAACTCTGGAATATTCTCGCTTGGCTGACCGCCCGAGATTTGAAGTGGTGTCCAAATCGGACCAGGTGCGACGGAGTTGACACGGATTCCTTTTGGCGCGACTTGCTTAGCGAGTCCACGCGTAAACCCGTTGATGGCGAACTTCGTCGACGCATAATCCAAGAGGTTCGCACTTGGGTTGTATCCTTGGACGGATGTCGTCGTGATGATCGAAGCTCCTTCCTTCAAGAGTGGCAAGGCTGCTTTAACGACCCAGAAGAGGGAGAAGACATTGATTTCATATGTTTTGCGCAATTGTTCCGTCGACAGATCGAGAATGTCTTCGACAGCTTGTTGTTTACCAGCGACAAGTGCCAAAATATCGATTCCACCGAGTGATTCGTGCGCTTCTTTGACGAGTTGCTGACAGAACGCTTCATCACTTAGGTCACCAGGTAAAAGATATGCTTTTTGTCCCGCTGCTTCAACGAGTGCTTTGACTTCTTCTGCATCCTGTTGTTCTTCCGGTAAGTAGTTGAGGACGATGTCAGCCCCTTCACGAGCATAGGCGATCGCTGCTGCTCGGCCGATGCCGGAGTCGCCACCCGTAATCAGTGCTTTTTTACCAATCAATTTGCCTGAGCCTTTATAACTCTCTTCTCCACAATCGGGAACAGGTTCCATTTTTGCTTGAACCGCTGGTGCGTCCTGATATTGTTTTGGGAAATCGTCATTGAAGTATTGTGTTAACGGATTTTTCGATGCAGCCATGTAAACATTCCTCCTGAAAGTTGGTTTTGGTATAGGGTGTATGTTCCCTCAACAAGTCGGATTAAACGTTTCTGATGGTAGTAAATTTGGAAATTGATGGTTTACACTAGAAAAAGAGGAGTGTGAAGAAGATGATTGCTGGATTGTATGAAGCTCATTTACCGGTCAAAGAACTCGAACGATCGATTGTCTTTTATGAAAAATTGGGTCTTGCATGTGCTTTCCAAAATGAACGTGTCGCTTTCTTTTGGATTGAGCACGGTAAGAGTTGGTTAGGTTTATGGAAAGCTGGTCAAGTCGAGTTACCGTATCATCCGTCGATTCGACATATTGCGTTTCGAATGGAGCAAGACGACATCAAAAAGGCACAGGATTGGTTGGAGGAGAGAGGGATTGAAGTTCGATCTGCGTTTGGTGTAGCGGCCGCCGATCAACCGCTCGTTCTCGATAATCATCCACATGCACACGCGGCGATCTACTTTGAGGATCCGGATGGCAATTCGCTCGAGTTGATTGCACCGTTACGGTTTGACATGGAAATAGTGAATGGCACGATGCCGTACCATGACTGGCAAGAAGTATACGAAAAATGAACGAGAATATATGAAAACAAGCAACGGGTCCCGTTGCTTGTTTTCGTGATCTGATGCATTTAGACGCGAGCTGATTGGCGTTCGTTCATTGCTTGCAGAGCTGCTTGGTTCAGCAAGTTCCACGGTTTGTTGTAGTGCGGTTGGAAGAAGAAATCGACGAAAGCGAGTTCTTCAAGTGTCATGTCATTTTGAATCGCGACAGACAGTGTATTCATCGCCTGTGTCAAATCGACTTTAGAGATGATTTGTGCACCGACGACACGATGTGTTGCTGTCTCAAAGACGAGTTTTAATTGGACGTCTTCTGCTGTTGGCATGAACTCTGGGCGATACGCATCCGTAACTGTCGTGCTGCTCACTTCAAGTCCGAACAATGGTGCTGCTTCTTCTGTCAAACCAGTCGACGCGATGTTTAAGTCATATAAGCGAAGACCGGATGTGCCTTGTGTTCCTTGGTAACGAATTTTAGGTGCGCGTAAGTTTTTTCCGATGAGCGTACCCATCCGGACAGCATTTGTTGCAAGTGGAATATAGGCATGTGTCCGAGCTGGGTTGTAATAGACGGCACAGCTGTCACCAGCAGCAAAGATGTTCGGGTTGCTCGTCCGCATATAATCGTCAACGATGATCGCGCCGTTCGGTAGCATATCGACCTGTCCTTTTAGGAGTTCCGTACTTGGACGGAAACCGACACAAAGAATGACGAGGTCTGTTTCGAACGTTCCTTTGTC
Source organism: Exiguobacterium acetylicum (assembly GCF_022170825.1). Classification (NCBI taxonomy): domain Bacteria; kingdom Bacillati; phylum Bacillota; class Bacilli; order Caryophanales; genus Exiguobacterium; species Exiguobacterium acetylicum. Next base: position 2,967,296 of record NZ_CP081878.1, on the reverse strand, counting down.
CGTGACGACGTGTGTGACAGCACCGTTTTCTCCTTTGAAGCTTTGGACGGTTTGTCCGAGTTCGAGACGAATGCCGCGATCTGTTAATTCCTGTTCAATGACGTCAGTGAACGAGCGGTCGAGGTATTTGTTGAGAATGCGATCCGCGCTATCGATGAACGTGACGTCTTTTCCGTATGCTTCAAACGCTTCAACCAGTTCAGCACCGATATAGCCTGCACCAACGACTGTGATGCGCTCTGCATCTGTCGCTTTTTCAATGATCGTTTGGGCGTGATGATAGTTTTTACAGAGCTCGATCTGATTCAACTCAATGCCAGGAAGCATCGGAATGATTGGCCATGATCCTGTTGTCATGATGAGTTTATCGTACGTATCGTGAACGACTTCACCAGTCATGAGGTTTTTCGCAACGATCGTTTGACGTTCACTATCGATTTCAAGTACATCATGTTTTAGGCGCATCTCTGCTCCGAGTTCAGCAAGTTCACTTGGTGACGAGTAGAATAGCGATTCCGCATGTTTGACGACACCACCGACGTGAAGTGCGATCCCACAAGAGAGAAACGATACATTGTCATTCCGCTCATAAACGGTGATCTCGACATCTTGTTGTGAAGCGAGTTCTTTGACTGCTGCTGTTCCTGCGTGTGTACATCCGATGACTGCTACTTTCATGGGTAAAGTCTCCTTTGTGTTTTGTTTGTGATAAATATCACATTCATTTGATATACTTAGTGTAATCCTTCACAAGGTTGTTTTCAAGTAGTTTGTTCAATGTTGAGCATAACCTTGTCTAAATTGTGAATGAGTGAGCAAAACTGTTTGGATTATGTGAAGAATGCGTAAAACTGTTTTAGTTACTGAAATTCGGGTTATAATGAAAATAGATTTTTAATGAAGGGGTGGAAACCGATGGATACCGAGAGGACCAATCATCTATTTAGCTTACCTGATTTTTAGCAGTACCGGTCAAAACGAACAAGACGGTAATGGCTTATAAAAATCAGGGAGAGCGAAAATAGATGAATACCCAAACGGGACGTATAAAACCTCTCCCACGATGTAAACGGGAGAGGACAATAAAACATGAAACGAATCGCAACCATCTTAACCGGAACGCTGATTATGGCGTTCGGTTACTACACATTGAATGAACAGTTCGGATTAGCAGAAGGCGGCTTTATTGGATTATCGCTGCTCGGTCGATACTTTTTTGATATCAATCCTTCAATCTCGATGATTGTGCTTGATATTCCATTCTTCATTGGTGCCTTGTACTTCAAAGGCAAGCGCTTCGTCAGTGAAGCGTTACTTTCAGCAGGTGCGTTATCACTCTTTTACGAGATGTGGCATCGACTCGATTTGTTCCACTTTCCAGAACAAGCTTGGCCAGCGACACTCATCGCAGCAATCGCTAGCGGAATCGTGACCGGATATGGTCTCGGACTTGTTTTGAAAAGTGGAGCAGCGACAGGTGGAGACGATCTACTGTCGATGGGACTCAGTAAACTGACAGGTCTATCGATCGGGACGATTTTGTTCGGACTCGACGCCATCGTGTTAGTCATTTCACTTGTTTATCTGCCACTTAGCTTGACGTTATACACGTTACTGGCCGTAGCGATTGCCGGTCGTGTCGTTGCTGTCATGACACGGGAACCTGTTATCGTACCGGTACCTGTCGCGCAAAAAGTCACGCAGTAAAACAAATGGAAGTCTAAAAAAATTAAGTATCGGATTCGACATTGTCGAGTCCGATTTTTCAGGTTCATTGATTAGAAAATAAGTTCAAAGGAGAATAACGATATGATTCGACAAGCAGATGCTTCAGAAGCAAAACAGATTGCTCCCTTAATTGAACAAGCGATTCATGAAATCGCTGAGACGCTGACGGGGACGACGGAAAAAGAAGAGGTTCTAGAAAGACTCGCCTATTTCGTTTCCCAAACCGGAAACCGACTCAGTCATGAAAATATCCTCGTGAAAATCATCGAGGGTGAAGTAGCGGGCATCGTGATTGCGTATGCTGGGACAGAAGCGAAACAACTCGACGAACCAATTAAAGAACAATTGAAACTGTGGACGGGGCAAGATGTCCAGATCGACGTCGAGACGGAGGGACCGGTCTATTACTTGGATACACTATCTGTTGACGCGCGTCATGGTGGTAAAGGAATTGGAACGGAATTGTTGCAGGCAGCAGCGGAAGAAGGAGAAAAACGAGGACTACAAGCATTCACCTTAAACGCTGATCAAACGAACGGAGGAGCGCAGCGACTGTATCGCCGTCTCGGCTTCGAACCGGTAAGAACAATCGAAATCAGCGGTGGCACCTTTGATTATATGGAACGTCGTTATGATACTCAGAAATAAAAGAACCATGTCGATTTCCCCGGAGTCATTCGGGAGTCGACATGGTTTTTCGTTTGTATATAGTGATGCAATCAAGGTGCTATTAACTGATATAGCCTCGCTTTTGCATCTTCCGGTTCGTATCGGGAATCACTCGTAAAGCGGACGACCTGTTTGACTTTAGGTCGAACACCTTGAGCATAAAGACGCTCGAGTAATCGACCAGTTACGTAACTCTGGTCGGATTTTGGTTCTGCATTCCATTTACTGACGGAACCGATCGGAACGATTGAAGCATTTGGTCGTTCAGACTCGAATTGGCGAGCTTCCTCATCCGTGAAGACGGTTGCTCCTGGTGAAAGGGTCGTCACGTAACGCGCTAGTTCAATCGTTGCTGGCGGACGCGTTGCTTGTTCGTTCAACGCTAAACTACCGATTGTTAACTGAACGACTAAAAACGGCAGGTACATTCGTAACGGAAGCTGACGGATCGACCAGACGAGAAACAGGAGCACGAGCGGTAAGACATGACGGGGCTTATCAATATTTTGTCCGAGCCAAACCCAGATGAAATAGAGTCCAGCCGTCGTCCCCCAAGCGAGATCGATCGTCCAACGTTTGCGTAAGAACAGCATCATCCCGGACACCAACCCAATCCACGTGCCATAGCCGATGCCATGCCAGACGAGTTGCTGAAGCGTCTTGACGAATCGTTGGAAAAACGAGGCGTCATCAGTCTGAGCAGAACCACCCCAGTCGGAAAAATGACCACTGACGAAGCGAAGCGAGAGCTGAAGAAACGAGTAAGGACCGCCAACGGAGAAGGCGACCGGGAGCAACCAAGCGAGTTGTGCAAGTAGAAGCAGCGCACACTCGGATAAGAGTTGCCAATAATCCTTTCGCACTTGCCACAGTAGGACGAGGAGCATGAAACCAAACGGCGCATAGGACAAGCGCGTCGCCATCAGTAAACCGAATAAGAGATACGGGAGCCAGCGGCGAATCTTATGCCGTGCGCGTTCGATGCTCCAGCCGTACCAGACGAGTAATCCAAGGGCGAGTCCATCCGACATCCCTGTCGCAGCGAACGTAACGAGTGAGGCAGTAGAGAGAACGGTAAAGGCAGCAATCAACCGAGTCGTATCATAGGCATGACGACGAAAGAGCGAGTAGAGTGGCAACAGGGCACTTGCTAGTCCAAGTGTAGAAACGAGACCGAGCGCTTTGATAGCTGTCGTCAGTGGAAGAAAAAGATTCGCCAATAAAATGAAGAATGGATAGCCCGGGAAGTGCGGGCGTAAATCTGCTAAATCATAATCGGTCACAGCTAGCGTAAAGTTCGCGATATCGTAGCTCGCGATGAACGGACTGACATACAAAATCCGTAAACCGATCCAGCCACCGATGAACAGAAGGGTGATCCAAAAAAGCGATCGTCCACGCGGACGTGAACGATCGCTTCGAACGGTCAAGAAACCTCCTGTAAGGACTTCGATGACTTCGATGGTTTGTTTTGGCGGAGTAACATCCAACCAGCAAAGGCGAAGTAGCCCCACCAAGCGACGACTTGTTCAAGAGATGGATTATGACTATATCCGAACATCGCGCCCATGAACGTTCCGATTTGTCCACTGATCAACGTCGAATTGCCGGTATCGCGCAGGTATTGTACCTGATCGATGTAATGCTCCGGCATGAAGCCGACGATGTTATAGACAGCAGCTGGAGTGCCGTCAGCATTCATCAGGAGACTACCGAGCAAACCAAGATCTTGGAATCGTCCAATCGTTTGGACGAGCATGCCTGCAGCGATGAATAGGATCAGTACACCGGTCACTTGGAAGAAGCGTTTGACTGGGATTTTCATTGATCCTGAGACGAATAAGTATCCGAAAATCAACGCGAGTAAGAGACCGGAAACCGCACCGTAACTTGTCAGGACTTTCTCGATTTCCCCACCTGAGATGGCAGCGAAGAAAAAGACTGTTTCGATTCCTTCTCGAACGATGACGAGAAACGAGTGGATGATCATCGTAATCGCACTACCTGTTGAGACAGCAGCGGCGACTTTCGCTTGGGAAGCTTTTTGATTCTCTTTCGCTTCCTTACCCATCCACAGCACCATGTGCGTCAAGAGAAGGACAGAGACCATCATGATACCGAGACGAAGATACGTATCACTTCCGAAGCTTGCAAAGCTCGTGAAGACGACTTGGAACAAGAACGCGACACCGAGACTGGCAAGAAGCGCTAGTCCAACACCGGCATAGACCCATTTCTTATATTGCGGGGCGTTCAATCGATCGAGATAACCTAAGATCAAACCGACGATCAGAACAGCCTCGAGACACTCCCGAAGCGTAATCAAAAACGCTTGAAAATCCATCTGTCTTCCTCCTTATGAGCGACGTTTCTTCTTCCATTGACCGATGACGACGATGACGATGAGTACGACGACAAGTCCGAGCGCAATCAGCTTCCAGATCGCGTCTGTTCCGAACGTTTGACCGAGGAAAGAGTCCTCTTCCGTAAAGACGCCTGTTTTTTCTTCACCCGGCAGGACGAAGAGCGGTGTTAATGTATCTTCGATCATCGTAATGTTTTTCTTGAAGGATTCTTCATCACTCGCTTTTTTCCCGACACCAAACAGTCCAGGATTTCCGAGTGCCTTTAATGATTCATCAAATGCAGTATACACATCATCGGATGTCTTTGCATCCTTGCTTTCCTTGACGTATGGTGCGAGCACATCATACGTGCCACGAGCTTTCGCGAGTAAGAGTTTCGCTTGCCCGAAATCTTCGAACTGCTCTTCAGCAAAGTGCAGGCGGCGTTCGATATTTTGGCGAAGAGCGACGCGGTATGCTTGTTTAGCAGCCTCGGCATCTTCTTGTTCAAGAGCCGTGTCGATCTTCGCTTTCGCTTCAGGGAAATACAGTTTGAACTCTTTATCATAGGCGGCAAGTGTTTCTTTCGCAAGCGCGTAATCTTTAGCATCGAGCTGTTCTTCAAATTGTTTGTACGCTTCCGCAAAAGCTTCCTTTCCGGGGTCTCCGTAACTATAAGCGGAGACAGAAGGGCTACCTACGAAAAGGGAGAGCAAGAGTAGCGGTAGCAAAAGAAGGCGTTTCATCCGAGATGCTCCTTTCGTTCAGTGCGTTCTTCGACGCTGAGTTGAGTGATAGGACGTCGCCACTCCCGGTAAATCGCCGGGAGAACACGTTGGACATAATTCAAACGGATAAAGGACTTTCCGGCTTCTCGGACTCGATAACGAATCGGGACTTCGTGAAGGCGGAACCCTTTTCGAACGAGATTGAGGGTCAATACTTGTGCATAGTTATAATCATGAATAATCTCAGCATGGTGACACGCTGCGCGTGAAAACGCCCGCATCCCACTTTGACCGTCATGAATTCTGCGTTTCAGCAATAGACACTGTAACCATGTGAAGACATGATTGCCAATATAGCGATAGAGTCGCATCCCGTCAACGGTACCGAGGAAACGAGAACCGAACACGTAATCGGCTTGATCGTTTAGGATTGGTCGAACGATATCCGGGATTTGATCAGCAGGGTACTCATTATCGGCATCGATCATGACGGCAACATCAGCTCCGAGTTCGTGCGATTGGCGGAGTCCTTCGCGGACAGCAGCGCCGAGACCTTGATTCTGCTCGAACCGATAGACATGTGCACCGTGTTGGCGTGCGATCGCACTCGTTGCATCCGTCGAACCGTCGTCGATGACGAGGGTCTCGACTGGTATACCGTCAATCATATCGGGAATTCGTTTCAAGACGAGCGGTAGCGACACTTCTTCATTGTGTGCCGGTAAAAAGACGATGATCTTCATTTAGATGTCGCCTCCTTGAACGCTTCCGTCAACAAGACGCCACGGCTATCGTGCGGGATGTCTGCCCCTAGTACTTTTGTGATCGTTGGTCCGAGTGACAAGATATGGCGGTGCGTATCGACTTTTAGACCGGCGTGCACATTCTTGCCATACATCCAGAAGGGAACGAATCGTTCGCCCTCATCTAAGTGACCGTGTCCACCGATTCCGTCCGCTTGACCATGATCCGCCATGACGATGAGTGTTGCATCATCGAGTTTACCGAGACGATCGAGTTCTTCACAAAACTCAGCAAGGAGCGCATCTGCTTCTTCTATTTTTTGAACATACTCGGAATAGAGTGTTCCCCGACTGTGTCCCGTTTGGTCCGTTCCGATCAACTGGATTGCGAGCAGATCAGGGTCTTCTTCGTGGACGATTTGTTTGGCACGTTCCACGATATTTCGGTCAGCAACATCGTTATGCATGACTGCTGTGACGGTCCGTACGTCGGTTGAACCGAACGCATCGACGAGATGGGCGATACCGAGAATCTTCCCGGATTTATCGACGGCACGAAGACGATCGAAGACAGTGTCTGTTTTGACGCCTGTCGTGTTCCAAACCATGTTCGAATGAATACCGTGATCTTCCGGTCGAGCACCTGTGAACATCGAGCTGAAGCAGACGACGGTCCGGGCAGGGTAGACGGTTTCCATGTTCGTATATTCCGTTCCTTCCTGACGCAATCGTTCGAGGAACGGTGTGTTTGCTGCCATGTAGCGATCTTTGCGCATCCCGTCGACGATCAGGACGTACACTTTTTCTGAAGTCGGAAGATCAGCATCGACCGTCATTGCCTCGGGCAACTTCGGTTTCCAGTCAAAGAGATAATGATGCAAAATCCAAGCAAAGATGAATAGACCAATCGGAAACCAGACGAACGTCATGTCGAGCGACGAAGCGTCACTTGCTGTCCACCAGTACATAAGCAATAGGGCAACTTTCGGGAGCTGCTCTTGTGCGTTACCGCTCGTTGAATCACTATTTTTTAGAACGAGTTTCCAAAAACGCGTGAAGTTCGTCCAGCGTGTTCCGATTCGGAGATGATAGTAGATCGTTCCCCAGAAAAAGATCGTGAAGAAGAAATAGAGACCCGCACCATAGGCGAATAAAGGCAAATAATCAGCATTCGTACCGCGAAGGAACAGCCAAACGATAACCGGGATCCAAAGGTAATTTCGTAAAAATAACGGAAAGTCATAACGCCAAAGCAAGATAAATAAAGGAAGCGTCACGATGAAACCAAGACCAGCTTCTGCGAGTGGCATCTGCGTCCATAAGGCGTACGTCAAGAAGACGCCGATCGTAAAAATGGGTGTGAAGGGTTTTCCTTCATTGAGTAAGTTCCAGGCGCGTGCTGCGACTTTTTCAAAGCGAGAAGCACTTTTCATCGTCTTCCTCCTTTCCAATCAGTGTATTTGAGCTGACGAACCAACAACCGAAGCGTAGCCGGATGCCGAATGAGAATGTACAGCGGGATAAGAAAAGCAAAGGCATATTTAAAGAAATGCGTCATCAAGGCAACATCGTACGCATGGGCAACACCGGCTTGTCGTAACACGGTACCCATCGCGAGTTCGTACGTACCAAGTCCACCCGGCGTGAACTGAATCACACCAGACAGGACACCGGCACTCATCGCAATCAATGTCGTCGGAAACGAAACATCGACAGCTGCTCCATGCAAGAGGAAGAACACGGCGAGTGCCTCGATTCCCCAAGCGAGTGTTCCGAACAGAACGAGCGATGGGAGGTGCAGGACATGTCGGCGTAGCACGAGCAACAATCCGCTCGCAAGCACAGCGAAGAGCAAGACGATTGGATGAAACAACCAGCCGATCAGAATGAAGGTACACAGAACAATCAAGTCAATACTTCGTTGTAAGACGAAGATGGCACTTGTCTGTTTCCATGGACTTCCGACGGCTCTCGCCGTCACGAGTCGGATCATCTCACCGAGTTTGACCGGTGAAAGGTGATTGATCGTCAGTCCGAGATACAGACTTGATAGATAAACAGCTGTTGGTGCACGTTTTGAGTCGGCGCGACGCCAGGCGACCGCGCGTAAATAAAAGGCGATCGCGTATGTCAAGGTCGCAAGGATCGTCCAGGGACTCTTGAACAGAGCTTCGATATACCGATACGAGACCGGTAACTCCAGGAAAAAACGAAGGAGCAAAAAGATGACGAGCCCGGTAAGCGTCAGATACAGAAGCGTTCGGATCAGCGATTTTGATGCCACGCGATCACCTGCTCCAGTCCAACATCGATCTCGATTGACGGTTGGTAACCGAATGCTTCCCGTGCCGCTGTCGTATCACTCCATGTCATCGTCACGTCTCCGCGTCGTGCAGTTTGAGTCTGCACGGGCACATCAAACCGTTGACCGATCCGTTCAGCTAGAGTGCGGACGGAGACCGGCTGATTCGCGCCGAGGTTATACGTCCCTACTGCACGAGCCAGCAACGCCTGTTCCATTCCACGGGTGATGTCATCGATATACGTGAAGTCACGGATCGGATCACCGAAGACGGTGAGTGCCTCTCCGCGTAATGCCTGTTCGATGAATCGAAACAGCGCCATATCAGGACGACCCGAAGGACCATAGACCGTAAAGAAGCGAAACAGCGTCACGTTTACATCATATAAATGAGCATAAGCATGACAAAAGCTTTCGGCACTATACTTGGCTGCCGCATAAGGGCTGGAGACGTGTCCCGTTGCCTGATCTTCTTTCAGCGGACCAGTCTGTTCCCCGTAAACGGAAGAAGAAGACGCGAAAAAGACATGCGGCATGCCATGTCTTTTTGCGGCTTCTAACAAGGTCACCGTCATATCGATGTCCTCACGAATATAGTGATGCGGTTCCTCGAGCGAACGCGGAACACCTGGAAGAGCTGCGAGATGAAAGACGGCGTCGAACGATGTCTCCATCCAGGCGTCGAGATCGTGATGAACGTCACCTGTCGTAACGATAACGCCGGCACGCCTTAATGCAGCTGCTCGTTCTTCTTTCAGTTGAACATCATAGTAGTCCGTGAAAGCATCAAGAACATGGACGGTATGCTGTTGCTGAAGCCGGAGGGCGAGGGCGGCGCCAATGAAGCCGGCACCTCCCGTAATTCCGATATTCATCTTATCCCTCCGTTTCCATTTTCCTTCTTAATTAAGTGGTTCGAGTGCGTCGGTGATCCGTTCGCCTGTCGTTTCAGCCTTGACGTCACCTTTTTCGACGAGTGCGAACCATTCGTTTGCGTCTTTTGCGACTTGCGCTGCTTTTTCTTTACCGAGACGGTTCTCAAGCGTCGGTTTCATCGCGACGACGAACATGTTCGCTTCCATTGCTTCTACGCGTGCTGTATCGACGTCTTTCTTCTCGATCGCTTCTTGTGCCTCTTCATGATAACCGTCGACTTTTTCTGTTAATGCTTTTGCGAATAGACCTTCGATTTCTTTGTAAGAGACGTCAGCCGGTTTTGTTTTTGAGAAATCATAACGTTCTTTTAACGTTTTGACAGCCTCTTCGTCTCCGCCTGCTAATGATTCTTCGATCGCGAGGAGGAAACCGTATCCTTCTGCTTGTTCCATCTGTAATTCTTTTTCGTCCGTACCAGCTTTGACGCCATCCTCGATTTTTTGAGCATAACCGAGTGCAGCTAAATAGAAGGAACGGTAAATCGATTTATCCGTCACTTGTTTCGCAACGTTGAAGTCACCGATTTCTTTCGCGTCGATTGCTTCTTGTTGAGCTGCAAGACCTGATGTGATTGCTTGAGCGATTGCGTCTTCATTTTTAAAGCCGTAGCTCGCGTCACGTTTCTCAGCTGTTGGGATGAAGACGGTCTTTGCCATCGCTTCGATGTCCTTGAGTGCTTCCGTTGCCGCTTCCGGTTTACCAGCGACAAGTGCTTCTTCAGCTTTTGCTTGTGTTGCTTTTTGTAATTTATAGAAGTAGGATTGTAGACCTTTATCGACAAGTTGACGAGCGATGTTCTCATCGAGATCCTTCGCTTCAACGCCTGCTAAAGCAGACTGGATAACTTGTTCGATTTCTGGTGCTGTCGTCTCGACGCCACCTTTTAGTTTCGATTCATAACTTGTCTTGACCATCTTCCAATCAATTGCTTGTCCTTCTTTTGCTTTATCGAGTTCTGTTTTGATTGAGCTGAAGATCGTCAATTCATCTGTCAGTGTCGTTGCAGCGATCCCCGCATCTGCTGATTTTGTTTCTGTTGACTGTTCCGTTTTCTCTTTTTTCGGTGCAGTCGTATCCGTTTCATTCGAACCGCAGGCAGCCAAGATACCGGCTACCATGAAGATAGAAGCTACTTTTAAACGCTTTTTCATAATCGTGATTCCCCCAGAAGAATTAATAAGACGTTTCCGTCATGTAGTCGTTTTCACAAATCTAACTATAGCGAGAATAATTCTCATTGTCAATTGAACTTTAAAGAAAAAAACGGCTTTGGAGCAGGGCTCCAAAGCCGTTCGGAAAGGAAAAATCAGAACTGTTCATACAGTTTTGTCAAATACGTGTAGACTTCGTCTGATGCTTGGAACATCATGACAGAATGTCCGAAGATCGCAGCTGGGTTAAATCCGTGATCGAGGTCGATTGTCGATGCGATCGTGACATCACGGTCGCTGTCGAGAACGACGCGGAAGTATTTGAATTCTTGGTTGAAATCGTTGATTGCGTTAAGAATCGGAAGATCCTCGACACCGTCTGGTACGTGTGTCACGGTACGAGCGAACAATTCGACATCCGTCGTTGTCTTACTGAAGACGATCATCATCATCGGTTCTGCTCCAGCAGGTGTTTTTTCTTGTGTCATGAAGAAGACGTGTGTCTCATTTTCACGAGCTTCCATCGGGATACCTTTTTCAACGAGGAAAGCTTGGAAAGTTTCCAAGTGTTGTTGCTGTTGCGGTGCAATTCCTTGTTCGTTTGTTTCGGGTTGACGATCTTGGTGAATCGGTGTCACTTTATTATTCTCGTTTGATTCGTTCGAGTTACGTTCCTGGTCCATTGCAAAATCCCCCTTTATATACTATAAATTCAGTTTCAAGCATTTCAGAAGGAATTGCAACTAATGTCCGTTAAGATAGGAAGAAAATACAAAAGAGCAGAGATATGTCTTGTTTGTGAATCTACGAGCAACTGACTTGAAATGACATACCTAACAGGGTATATTAAGTGGCAGATAGAAATTCAAGGAGGAATCATCAGATGAAAACGATCATCGTAGGTGGCGTCGCTGGTGGCGCTACGGCAGCAGCACGATTGCGTCGGATTGACGAAACGGCAGAAATCATTTTGCTTGAACGGGGAAAAGAGATTTCGTTCGCGAACTGTGGACTGCCTTACTATATCGGAGATGTCATCAAAGATCGCAATAAATTACTCGTCCAAACGCCAGAAGGCATGCATGCACGGTTTAATTTAGATGTTCGTAATTTGTCGGAAGCGATTCGCATCAACCGTAAAGCGAAGACAATCACGATCCGCAATGTCGAAACAGGTGAAGAATACGATGAATCGTACGATCATCTAATTCTTTCTCCAGGTGCGAAACCGATTCGTCCGAACATTCCGGGACTGAGTGATGCAACGAACGTCTTTACGTTACGGAACATCCCGGATACGGACCGGATGCGAGAATACGTTGATACGACTCGTCCGGATACAGCACTTGTCATCGGTGGTGGTTTCATTGGTCTCGAGATGGCAGAAAATCTCGCTGAACGGGGAGCACACGTCACCCTCGTCGAGATGGCGGATCAAGTCATGGCTCCGATCGACCCGGAAATGGCGGCGATCGTTCATGAACATCTTCGGGCGAAAGGTGTCGAGTTGATTCTAGAAGATGGCGTTGCTCGTTTTGAAGAAGCTGGTCGTCGTGTCGTCCTGACAAGCGGACGCGTGATCGATACAGAGATGAATATCCTGTCGATTGGTGTCGCACCAGAAAGTACGTTAGCCGCAGATGCTGGTCTAACGCTCGGAATCAAACAGACGATTCAAGTCGACGATCAACTGCGGACATCCGATCCATCGATCTTTGCGATTGGTGACGCGATCGAAGTCAAAGACTTCATCACGAAGGAAGCGACGCATGTGCCACTCGCGTGGCCGGCGAACCGGCAAGGTCGTCTTGTTGCCGATATCATTGCTGGACGTGACGTCCGGTACAACGGCACACTCGGAACAGCAGTAGCAAAAGTCTTCGACTTGACGGTTGCTTCGACAGGTAACAATGAGAAACGGTTGCGTCAGCTCGGTCTGCGTTATGAAGCGGTGCACCTCCATCCGGGATCGCATGCGGGGTACTACCCAGGGGCAAGTCCGATTTCGATGAAGTTACTGTTTGATCCAATTGAAGGAACGATCTACGGAGCACAGGCAATCGGCATGACAGGCGTTGAAAAACGAATCGACGTCCTCGCGACAGCAATCAAAGGTGGATTGACGGTTCTCGATTTACCAGATCTCGAATTATCGTACGCACCACCGTATAGTTCAGCAAAAGATCCGGTCAATATGGCAGGATATATCGCATCGAACATCGTTCTTGGTGACAGTGCGAATGTTCATTGGCATGAAATTGATGCGATCGTTGCGAACGGTGGTTTGTTACTTGACGTCCGTGAACCTTCAGAAAACGAGTTAGGCGCGATTCCTGGATCGGTCAATATCTCGTTACCGACTTTACGTGAGAAGTTGGATGATCTGCCGAAGGATCAAACGATTTATGTGACGTGCCAAGTCGGATTACGTGGATATGTTGCGAGTCAACTGTTGCAACAACACGGTTATGAAGTGAAGAACTTAAGCGGCGGCTACAAAACATGGTCAGTCGTCCATCGTGATCAAGAAGCACGAAGCCAAGCGAAGGAGGAGACAGCTGTGACGGTAACGAAACGTGAACCAGAAACGAAGACTGCACCGGAACAAGTGACGCTGCTCGATACGTGCGGCTTACAGTGCCCTGGTCCAATCTTAGAGCTGAAAACAAAAATCGATCAGATGACGGACGGCGAGCAAATTTTCGTCAAGGCGTCTGATCCTGGTTTCTTGCCAGACGTTCAAGCATGGGCGAAAAAACTAGGTCACACGGTCCATTCAGCGGAAATGAATCAAGGAGTTGTCGAGGTCTTGCTTGAAAAAGGACAAGGGGAGACACCTGCTGTAGCACCTGTTCAGGTTAATCCGGCGGATGATGCGACGATGGTCGTCTTCAGTGGCGATCTCGATAAAGCACTTGCCTCTTTCGTCATCGCGCAAGGTGCACAGGCGATGGGGAAACAAGTGACGATGTTCTTTACGTTCTGGGGTTTGAACGTCATTCGAAAACCAGATGCACCAGCAGTCGAAAAAGCAGGCATCGAACGAATGATGGGCATGATGATGCCGAAACATGCGGGAGAGTTACCACTCTCGAACATGAACATGGCAGGAGCCGGTCAAAAGATGATGAAAAAAGTCATGAAGGATAAACAAGTCGATGCGCTCGAGACGATGATGGCAAAAGCGCAAGCAGCGGGTGTCCGAATGATCGCTTGCACGATGTCGATGGACATCATGGGTATTAAGAAGGAAGAACTTCTCGATGATATTGATTATGGTGGTGTCGCGAGTTACCTTGGTGCAACGGATGGCTCTAATTTGAATCTGTTCATCTAATCTAAAAAATTATTTATGTGAACGTGCTAAACCTAACATCCGATGTGAGGTTTAGCACGTTTTTTGTGGTTTGAAGTATAGATGAGTTTGATTTTTCAAAAAAAATTGCGTATGATAATTCACATGTGAAAAAAGTTTACATCTAAAAAGAGAAACTATGTGGTGGAAGTGGAGGGAATCGGATGGAGAAGCAGGTAATGGATGTAGTCAATAGAATCAGTGACACGTTATGGACGAACGTACTGATTATCTTACTCGTCGGATTAGGCATTTATTTTACATTCCGGATGCGGTTCGTTCAATTTCGGATGATACCGGAGATGTTACGTTTACTGTTCCAAGGAACGGATAAAGGGAAAGATGGCGTGTCACCGTTCCAAGCATTCGCAATCAGTACGGCAGCACGTGTCGGTACTGGTAATATCGCGGGCGTCGCGACAGCAATCGCACTCGGTGGACCAGGAGCGGTCTTCTGGATGTGGTTGATCGCCTTGATCGGCTCGGCATCGGCGTTCGTTGAAAGTACACTCGCGCAGATCTACAAGGTGCGAGATGATAAGGCATGGCGTGGGGGCCCTGCCTATTATATGGAGAAAGCACTCGGTCAACGTTGGTTAGGGGTCTTATTCAGTATTTTGATTACGATCTCATTCGGATTTGTCTTCAATTCCGTTCAATCGAATACGATCTCGCTTTCACTTCAAAATCAATATGGCTTTGATAAGACATGGATTACGGTCGGACTAGTCGTGCTGACGGCACTTGTCATCTTTGGTGGCGTCCGTAGTATCGCAACCGTCGCGTCGTTCCTCGTACCGATCATGGCCGGTGGTTATATCCTAATCGCGCTCTATATCATGGCGACGAATCTTGAAGTCTTACCAAGTATTTTTAAATTGATCTTCCAAGAAGGTCTGTTCGAGTTCAAGACACTAGCAGGTGGTGCGGTAGGAGCAGCACTCTTGAACGGTATTCGCCGCGGTTTATTCTCGAACGAAGCTGGTATGGGTTCAGCACCGAACGCAGCGGCAACAGCGGAAGTCTCTCACCCGGTCAAGCAAGGATTGATTCAATCGTTTGCGGTCTTCGTTGATACGTTGATGGTCTGTTCGGCGACAGCGATGATTGTTCTCGTCAGTGGAGTGGCAACAAAAGATGCAAGTGGTCAACCGGTAGCCGGGATCGACTTAGCACAAGGTGCTCTCGCATCACAAGTTGGATCACTCGCGACAGGATTCATGGTCGTCGCGATTTTCCTCTTTGCTTTTAGTTCCGTCGTTGGAAACTACTACTACGGTGAATCGAATATCAACTTCATCCGTGAAAATAAACAAGTTTTGTTGGCATATCGTGTACTCGTTCTCGTCATGATCGTCTTCGGTTCACTCGTTGAATCGGCGAATCTCGTGTGGGCGTTAGCAGATATCTTCATGGGACTGATGGCGATCGTTAACTTGTATGCGATCTTCCGTCTCTCGAAAATCGCGAAACTTGCGCTCGAAGATTATGTCGGGCAACGAAAAGCTGGAAAAGAGCCACGATTCTATGCGGACTCGATTCCGAACTTGCCAGGGAAAGATACGCTTGAAGCATGGCAAGAATCAGAAAAAGACGAAAAAGCGATCTAAGGAAAGGGAGTCAGAGAAATCTGGCTCTTTTTTTGTATAGAACGAATTTAAAAAGGGAATACAGAGTACAGAAGGGAGGGGGAGAATGGAAAACGTACATTTCGTCCGCGTCACGGATGCGGTCTGGGAGTCGTTCGGAAACGATCCCCACATCATCATGGACTGGATTTTATTCATTCATGAGACGCAACCCGATCATGAACAATTGTTCGCCCTCGAACAGACGAATGCCATCTATCATTTGATGAATCAAATCGATATCTATATTGATCAAGACACGCATTACAATCTGGGACGAGCAATCGTTGGCGAAGAGTTAATCGTTAATGAGGAGAAAGCGGCGATTGTCGGCATTCTTCCCTTGCCACTCCTCATCATCTCGGCTGAGGTGATGCGAAATTTCGATCAACGGGCACTCGCTTCGATTCATGATGAAGCCGGAACACCGGGCGAATTCGAGGATGTCTGGGAACAGTTCGCCGATTTACGCGCCTATTTTCAAAAGGCAGAAGAAGCGGAAGATACGATTTTAATTTATTATGTCTGATCAGCTAAAATCATAAAAAAGAGACCCGCTTCCAAGTCGTAGACTGGAAACGGGTCTCTCGTCGTTCATATGAATCAAGACGACTTCATATGGAAGACGTTCTCTTTTACGTGAATCGTCAGATTAAAAATCGATTTCGTCCGGATCCGGTCCGAGGCGGACATCCGTTGCCAGACGGTCAATTTTCTCAAGATCATCGGCATCGAGTTGGAAATCAAAGACGTCGAAGTTTTCCGCAATGCGTTCTGGTGTAACGGATTTTGGAAGAGCGACGATGCCGTTGTCGAGATGCCAACGTAAGACGACTTGTGAAGGTGTCTTGCCGTGCTTCTCTGCGATTTCCTTGAAGTCGTTGATTTCGAGGAATTTCCCTTGCATGAGTGGGCTCCATGCTTCGACTTGGATGTTGTGATCTTGCAAGTATTCGTGCAGTTCGTGTTGCGGCAATTGTGGATGCAACTCGACTTGGTTGATCATCGGTGCCATCAAGCCCTCTTCTGCCAATGTATCGAGGTGATGTTCCTTGAAGTTCGAGACACCGATCGCCTTGATCTTGCCTGCTTCATACAGTTCAACCATTGCTTTCCACGCTTCGATATAGCCTTCGACCGGCCAGTGGATCAGGTAGAGATCAAGATAATCTGTTTCAAGACGTTCGAGCGATTCTGCGAATGCTTCCTTCGTCCGACCGGCACGAATGTCATCGTTCCAGACTTTTGACGTTAAGAAGAGATCCTCACGTTTCACGCCGCTTTCCTTGATTCCTTTTGCGACACCGCGCTCGTTTTTGTAGACAGCAGCTGTATCGATGTGACGATATCCGACGCGTAATGCTTCAGCGACAGCAGCAGGTGCTTCTGTCTCTTCATCTACTTGCCAGACACCGAATCCGATTTGGGGAATCGTAATACCATTCGAAAGTTTTGCGTATTGCATGTGTTACTCCTCCTCATAAAACGTAGTTTTAGATTTGCTCGTTTAGTTTAGCATGAACGAACGAAGACGTCCGTTTCCATGCTCATGGAGGAATGAAGTAAGGTAAAATAGAAAGGAAACATGAGATTTAACCGCGTGTTAGAAAAGGGGGAGAGAAGATGGCTCAAAAGAATAAAAAGCTATCTAAATGTACTTGGCTTAGTATTGGTGCCTTATTAGTAACGCAAGCAGTAGGTCTGTTTCTCAGTGCTCGAAAATCAGGACGTAATCCATGGGTTTGGGGAGGAGCTGGACTTGTTCAATTCCCGCTTCCGGCAATCGCCTATTTGATCTTAGAAAGACAAGCAAAGCAGAAAAAATAATGAAACAGGTCCAATCATGACGATTGGACCTGTTGTCGATTAAGAAGAAATTTTTTCTTGCTTCGTCGCTGTCTTCTTCATGCGTGGCAATCCGAAGAAGATGGCGATTGATCCACAGACGAAGAGAAGGAACGGGTAGAACAGATACGGAATCAGTTCAGGAGAAGCCGTCTTCGTCAACTCCGCTGCAATCAACAGCTGTGCGCCATACGGGATGATGCCTTGAATACCACAAGAGAAGATATCGAGAATACTCGCTGATTTCTTACGATCAACTTCATACGTATCGGCAATCTCAGCTGCCAGTGGTCCAGCGACAAGAATCGAGATCGTATTGTTTGCCGTCGCAAGATTTGTTGCGCTGACGAGTGCTGCCATACTGAATTCGGCACCGCGACGCTGTGAAATCTTGCGTGTCAGCGTCTCTTTTAAGAAAGCAATTCCACCGTTGAACGTAATCAAGCTGACGAGACCACCCATGAGGAGTGTCAAAATTGAGATCTCCGCCATACCCATCATTCCTTCAGACATCGAGAGGACGAAGCCACTCAAGCCGAAACTCCCATTGATTATGCCGATGATGCCAGTGAGTAACGTACCACCAATTAAGACAAGGATGACATTGACGCCAAATAGTGCAAGGACGATGACAGCAAGATATGGAATCAACTTATAGAACTCGAATGCTTTTGCTTCGACGACGTCCCCAGAACCGGAAACGAAAGCGAGCAAGATGATCGTCAAAATAGCAGCCGGTAGGACGATCATGAAGTTCGTCCGGAACTTATCGCGCATGTTCGTTTTTTGTGTTCGAACGGCAGCGATCGTCGTATCCGAGATGAACGACAAGTTATCACCGAACATCGATCCACCAACGACAGCAGCTGCTGCGATGGCAACATTGATGCCTGTCGCTTCATGAATACCGAAAGCGATTGGCGCGAGTGCAGCAATCGTTCCAGTAGAGGTTCCCATTGCCATTGAGATGAACGCGGCGATGATGAACAGACCACTCATGAGGAGCGAGGGAGGTAAAAACGTCAAAGCAGCATTAACAGTTGCGTCAATCGCGCCGATCGCTTCTGCTGTACCAGAAAACGTACCGGCTAATAAGAAGATGAAGACCATGATCATGATATCAGGATTCCCGGCACCGGTCGCAATTCGTTCGACGGTCTGGTTGATACTCCCTTTCGTCGTGATTGCAGCAAAGATCAAAGCGATCAAAGCAGCGATAAGAATCGGGAATTTGTAAAAGTCGTCATAAAAGATTCCGGCACCGATAAAGAGGACTAGGAATACGACGAGAGGAAGCAGTGCCCATTTGTTAGGCGTGATCGTTTCATTCATTGTTGACACCTCGTTTCTCAAAGATACAAAAAAAGACCCCTTCGCAAGAAAGAAGGAGGTCTTTATAAAATAAAGACGCTCTTCTTATCTCTCAAGCTTTCGCTTGCTGGATTTGGCACAGTACGAATCAAATCGTCCGCTGCCGAAACATCATTGGGCCAGTCCCTCCGTTTCTCGCGATAAAAAGAAGTCATTCAATTGTTGTAAAACACGTTTCTTACCGTACCGCATTGAGTAACGCGTGTCAACTGTACTTTACTGAAGTGCTTTTTTCAATGTCTGAACGTTTTCTTCCATCAACTTGAAATAAGAGCTGTTTTGTTGCGCTTTCGTGACCGACTCTAGATTATGAATCGTCACGGATTCAGCTCCGATTTCTTTTTGAATGACACGGGCAACTTTCGGAGAGACGGTCTCTTCAAAAGCAACGTATTTCAAATCATGCATCCGTGCCTCCTTGACTAAAGCAGCCAATTGTTTTTGAGACGGTTCATCGGAAGGCGAAATTCCGGCGATCGGAAGCTGCGTGAAACCATATCGTTCTGCGAGGTAACCGTAAGCAGCATGCGTAACGAGAAGCTCTTTTTTCGAGCCATCAGTAACAGCTTGCTTGAATTGTTCGTCCAATTCATTTGCTTGCTGATCGAAGGCTTTCAAGTTTTTCTCGAACGTTGCTTTATCCTTTGGTACTTCTTTTGATAAAGCAGTTGTGATCGAACGCGCCATTGCTTTTGCGTTTACAGGATCGAGCCAGACGTGTGGATCGTATTTTCCGTGGTCGTGTCCTTCTTCTTCATGAGCATGCTCATCTGTTGCGTGATCATCGTGCCCTTCTTCTTCGTGAGCGTGCTCGTCTTCTGTATGCCCCTCCTCTTCATGTGTATGAAGCGTAGCATCCGATTCTAGCAAGTTGACGTTTTTACTCGTCTCAATGAAGCGGACGTCCGTGCCTTTTAAGCTCTCCTGGATTTTTTTTGAGTATGGCTCGAGTGTCGTACCGGTCAAAAGGAACAAGTCTCCTTTAGCAATCTCAGTGAGTTGCTTCGATGTCGGTTCATAAGAGTGTGGATCTGCTCCAGGTGGGACGATCATCTTGACATTGACTTGATTACCACCGATTTCACGAGCGATGGCAGCTGTCGCGAATGTTGATGCGTAGACTTCTGTTTGTTTGTTATCTGAAGTTGATGAATCGGTATTCGATCCGCAAGCCGCGAGGACACTTGCACTCGCAAATGCGACTGTTAAAGCAGGAATGATTTTTTTCATTATATGATACCTCCATTATTAAAACGTAACTATTCCGATTTGGACTTTCTCACTATAGCGGAACGTTGAGGAAGCGTCAAGTAGGAATACCAAGACGTTCGACTTCTTTTAAAACTGGGTAAAAGGATAATAAAGTGAAGAAACTGGTACGTCTTTTGGAGGTGATCAAGTGAAACGTGAAACTGCATGGCTAATGGGGGGGGCTGCATTACTAACGACGGCAGCGGCGGGAGCGAGCATCTGGAACAATTATGGTGCGTTACTTCGGTGGACCGAACCCGCCTTGCCACTCACAGAAAAACAACTTGCACCGCGGACGCTCGCCTATAAACAGGTGGGGGACTGCACCTTACAACTCGATCTCTATTATCCGCCGGGGGAAGGACCGTTTCCAGTCGCAATCTACGCACACGGTGGAGCATTCGTTCGTGGAGCGCGCGAGGACATGTTCTGCTTTAGCCCAATCGTTGATCGCCTACTTGAACTCGGAGTAGCCGTCTGTAGTATCGATTATCGTTTGTTCGAAGAGGGTAGTTATTTTCCGGATAACTTGGAGGATGTACGGGATGCATTATGCTTTTTGAACAAGGAAGCAGAGGATCTTCGTATTCTAAGAGGACGGATGATGGTATGGGGAGACTCAGCCGGAGCTGCACTCATGCTGACGACGGCACTTGCCCCAACTGCGTTCGTCGGTGAGCGCGATGAGCGACACATGCCATTGATCAGTGGTGTCATCGCTTTATACCCGCCGACGAACTTTTTATTGTTTAATTTCATTCAGACTTGGATCGCTCACATTAAGTTTTATAAAGGCGGACGGGAAGAGTGGCGCAAGCTCATGACCCACGTTTCACCTGTGACGCATCTCTCGTCAGACGCCCCACCGATCATGCTCTTGCATGGAAAAAAAGATCCAATCGTTCCATTTTCGCAAGCGCTCCATTTCGTTGAGAAAGGAGCCGATGTCGGAGCCGATGTTCGTCTGTTTTCTTTTCCGAACGGGACCCACTCGCTTGCTAGTTTTGCGCAGACCGAAAATCCATTGAAGATTGAGCGACTGCTCGAACGAATTGAACGCTTCACCTGTCAGGTGTTGTTGTTGCCACCGCGACAACTCTCAAATGAAAAACATGATACAATCAGTCATATTTCTTGAATGAAGGAGACAGAGACATGACTGAAATTTGTTTAGTGCGGCATGGTCAGACAGATTGGAATTTAAATGAACGGATCCAAGGAAGAGAAGATATTCCATTAAATGCAACAGGAAGAAGACAAGCGGAGCTCAGCGCCGCTTATCTAGCGAATGAGAAGTGGGATGTCTTGTTAGCGAGTCCGCTATCGCGTGCGGTTGAGACAGCGGAAATCATCGGTCGTGCTGTTGGTTTAGCGATCACGGCGACAGATGACCGACTCGTTGAACGCGAGTTCGGTGCAGCGTCTGGTGAACTGGTCGCAGCGATTTATGAAGCGGTTCAAGCGAACGATACGAACCTCGTTCCGGGTCTCGAAACGGAACAAGCGATTCAGGACCGTGTGTTCGAAGCGTTACAAGAAGTGACGCAAGTGCATGAGGGGAAGCGCATCTTAATCGTTTGTCATTCGCATACGATCAAGGCAGCCTTATCATCGATTGATGAGACGTTTAGTTACCGGACACCTTTAAAAAACGCGTGTG
The DNA here is from genome assembly GCF_022170825.1 of Exiguobacterium acetylicum. Lineage (NCBI taxonomy): Bacteria > Bacillati > Bacillota > Bacilli > Caryophanales > Exiguobacterium > Exiguobacterium acetylicum. Next base: position 2,945,584 of record NZ_CP081878.1, on the reverse strand, counting down.
CGAATTATATCCAATATACGGATCACTATACGATCGACCGAATCAATGTAGCGGATCATATCACGGATGAGGTTGAAAAACCTTAAGAAATCGGTGCTTCCGGATGTTCTGCTAAATACTGTTTGAATGTTTCCTTCGCAATGCTCGTAATGTGTGCGCCACGTTTTGAACGACGATCCTTGTATTCCTGTACGAGCTCCTCGCCGGCGAATCCGTCCTCGACGACTTCGCGTAGGATCGATTCAGATAAATCATTTTTCATCATGACCATCTTACCGGTGAAGACATACGAGACGTGTTCGCTTAGGGCAGTCCGTTCAAGAGGCGTGACGATCATCGCGGCAGGGTCATTATCAGGTCGTGAGATCGTAATTTCAATCAAAGCACGTAAATGTTTTGTGAATAATTCATCGACGATCGGCTGATCCGTCGGAGGAACAACGATTTCTGCGACCCACTGTGCCGTCTGTTCAGTACTAACCGTCAATCCGTCCTGAATGGCGACAGGAATCGTTGTATCGCGCCCGGACTCATCCATTAAAATGCGTAATGTGCATAATTTAAAGGTTTTCATGAAAAAAATGCCCTCCCTTGATCGCTTACGATTTTTCTACAGTATAACGTGCGGAATGTGGGACGGGAAACTTTTCCTGACGAAATTCGTATGAACTATGTTTAAATAAGACTAGATACTACTAACAGGAGGATCGTTCATTATGCCGCAAGTACTCATTGGAATATTAGGAATCCTGGGTATCGTCCTGCTTGCCCACCATATCATCATGTATTGGCATGCTGAACCGACAGACCGCCCGTCGCTTGCATATCGCATTGCGCTCCTGATTGCCTGTTTGCTACTCATTAGTGGAAGTGATCATTTAATCAGTATTTTTTACGCGGATTCCTTAGCTGAATTCGGTCAACGCATAACGTATATCGTCTTCATCGGAGGTGCGCTCGGCTTCGCGTGGTACTTTCGTAAGAAGATGGAACAAGCGCCAACAGAAATGACACCTGTCGGAAACGAAGCAGGATTGACATGAGAAAAAGCGCCGTTCATCCTGAGGGAGGAAGAACGGCGCTTTTTGGCGTCTTATTTTAACCCACTTGCTAGGCGCGTATCCCGAATCATGTCGAGTTTGAGTTTCCAGAGACGATCGCTGAATGTGACAGCATAGATCTCTGGCAAACGCAGCCGTTTGTATTCTTCCCACAGACGTCCGATCTGTGTTTCGTGGAAGTGCCGGCTCTCTTCGATTGTTGGAACCGTGTAGATCAACTCGCCGTCTTTAAAGATTGGTTCAAGCAACCGTTCGACCTTGAACTGCTCGACGCGGTTACGGAACGACGGATCCCGGACATCTATTAAATCAACAGCATCAAGCGTCGATGGATCTTCATCCATCAACGTGACGTAATCGCCTTTGAACTTATCCGTCACTGGGTCGATGATGCGGTAGACTTCTTTGATGTGAGGCGTCGTCGTCTTGGCTTTTGACGAGGATACTTTGATGACGGGTGCGAGCTCGCCATCGACTTCACGCGCGACCAGTTTATAGACCATTCCGAGGGCTGGTTGTTCGTAGGCCGTTATGCCACGTGTTCCGACGAGGAACGTGTTGGCTTGGGCGCCTTGGATCCGTAAGTCTTGGATGACATATTCATCGAGGTCACCCGACAAGACGATGTCGACTTCCGGGAAGCCGGCCTCGTCAAGCATGTTGCGGGCACGTTTTGACAAGTAGGATAAGTCACCAGAGTCGATGCGGATGCCACGGAGTTTGTGTCCTTTTGCTTGCAACTCTTTCGCGACCGTGATGGCATTCGGAAGACCACTCTTGAGCGTATCGTACGTATCGACGAGTAATGTCGCTTGATCCGGATAATGGGAAGCGAACGTTCGGAATGCTGTCAATTCGTCATCATGGAATTGAATGTCGGCATGCTCCATCGTTCCACCACACGGAATGCCGAAGTCACGGCCTGCTGAAGCAAGGCTTGTGACGTCAAAACCAGCGAGGTACGACGCGCGTGTTCCGAAATAAGCGGCATCGATCCCTTGGGCGCGACGGGCACCTGCTTCTAGGAACTTCGCACGGGGAGCCGATTGACGAATGCGTGCGTATTTCGTAGCGATGAGCGACTCGTGATTCGCGATGTTCAAAATTGCGGTTTGTAGGAGTTTCGCTTCAAAGATTCGCGCTTCGATCCGGATCAATGGCTCGTTTGGGAAGACGATCTCGCCTTCTTTGACACTTGAAATCGAACCGTTGAACTTGAACTGACGGAGTTCATCCTTGAATTCATCCGGAAAACCAATCATCTCTTGCAAGTACGTGATGTCTTCTTCCGTGAAACGGAGTGTTTGGATGTACTCGATGATATTCTCAAGACCTGCAAAGACGACATATCCGCCTGCGAACGGATTTGAACGATAATAGACATCAAAGACGGCACGTTCGTTATGACGTCCTTCTTTCCAGTAGATATACATCCATCGCGGTAAGTATAGATCAGTATGGAGTGCAAGATTACGTTGTAACATGACGGACAGATCCCTTCTTATTCGCCGACGACTTCTGCGCCGATCGATTGTTTAAAGTGTGTGAGAGCCCAGTCGTGACCTGTCGCGTTAAAGCTTGCGACAGCATCCGCATGGACGACGATACGATATCCGAGATTGTAGGCATCAACAGCTGTATGCAGGACACAGATGTCCGTACAGACGCCGACGAGGTGGACTTCGCGGATACCGCGTTCACGCAAGCGTAGATCGAGGTCCGTCCCAGCGAACGCACTATAGCGCGTCTTGTCGATGACGTGATCGGCGACCCGTGCCATGGCAGCGACTTTCCCGAAAAGATCACGTCCATGTGTCCCGCGGATATTGTGCGGCGGGAAAAGGACAGTCTCTGGATGGAACGTATCGCCTTCTTCGTGAATATCGTTGGCGATGACGACGTAATCCTCCGTTGAAAATTCCTCCATCAACGTAGCAATTCGATCTTCAATCGCTTGTCCTGGTTTTCCACAAGTCAGCTTTCCTTCGTCAGCAACGAAATCGATCGTGTAATCAATGACAATCAGAGCGCGCATATGCGTTAGCCCCTTTCCGATTTTGAATTAGTGTTCTCTTTCACATTGTACTCTATCTCACACAGAAGGCAAAAGGAAGAAATCGGATACAAATAGGTATAGAGAAGTAAAAGAATGGGGTATAAAGTATAGGACGAAAATGATAGTAGAGGAGGAGAAAGGGATGGCTAGGTTGAATGAATATGAAGTGGAAGAGCGCCTGGAGCGGTTGCAGGATTGGAGTGTCGTCGATGATGAAATCGTTCGGACGTACACACTGCCATCGTTTCCCGCAGCACTAGATTTCGTACAGGAAGTTGGGAGTGTTGCTGAAAACTTGAATCATCATCCACGGATTGTGATCGATTATAAAAATGTTACACTTGCGGCGACGACTCATGATGAAAACGGATTGACGGAAAAAGACTTTCAACTTGCGGAGGCCTGTGATGCCATCTAAACTTTCGATTACATTCGGTAGCGGTTCGTTCGTTGAACAAATTCGTTCCCGTGATGCTCATATTCGTGTCGCTAGCGGAAGCGGCGATGCCATCCTCTGGATGGAAACGGACTCGAAATCGCCTTTTCAAAGTGGTAATACCTACACGTTGCTCGAATCGCGTGGGAATTTTTCAAATGAAGGTAGTCTCTTCTATTGGTCGATTCCGGCAGACCAAAATAGCGGGGATCTATTCGTGCACCAAGTCATGTCGAATCCGAAAGTCATCGGAGCAGAGTATAGTGGCTTCCAGGCATTTCGGATTGGACGTGTCGAGAAAGGAACGGATCTTGCCTTATTGATTCAGTTTCACGAGACGGGGGACGGCGCCCGTTATGCAAAATCAGTTGAACGTCTTACGGTAGACCAGTATGCTGAAGAGGCAGGGAAGTCGTTCGCGCCTTCTCCCGTCATGAAACGGTATCAAATCGTACCACCAACAAATGAGTGAGATGCAGGGGGACTAACAGATGAAGAAGAACTATTTTGTCGTAGCAACACTTGGTGGCGCACTCGTCGGCGCGACTTTATCACTACTGCATAAAGATACGCGCCAAGCGCAGTTCGCAGCAGTGAAACGGACATTCAGCGGTGCAGGAACACAATTGTCTGCTGTCAAACAAGATCCAAAAGGACGTTTTGAGGAACTAAAAGCACTCTATACGGATAATCAGGAAACGATCCATAACTTGATTGACGATGTGAAGGACTTGGCAGAAGTGCTTCGCAAATAAGACTAAAAAGGGACTCGCGCTTTGTAGCGGAGTCCCTTTTTGATGGCGTTTTACAAATAGCGGAAGAATAATCCGAGTACAGCAAACGCGATGATGATATAGAAGAAGATCCGACCGAATTGACCAGAGCCACTTACGAAGACAGGTCCACCGCTCGTACGACGACCCGTTTGGAACGGACGTGTGAATGGAACAGCACGATTACCGAAGACGAATCCGAAGAGGAATCCGAGGACGAAACCGTACAAGTGACCAAAAACAGCGACGTTCGACCCAAGTAACGTAAAGACTGCTGTGACCGCAGTGAAGATATACACAAGACGTGTATCATCTGCCATGATGACCGTCCGCTTGAATCGACTCAAGTAGACATAAAAACCAAGCAAACCAAGAATGGCACCAGATGCTCCAGCTTGTCCATAAAACGGTTCATTGATTTTCGTGAAGTACGTCAAGATATTCGCCAGTGTACCAACGAGCAAGTAAAAGGCAGCAAATCGACCATGACCAATCATTCGCTCGAGTGGTGGAGCAAAGATGACAAGGGCAAACGTATTGAATGCAATGTGCCAAAAATCGTAATGCAAGAAAGTTGCCGTGACGACACGCCACCATTCACCTTGTTCGATTAAGAGATTGATGGATGCCCCTGCACTTAGAGGAGAGAATGTCAGATTAAGGAGCACACCTAACTGTTCGATGACAAACAGGGCGACTTGGATTAAAATGAACAACGAAACGACCGGATAAGAACGTGTGAACGTTTGTAGGTTTTCCGTTCGACTAAACATGACAACACCTCGCTTCTTCTTCATTCTATATGAAGATGGCGAAGAATAGAACTGTGGAGGCGCCTCGGATGATTTATGGAATTGGAATCGATTTGGTGGAACTGAATCGAATCGAGCAAACGCTCGAGCGACAACCACGTTTTGCGGGAAGAATCTTAACGCAGGCAGAGCAGGAGCGGTTTCAATCGCTCTTAGGACACCGCCGTATCGAGTACCTCGCTGGACGCTTCGCCGCAAAAGAAGCATTCGTCAAGGCATTCGGAACCGGCGTTGGAAAAGAAGTCTCCTGGCAGGACGTCGAAGTCTTAAACGATGAGACGGGAAGACCAATCATGACTGGACCGTTCGATGGCGTCATCCACGTCTCGATCACACATTCTGAGCACTATGCGTCTGCGCAAGTCTTATTAGAGAAGAGGGAATGGGATGTACCGACCAACTTGGATTGAAATCGATCGGGAAGCGATCGCACATAATATACGCGAAATTAAACAACGAATGGGCGAGCAACAGGTGATGGCGGTCGTCAAAGCGGACGGCTATGGTCACGGGGCAGTGACAGTCGCTGAGATTGCTTTAGATAATGGAGCCGACTTACTCGCTGTTGCGCTTCTTGAAGAGGCAATCGAGTTGCGGGAAGCAGGCATCCAAGCGCCGATCCTGATGCTTGAAGCCTTACTGCCGGAGCATGCGCCCGTCGCTTCGAATTATGACGTCGCTGTTCCCGTCTTCTCAGCGGAGTGGCTACGGGAAGCAAAACAGCATTTGACGGAAATTGATCATCTTCGCTTGCATATCAAAGTCGATACGGGAATGGGTCGACTCGGACTACAACATGTCGATGAATTGAAGCAAATCCTTACTGAATGTGATGATGATCTGATTGAACTCGAAGGAATCTATACGCATTTCGCGACCGCGGATGAGCTGAACAGTCGGTTGTTCGAACGTCAGCTTGAAACGTTTTTATCTTATGTTGCACACGTACCAGACATTCGATATATCCACTGCGCGAATTCAGCGGCAGCGATTCGTCTAGCAGGTCAAGCACCGTTCAACGTCGTTCGAGTCGGCATCGCGTTATATGGTGCGTTGCCGTCTGATGAGATGGTGGGATATTATGAGTTCTTAAAACCAGCCTTTTCCCTGAAAAGCCGCTTGATGCAAGTCAAACAAGTCGAGCCGGGTCAATCGATTAGTTACGGCGCAACCTATACAGCGCCGACCGATGAATGGATCGGAACTGTTCCAATCGGTTATGCGGATGGCTGGTCACGCAAGTTCCAAGGTTATTCACTGATCGTAGACGGTCTACCGTGTGAAATCGTCGGACGTGTTTGTATGGATCGACTCATGATTCGTTTACCAAGAGAATATCCGACTGGGACGGAAGTCATCTTGATTGGGGAAGGTGCACCGATTGAGGAAGCAGCGCATTGGCTCGGGACGATCAACTATGAAGTTCTTTGCCAATTCTCGAAGCGTGTTCCGCGTCAATGATTCGTACAGGACATCAATAAGATGGCAAAAATATGTTATTTGTTTGAATTTTGATTGTATTTTCTGAATTCGACTGATATATTGAAGTAGAAAGTGAGTCGTTCGTTAAGGTTTCAGTGAATCTGGAGGTGCCATTATCTTGGTCCAACAACGGGAAATGCAGTTTGTTGAGCGAAATGTAGCGAAGGAGACGATTGGGATGAAGTCGAACCATACGACCGAAGAACGCAAGCGTCAGCTACGTGAGGAATTGAAGCGTGGTTACGAAGAAATGGCAGCAATCAATTTATCGATCGTAGGCGAAATGTTCCAGATTGAAACGGAGGCGGAGTTCTCACTCCTACGTCAAGTAAGCGGGGTGTAAGCTTTGATAGTCAAACGTGGCGACGTGTTTTATGCAAATTTGTCACCTGTGGTCGGATCGGAACAAGGGGGAGTTCGTCCCGTGCTTGTTCTACAAAATGATATTGGTAACCGATTCAGCCCGACAGTCATCGTGGCTGCGATCACGGCACAGATCGACAAAGCCAAACTACCGACCCATGTGGAAGTATATCGAGAGCGACACGGATTAGAACGTGATTCGGTCATCTTACTTGAGCAAATCCGGACAATTGATAAACGACGTCTAACGGATAAAGTCACACATCTAGATCCAGACACGATGATGAAAGTAAATAGTGCCGTCGCAATCAGCTTAGGCTTGGTTGATTTTTAGGCACTTACATAGAAGCGCAACACAAGAAGAGTCGATACTAGCGTATGCGACTTTTTTTGACCTCTTTTTTTATAAAATGGGTTTCAAAGTTTTCTTTACGGGGAAACATACCCAAGTGACCTTTTTATAAAGGGATGAGGTAGGATAAATAGAAAGACCACATAGACAGATTTTCCTTGAGGAGGAACTTGAAGATGGATTTAACAATTAAAACAGAGCAGCTTGACGGTCAGACGCATCTTTATATCGCAGGTGAGATTGATACGTATACGGCACCAAAGCTTCGCCAAGAATTAGTCCCAGCAGTCGAAACAAATGACGTCATTGTGCACTTGGATGAAGTTCACTATATGGATTCAACAGGTCTTGGCGTTTTCGTTGGCGCACTCAAAGCAGCGAAAAAGAACGGCACATCGTTCACGCTCGTTGGTGTTTCTGAACGAATCCGTCGCCTGTTCGAGATCACTGGTCTTTCAAGCATCATTACAATTGATAGTGGTGTACGAGGTGGTACGCAATGAAGAACGAACAACTGAACATGACATTACCGGCAAAACCGGAATATGTAGCGATTGCACGTTTGACAGTTTCAGGCGTCGCAAATCGGATGGGATACACGTATGACGACATCGAAGATATCAAAATCGCGGTCTCAGAAGCGTGCGCGAACGCTGTCCAACATGCATATGAAGGAAAAGAAGATGGTAGTATCGCATTGACATGCAACGTCTACCCTGACGATCGTCTGGAGATTGTCGTCAAAGATAACGGCATTACGTTTGATAAAGATGAGGTCAAACGCCAAAGTGAACCAATCACGGATTCACACGATCTCGATTCCTTGCATGAAGGAGGACTCGGTATCTTGATGATCGAAGCATTGATGGATCAAGTAACGATCGAGAAAGCGAACGGCGTCACTGTCCATATGACAAAATATATGAATAGAGATGAGGTGGGTCAAAGTGCCAGCAAAGTCTCAACAACGCCATCACAGTGATGATGAAGTACTTCGACTGATTGATTTGTATCAGCAAGACGACCAAGATGAGGAAGTGCATGCGGCATTACTCGAGCGTTATTCAGACTTGGTAGAAGCTTTGGCCCGGAAGTTCTCGCGTGGTCGACCGATTCATGACGATCTTGTTCAAGTCGGAATGATTGGGTTACTCGCAGCACTTCGCCGATTCGATAAGGAATTTGGTCGTAGTTTTGAATCGTTTGCTGTTCCGACGATCATCGGAGAAATCAAACGTTTCATCCGCGATAAGACATGGAGCGTCCACGTTCCACGTCGCATCAAGGAACTTGGACCAAAAATCAAAAAGGCAGTCGAGGAATTGACGACGGAGCTACAACGTTCTCCACGCATTGACGAGATTGCTGCTCGCCTTGAGGTATCAGAAGAGGAAGTCCTTGAAACACTCGAGATGGGTAAGAGCTATCAAGCTCTATCCGTCGACAGCTCGATTGAGGCAGATCAGGAAGGTAGTACCGTCACCTTGCTCGACCTCGTTGGTAACCAAGAGAATGGCTATGACTCTGTCGATCAGCGTCTGATTCTTGAAAAGGCATTTGCTGTCTTAACGGACCGCGAGCGTTCGATTCTTGAATGTGCTTATTATCGCAATATGAGCCAAAAAGAAACGGGAGAACTACTCGGCATTTCACAAATGCACGTGTCCCGTCTCCAACGACGTGCTTTGCAGAAGTTACGTGAAGCAATTAAAGTTGAACCAAATGAAGTATTCTCAAAAGACTGACCTCATGTCAGTCTTTTTTCTTTTCCATGCATTCTTCGGTATAATGAATGAGAGGTGAAGCAGATGGAAAAGAGAATCGCAAGTGAATTGAATGTACGTCCTGCTCAAGTGAAGGCAGTCTTACAATTGACGGAAGAAGGCGGTACGATTCCGTTCATCGCCCGCTACCGGAAAGAACAAACAGGTGAACTCGATGAGGTCGCGATTAAAGCGATCCTCGACCGACATAAACAATTAACACAACTTGAAAGTAGACGAAGTGACGTCCTTGAAAAAATCGAGGAACAAGGTGTACTGACGCCTGAACTCCGTCGAACGCTCGAAGAAGCGACGACGTTACAGCAAGTCGAAGATATCTACTTACCGTTTCGACCAAAACGTCGGACGAAGGCTGAAATTGCACGGGAAGCGGGGCTTGCACCACTCGCTGACTGGTTACGCGACAAGTCTGCCTATGATGAGGCAGTGTTCCAGCGTTTGAGCGGTACACTCGATTCGGAAGAAGCCCTTACCGGGGCGCAATCAATCATCACCGAGGAGTGGGGCGAACAAGCGACAGTGCGTGAGTTCATACGCAAGCAAATACGTCGTTCAGCAGAAATCGTCACGAAGCAGAAAAAGGATGCAGTTGATGAAAAAGGTGTGTTTGCACAGTATTATGCCTACAACGAACGAATTCAACAGATCGTTCCCCACCGGATTCTTGCGATCAATCGTGCCGAGTCGTTGAAAATTGTCTCGGTGAAAATCGTTTTAGAGGAGCAACAGATTTTACCAACATTACTTCGTTCCTATGCACAACTGGCGCCAAAGAAACGTGACATCGTTGAAGCGGCGATCACGACGGGGTATAAAAAGTCTGTTTTCCCTGCTATCGAACGAGAAATCCGGAACGAACTGACTGAAAAAGCAGAACTTCAGGCGATTGACGTCTTCGGTAAGAACCTCCGCCAGCTCTACATGCAGCCTCCGATGAAAGGGAAAGTCATGCTGGGACTCGATCCGGCTTACCGGACAGGTTGTAAGTGGGCGGTCATCGATCCGACAGGTGAGATGAAGGAAGTCGGTGTCATCTACGTGACGATGTCAGAGCAAAAAGCGAAAGAAGCGCGCCAAACCCTTTCAAAGCTCGTCGACACGTATGGTATTGAATTGATTGCAATTGGTAACGGTACGGCTTCCCGCGAGACGGAAGCATTCGTTGCAGACTGGATGAAAGGGCAAACGGATATCGCTTTTACGATCGTGGATGAAGCAGGCGCGAGTATTTACTCTGCGTCGGAGATTGCACGGACTGAGTTCCCGGAGCTTCAGGTCGAACAACGATCAGCGATTTCGATTGCACGTCGCCTGCAAGATCCACTTGCTGAACTCGTCAAAGTCGATCCACAATCGGTTGGTGTCGGTCAGTACCAACATGATGTCTCACAAACGAAACTGAAGGAGACACTTGATTTTGTCGTCGAAACAGTTGTCAACCAGGTTGGTGTTGATGTTAATACAG
>NZ_CP081878.1:37500-145000 GCF_022170825.1 Exiguobacterium acetylicum | reverse complement strand
GACGCCAAAACGCTCTGGTGGAACAATCCGGTCGTTGACGACAGTCGGTCGTGTTTCAATCCCCATCATGTCAGGTACACTAAAGCCATAGATATCGGCATCAATCAAACCAACCTTCTTCCCTGCTCGTGCAAGTGCAACTGCTAAGTTAACGGATACGGTCGATTTCCCGACGCCGCCTTTACCGGAAGCAATCGCGATGAATGTCGTACCGGATTCCGGTTTGAGGATCGATGGTGTCGTTGCCGCTTGAATCCCGTGGTCACCAAGTGCCTCAAAGCGAAGTCCAACCGTTTTGAATCCTTTTTCTTTTAGTTCCTTGACGATTTGCTGTTGGAGCACGAGTTGCTCCCCAGAACCAGATTGAGCTAAAGCGATTTTGAGACTGACATAATCACCTTTAATCCGGACGTCACGAATGCCGTTCGTATCTGCAAGCGGGCGGTCAATCGTCGGATCGACGAGCGTTCCGACTACCTCGCGAATTTCTTGTTCATTCAACATAGTGCCTTCCCCCTGAAAACGTTCGATTTAATCCTTATTAGTATAACAAAAATAAGAGAGCGCTTGCACATTTCGACACCGGAAAGGATGACTTTTCCATGTCCGCCACTCTTTTTCATCCTTTCATGGAATCGAACACCCTACTTAGAACATCCGATTCCATGTGGTTGGACCTACGACACCATCGACGTCGAGTCCTTGACGTGTTTGGTAGGCACGTACCTTTCGAACCGTCTCCGCATCAAAGCGTCGAGTGACCGTTGATTTAACTGCCCGCTGGATCCGTTCGATATCGCGTGGATTCATATTGGCGGCACCTTGATACAGCGGACGCCCTGGATATGGAACGATTGCACTCTCTTTCGTCGTCCCTTTAGAAACTGTCAGTAATTCAAAATGTGGATAGTCCTTAAAACTCGTCCAGTCTCCACCCCAAGAAAAGCCACGTCGTTTCATGGCAGTGACAATCGTCTGAAAAGCTGGATCATTTCGAAACAGTGCTTGTGTACCATCCTTGGAATATTGAAAGAGATCGACGGCAATTCCACGATTATGATTGGATTGTCCCCCGCGTGCATTCGTCACAATCGATCCCGGAGTCGTCCGTCCTTGTGCATACAAACGATTCTGCTCGGCAATGGAACGATACCCTTGCGCGACACCGACATAAATTCCTTGCGTATGCATCTCCCGGATGACTTCACGTGTTCGCCTCGCAACTTCCGGTGAAAGTCCTGAAGCATTCAACTTCCGATTCGCTCGCTCGAGTAACCAACTGATCGATAATGCCATCTATGCTCACTCCCCTTTGTTTCCTGTTCCCGAAAACAAAATCCGCTATACTTATGGAATGCAGAACGATTCTAACTGACATCAAAAGGAGTAGTATATGAAAAAACGTATTATTTGGACGCTCGGCGTCACATGCCTCTTGCATCTTAGCTTTATCCTTTACTTTATGCTCCAGCCCACCGTAGCTACCAAGACGGAGTTACCGGACAATGCCATCCTCTTGAGTGAAGAAATTTCTTTTACAGGAAAGGTTGGTCAAACGACGACACACACACCTATCGCATTCATACAATCTCTATTTCTTTGGAGCATCCCGCTGACGATCGTCATCCTCTACATTCTTCTGACAATATTGCACCGATTACGCATAACCAAATCGACCTAACTTTAACCGCTGTTCTGACACCGTGTCAGGCGAGCGGTTTTTTTATACACAAAAAAACCTCCCACCACAAGGGTGAGAGGGATTCGAAAAGAATTAACGTTTCGAGAACTGTGGTGCACGACGAGCTGCTTTAAGACCGTATTTTTTACGCTCTTTCATACGAGCATCACGAGTCAAGAAGCCTTTCGCTTTAAGTGCGCCGCGGAATTCTGGATCCGCTTGAAGAAGAGCACGTGAGATACCGTGACGGATAGCGCCTGCTTGACCAGTGAAGCCGCCGCCTTTGACCGTTACGATTACATCGTACTTGCCTTCTGTTTCTGTGATTACGAGTGGTTCTTTTGCAGTCATGATCAATGTCTCATAACCGAAGTATTCGCTGATATCGCGACCGTTAACTGTGACTTTACCGTCTCCAGCAACGAGGAAAACGCGCGCTGCCGCGTGTTTCCGGCGACCAGTGCCGTAGTAACGTACATCTGCCATCGTGTAGTTCCTCCTAAATTCGTATTAACCGCGAAGTTCGTAAACTTCTGGTTGTTGTGCTTCGTGCTTGTGTGCAGCTCCAGCGTAGACGTGGAGTTTGTTGAACATTTGACGACCGAGGCTACCTTTTGGAAGCATCCCTTTGATCGCGAGTTCAAGCATGCGCTCAGGTTTGTTAGCAAGCATATCGCGTGCAACAGTCTGCTTTAAGCCGCCTGGATGACCAGAGTGACGGTAGTAGACTTTTTTGTCGAGTTTGTTACCAGTTAAAACGATTTTCTCAACGTTGATGAGGATAACGTTATCCCCACAGTCAACGTGTGGTGTGAACGTAGGCTTGTGCTTACCACGGAGAAGTGATGACACTTCGCTCGCAAGGCGACCGAGTGTTTTACCTTCAGCGTCGATAAGGAGCCATTTGCGTTCTACATCAGTAGCTTTCGCCATGAAAGTTGTGCGCATGTAAAATACCTCCTAAGGAATTAAAAGTTCTGTTTTTGATTTTTCATTTATTCACTAGGTGAATCTATCATAATCTTAGGTGTACGGGGCTAAGATTGTGGTTTCATAATAAATGAAATGCCAATAAACATTGTATGTTTTTTAATGACCAATGTCAATTGCCTTTTTTCACTCCGGATAGAAAACTTCCCATAGATAGAGTCCATGGGGAGGTGCCGTCACGCCCGCGACGTTCCGGTCCTTTGCCAGCAACATTTTTTTAATGTCCTCTGGTGCAAAACGACCGCGTCCGACGTCGAGTAACGTCCCGACCATGATCCGAATTTGATTATAAAGAAACCCACTGCCCTGGAACCGAAAGACAAGTTCGTCACCGACCGTCATCAACTCTGCCTCGTAAATCGTCCGGACACGGTTATCCGTTTCCGTCTTCGCGACACAGAACGAACTAAAGTCATGCGTCCCGACGAGATGAGCCATCCCTTGACGGATTCGCTCGAGATCGAACGGGTACGGAATATGGACCGACAGATTCCGACGAAATGCATTTTCTTCGCGGCGGACGAAATAGCGATATTCCTTCCCTATGACGTCGTAACGTGCTTCGAAGGCCGGTTCGACTTCCTCGCAGCTCCGAACACGGATATCCGCTGGTAAGAGCGTATTGAGTGCCTTAACGACGTTCTCTGGAGGAATCGAGAGTTCTGTGTCAAAATGAATGACTTGCCCGTAAGCATGGACTCTCGCATCGGTCCGTCCCGATCCAATGATTTTAACCGGATGTTTGTGCATCCGCGCAAGCGTCGTTTCGATCACTTCTTGAATCGTCAATCCATTAGGTTGAACTTGATACCCGGCGTAGCCGGTTCCGTCATATTGAATCGTACATTTTAAACGACGCATCAGCCAATACCTCGCAATCCTACTAAACTGATCGTAATGAGGACGAGTAAAATTATTAGACCGGTATCGCGCATCGTCCACTTGGATTCACGTAAACGGGTCCGCCCCTCTCCTCCACGATATCCCCGCGCTTCCATCGCTGTCGCGAGATCCTCTGCTCGTTTAAAGGCAGAGATGAATAAGGGAATCAATAAAGGAATGATCGCCCGCACCCGTTCCTTGATTGGTCCAGCAGCCAAATCAACGCCACGTGCTTGCTGTGCCTTCATGATCTTCTCTGTCTCTTCTGCTAAGGTCGGCAGGAATCGAAGCGAGATCGATAACATAAGCGCAATCTCATGCGTTGGAACACGAACGACCTTGAACGGCTTCAATAACAATTCAATCGCATCCGTCAGTTCGATTGGCGACGTCGTCAGCGTGACGAGTGTCGTGATCGAGACCAGATAGAAGAAACGCAACGAGACGATGATCGCGAGTCGCAGTCCTTCTTCATAGATCCGTAACCAGCCAAGTTCGAAAATCACAGCACCTTCACGTGTAAAGAAGAGCTGGATGACGAACGTAAAGACGATCAGAAACAGAATGGGTCGTAGACCCTTTAGAACATACCGAAGCGGCAACTGACTACTCATGAGTGCGAGAAACGTAAAGACGAGTAAAAAAATGTTCGTTGCTGCATTGTTCGCAAGAAAGACGAGTGGAATGAAGCAAAAGGCAAAAATGATCTTTGCGAGCGCTGACGAGCGGTGTAAATACGACTGACCAGGAATATGTTGTCCAACGATCATTCGCTCACCCCTTTCGTCATCAACCAATCGATCAATTCTGTCTCCGTCCTAATTTCCGGACGCTCCAGCCCACGCTGATCCGCCACTTGCCAAGCAAGCGACAACACGTGTGGGAGATCGAGATGAAACTGCTCAAGTAACGTCTCTTCTCGGAATAAGTCGAGCGGTAGCCCGTCAAACGCCACTTGGGCGTCTTCCATGACGATGACACGTTCGGCATACTCAAGCACCTGATCCATATCGTGCGTGATTAAGAGTAACGTCAGCCCTGTCTCCGCATGAAGTCGAGCAAATAGACTCAGCATATGCTTGCGCCCTTGCGGATCGAGTCCTGCCGTCGGCTCATCGACGATCAACACGTCTGGTTGACTAGCGAGTACGCCAGCAATTGCTACACGCCTCATTTGCCCACCAGACAGGTCAAACGGCGAACGACTCCAAAAGACTTCATCGAGTCCAACAGTCCGTAACGCTTCTTTTGCTAATTGCTCAGCAGTCGCGGCGTCATGACCAAAATTCATCGGACCGAACATAACATCTTTTAAAACCGTCTCTTCGAACAATTGATATTCTGGATATTGAAAAACAAGCCCGACGCGACGTCTTAATGGCTTGAGGTCCTGTTTTTTCTTTGGTTCGACGATGATATCGTCCACTTGTACCTTCCCCGCTGTCGGCTTGAGCAGACCATTGATATGCTGCACGAGCGTCGATTTCCCGGATCCAGTATGCCCTACAAACGCAACAAGCGCCCCTGACGGAATCTCAAGATTCACATCACGTAGCGCGACTCGTTCGAACGGACTATTGAGTTGATACGTATAATTTAATTCCTGGATTAAGATTGGCATAAACGGTTCACCAATTCTCTTTCATCTAGTATCGTCTCCTCGAGTGAGAGACCTTGCGCCCGTAAGCGTTCTTGTACCCGAACAACGAATGGAACATCGAGTCCGATGTCTTCTAAGAACGATGTATGACGAAAGACTTCCTGAGGGGATCCTTCTAATACGATTTTCCCGGCATCCATTACGATGACACGACTAGCCCGTAATACTTCGTCTAATTCGTGTGTAATCGCGATGACCGCCATTGGGTGGGTCGCATGGAGTTCCTGAACGGTCGACATGACCTCTTGCCGTGCTAATGGATCAAGCATTGATGTGGCTTCATCAAGCACGAGAACATCAGGGCGCATCGCAAGCGCCGAAGCGATTGCGACACGCTGCTTCTGTCCGCCGGATAGTTGATGGGGTTCCCGATCAACAAAATCCGTAAGGCCAACGCGCGCTAGACTGTCGTCGATACGACGAACCATTTCCTCGCGTGGTACCCCCCAGTTTTCTAAGGCGAATGCCACGTCGTCGCGCACGGTCGTGCCAACGAATTGATTATCTGGATTTTGGAAGACGATTCCGATTGCTCGGCGCATCTCCCACAGTTGCTCCGGATTCGCACTTGAAAAGCGCTCAGCAACCGTAACGGTTCCTGTCTCTGGTAACAATAATCCATTAAACAATTTCGTCAGCGTTGATTTTCCAGAGCCGTTGTGACCAACGATGGCGACCCATTCACCAGAACGAAGCGTCAGAGAGACTTCTTGTAAGGCTGCTTGTTCCTGTTCCGGATACCGATAGGTGACCTGTTCCAGTTCAATCAGCTTGTTCATCGTCTCTCCTCCTTCATCAAATCAATACTTTCATTTTGTAGCAAAAGGGCAGAAGCGGGATACGCACTGCCCTTTTATGGCGAATCATTTAATGAGGATTAAACGAGTTCGATGATGACCATTTCTGCGCCGTCACCACGACGTGGTCCCATTTTCATGATACGTGTGTAACCACCTTGACGCTCAGCAAAACGTGGAGCCACATCAGCGAATAATTTTTGGATCGCGTCTTGTGCTTTGCCCTCTGCGTTTTGACCAGCAGCTTCACGGCGAACGAACGATGCAACTTGACGACGAGCGTGGAGATCACCGCGTTTACCTAAAGTGATGAGTTTCTCTACGACTGGACGAAGTTCCTTCGCTTTTTGTTCTGTAGTTTGGATACGCTCATTGATGATGAGATCAGTCGCAAGGTCACGCAAAAGTGCCTTACGTTGTGAGCTTGTACGGCCTAATTTCGAGTATGCCATGGATGGATTCCCTCCTTCGTGCAATTAATAGTATTAGTCTTCTTTGCGCAAGCCTAGTCCGAGTTCGTCGAGTTTCGCTTGAACTTCCTCGAGTGATTTACGTCCGAGGTTACGGACTTTCATCATCTCGTCTTCGCTCTTGTTCGCGAGTTCTTGAACCGTGTTGATACCAGCGCGTTTCAAACAGTTGTACGAACGAACTGAAAGATCGAGTTCTTCGATCGTCATTTCGAGTACTTTTTCTTTTTGATCTTCTTCCTTTTCGACCATGATTTCAGCATGGAGCGCTTCGTCCGTAAGACCAACAAAGATGTTTAAGTGTTCTGTCATGATTTTTGCACCGAGTGACACTGCTTCTTCAGGGCGGATTGAACCGTCCGTCCAAACATCAAGCGTCAACTTATCGAAGCTCGCATCTTGACCAACACGTGTTTTTTCAACTTGATAATTTACACGTTGAATTGGCGTGTAAATCGAGTCGATTGGGATTACACCGATTGGCATATCGTCCCGTTTGTTATCTTCAGCCTGAACATACCCACGACCACGGCGTGCTGTTAGACGCATATGAAGTGATGCACCTTCTGCAAGCGTTGCGATGTGAAGTTCTGGGTTGAGGATTTCGACGTCGCTGTCATGCGTAATGTTCGCAGCAGTGACAACACCAGCGCCTTGAATATCGATCTCAAGCGTTTTCTCTTCTTCCGAATACACTTTGAGGGCGAGTTTCTTAAGGTTCAAGATGATTTGGGTAACGTCTTCTACAACGCCATCAATCGTCGAGAACTCATGAAGAACGCCATCGATTTGGACTGCAGTGACTGCAGCACCCGGAAGTGAAGACAATAGGATACGACGCAATGAGTTACCAAGCGTTGTACCGAATCCACGCTCAAGCGGCTCAACTACGAATTTACCAAACGTAGCGTTCTCGCTTAACTCGATCGTTTCAATCTTCGGTTTTTCGATTTCGATCATCTGAACCCCTCCTTGAATATCGTCATGTTGGCCATCGCATTCAATCGCCAACCGCCTTGTGTACGTTTCTACTGCCTTGCTTGGTCAAACGATCAACAAAAGTCTACTCGAATCCCCGCTCTGCAGTACAAGACGGGTTACACGCGACGACGTTTTGGAGGGCGGCAACCGTTGTGTGGTACTGGAGTGACGTCACGGATTGCAGTGACTTCGAGACCGATCGCTTGAAGAGCACGGATAGCTGCTTCACGACCTGCACCAGGACCTTTAACGTTAACTTCTACAGTACGCATACCGTTATCCATTGCTGTTTTAGCAGCTGTTTCAGATGCCATTTGTGCAGCGAAAGGAGTCGATTTACGTGAGCCTTTGAAGCCCATGTTACCTGCAGTTGCCCAAGAGATTGCATTCCCTTGCACATCAGTGATCGTAACGATTGTGTTGTTGAATGTTGAACGGATATGCACGATACCAGACTCAATATTCTTTTTGACTTTACGTTTACTACGAACGTTCTGTTTACGTTTTGCCATTTTAGTTTACCCTCCCTTACTTCTTCTTGTTCGCTACTGTACGGCGTGGGCCTTTACGAGTACGCGAGTTGTTTTTAGTGTTTTGACCACGAACTGGAAGACCACGACGGTGACGAACACCACGGTAGCAACCGATTTCGATCAAACGTTTGATGTTGAGTGAGATTTCACGACGAAGGTCACCCTCAACTTTGATTTTGTCTAAACCATCACGAAGTTGGTTCAATTGTTCCTCAGTCAAGTCGCGAGTACGAGTATCTTCAGAGATACCAGTTTCTTTTAAGACTTTTTGAGCAGTCGTTTTACCAACACCATAGATGTAAGTGAGTGAGATGACGATGCGTTTCTCACGTGGAATATCTACACCAGCAATACGTGCCATGTGTGCACCTCCTTGTTTAATTACCCTTGTTTTTGTTTATGCTTAGGGTTTTCGCAAATAACCATTACTTTGCCTTTACGGCGGATAACTTTACATTTTTCACAGATCGGTTTAACCGAAGGTCTTACTTTCATTGTGAATACCTCCTCCTGAAAAAATCGGAGTTTTTATTTGAAACGGTATGTGATCCGTCCGCGAGTCAAGTCGTATGGTGACAACTCAACCGTTACTTTATCTCCTGGCAAGATTCGAATGAAGTGCATCCGAATTTTTCCTGAGACGTGCGCGAGGACCGTGTGGCCGTTTTCTAACTCCACCTTAAACATCGCGTTTGGAAGCGGCTCGATAACCGTACCTTCCACTTCGATTACATCTTGTTTCGCCATCAATTATACCCCTTTCTCTATAAAGTTGATTGGGAGCCCAGACGATTTGTAGCGCTAGGGGCTTTCTACAAGAGCCATTGAGAGATCATCGGTCACAAACACGAGTGGATACTGGCTTATAGAAAGGTGACACCAATAACGCGCACAGCTCACTCTGCATCGACCGTTAAGATCTCGTAGCCGTCGTCTGTGATGGCGATGGTGTGCTCAAAGTGGGCGCACATGCTACCGTCCACCGTCACTACCGTCCAATTGTCGGATAGTGTGCGAACATAGCGTTTCCCGACATTGACCATTGGCTCAATTGCCAGTGTCATGCCGGTTTTCAGGCGCGGCCCTTTCCCCGGTGGTCCATAATGTGGAATTTGCGGATCTTCATGCAAATTTTGTCCCACGCCGTGGCCCACATATTCGCGGACTACAGAAAAATTCGCTGCTTCAACATGTGACTGAATCGCATGCGAAATATCTGTCAGGTGCACGCCAGCTTTGGCGCGCTCCAATCCTTTATACAGAGATTCTTCAGTTACGTCAAGTAACCGCTTCGTCTCTTCAGAGATTGTACCTACCGGATATGTCCAGGCTGAATCTCCGTGATACCCATTGTACTCTGCTCCGATGTCAATCGAGATGATGTCACCGTCCTGAAGTACACGATCTCCCGGAATACCATGGACAAGCTCTTCGTTCACGGAAGCACAGATGCTACCCGTGAAACCATTATACCCTTTAAACGATGGTGTTGCCCCTTGACTTCGAATATAGCGTTCAGCGATCGCGTCGAGTTGCCCCGTCGTGATACCAGGACGAATGTGAGCTTGGAGCTCCTTATGCGTCCGGGCGACGATTTGTCCTGCTTTACGCATGATGTCGATTTCACGCGGCGCTTTCGTGATGATCATTACTGATCACCAAGGAGTGCCTGAACATCGGAATATACATCGTTGATTGGACGATCACCGTCCAAATTACGAAGATACCCTTTTTCTGCGTAAAAGTCAATCAAAGGTTGCGCTTGTGCGACGTTGACTTCCAAGCGACGACGTACTGTCTCCTCTTGGTCATCTTCACGTTGTACAAGTGCTGATCCGTCGATATCACAGATTCCCTCCACTTTTGGTGGGTTATAGAGAACATGATACGTTGCTCCACAAGTTGGGCAAATCCGGCGACCCGTCAAACGAGGGACAAGTTTCTCCGGATCCACACCGATGTGGATGACGTGATCAATTTGTTTGCCCAGATCTTCAAGTAATGCTTCAAGAGCATCGGCTTGTTTCACTGTGCGTGGGAAACCGTCAAGGAGAAAACCATTTGCACAGTCTTCTTTGGCGAGACGCTCACGTACGATGCCGATTGTGACTTCGTCCGGAACGAGTTCCCCTTTATCCATGTATGATTTCGCTTCTTGCCCGAGTGGCGTCGAATCTTTGATCGCCGCGCGGAACATGTCGCCTGTCGAGATGTGGGGGATCGCA
This sequence comes from Exiguobacterium acetylicum, assembly GCF_022170825.1. Classification (NCBI taxonomy): domain Bacteria; kingdom Bacillati; phylum Bacillota; class Bacilli; order Caryophanales; genus Exiguobacterium; species Exiguobacterium acetylicum. Next base: position 134,781 of record NZ_CP081878.1, on the reverse strand, counting down.
TAATCTTCGATAATTTTCGCAGCTTGCGTTCCTTTACCAGCACCCGGCAAACCCATCAATACTAGATTCATGTCGGTAGCCTCCACTTCTATAGCTCTATAGACACAACAGAAAGGAAAGGGATGGTCCCCTTCCTCCCGCCTTATCGGATAAAGCCTTTGTAGTGTCGTTTAACCAATTGGCTTTCAATCTGTTTCATCGTTTCTAGTCCTACACCGATGACGATCAGCAAGCTCGTTCCACCAATCTGCACCGAGTTCGGTAAGCCAGCAAACTTAATGAAGAATGTCGGCGTCACCGCGATGACAGCGAGGAAGAGTGAACCGAAGAATGTCAGACGGTATAGAATCTTCGTGATGTACTGCTCCGTTTGCTTACCAGGACGAATACCAGGAATGTATCCGCCTTGTTTTTGAAGGTTCTCTGCCATTTGTTCTGGGTTAACCTGAACGAATGTGTAGAAGTACGAGAACGCGATGATCAGTGCCACATAAATCGACATACCGATTGGACTCGTATAGTCGAAAATGTCACGGATCTTCGTTGCCGTTTCCGGACTTGCAAAGAAACTCGCAATCGTTGGTGGCGTCACCATGAACGACACCGCGAAGATGACTGGAATAACACCGGCAGCGTTCAATTTGATCGGCAAGTGTGCCGATTGACCGCCAACTGGTGTCCGGTTCACCGTACGCTTAGCGTACTGAATCGGAATCTTACGTGCAGCTTGCTGGACATAGATGACTCCGACGATGACCGCGATCATGATTAAAAGTAAAAGTACGATATAAAGCACGTTTACAAACAAAGCATCCCCTGCATTTTGGAGCTTCGTTTCGTAAATCTGGCGGAATGCATTCGGGAAGCCCGCGACGATCCCAGCGAAGATGATCATTGATATCCCGTTACCAATGCCCTTCTCCGTGATGAGTTCACCGATGAACATCAAGAATGCTGTTCCCGCTGTCAATACGAGTGCAATCATAACGTATGTCCAGGTGCCGAACTGTTCGTCGACAAGACCTGGGTAGATACGGTTAAATCCAAGCGCGATTCCAAACGCTTGGACTAAGCCGAGTACGATCGTTCCATAGCGCGTTACCGTTGCTAACTTCTTACGGCCCGCCTCTCCTTGTTTTGCCCATTCGGCAAACTTTGGAACAACGTCCATCTGTAAGAGTTGGACAACGATCGAGGCCGTGATATACGGCATGATTCCCATCGCAAAGAGTGAGAAATTCTGCAAAGCATTCCCACCGAACGAGTTCAAGAAACCAAGAATACCATTCTGGTCGATCTTGAACACTTCCGTGTTTACCATTGGCACTGGGATATGTGCTCCGATCCGGAACACGATGACCATTGCCAAGGTAAAGAGAATGCGCCGACGAATGTCAGCTACGCGCCACATATTGGAGATCGCTTGAAACATTAGATCACCTCAACCGTACCGCCGGCAGCTTCGATCGCTTGCTTCGCAGCTTCGGAGAACTTATGAGCTTTAACTGTTAGTTTCTTTTCGATCTTACCGTTAGAAAGGATCTTAACGCCGTCTTTCATGCCTTTGACTGTACGAGTCTCGACAAGAAGTTCTGGAGTGATTTCAGTTCCTTCTTCAAAACGGTTGAGTGTGTCAAGGTTAATGACCGCGAACTCTTTACGAGTTGGGTTGTTGAAGCCGCGTTTTGGTAAACGACGGTAAAGTGGGTTTTGTCCACCTTCGAAACCTGGACGAACACCACCGCCTGAACGAGCTTTTTGACCTTTGTGACCACGGCCAGAAGTCTTACCGTTACCAGAAGACATACCGCGACCTACACGGTTGCGTTCTGAACGTGAACCAGCAGCTGGTTTCAATTCATGGAGTTTCATAGTGGGGCACCTCCTCATAAAATTATATCGAACTATTACTCTTGAATTTCTTTTACTGTCACTAAGTGTGACACGTGGTTAATCATCCCACGCATAGCAGCGTTGTCAGGTACGACAACAGTCTGGTGCATCTTACGGAGACCAAGCGTACGAGTAGTAACGCGTTGGTTCTCCGGACGACCGATCATGCTGCGTGTGAGGGTAACTGCGAGTTTCGCCATCTGTTTTCCCTCCCTTTCTTAACCGCGAAGTTCTTCGACGGTTTTACCGCGGAGTTTCGCAACTTCTTCAGCACGTTTGAGTGATGTGAGACCTTGAACAGTCGCACGAACCATGTTGATTGGAGTGCTTGATCCAAGTGATTTTGAAAGAATGTCGTTGATTCCCGCTAATTCGAGAACCGCACGAACTGGACCACCAGCGATGACTCCAGTACCTTCAGAAGCAGGCTTCAAGAAGACGTGACCTGCACCGAATACACCGTTGACTTCGTGTGGAATTGTTGTGTTAACGATTGGGACGTTAACCATGTTTTTCTTAGCATCTTCGATTGCTTTACGGATCGCTTCAGGCACTTCCTGAGCTTTACCCGTACCGAAACCTACGTGACCATTCTTGTCACCAACGACGACGAGTGCAGCAAAACGGAAGCGACGGCCACCTTTTACTACTTTCGCGACGCGGTTTACGGTAACAACGCGTTCTTCGAGTTGATCCATGTTAATTTCTAACTGGCGCATGTAGAGGTTCCCTCCTTTTCTATTAGAATTTGAGACCAGCTTCACGAGCTGCTTCAGCTACAGCTTTGATACGTCCATGATAGAGATATCCTCCACGGTCGAAAACGACTGTTTCGATACCCTTTTCAAGAGCGCGCTCAGCTGCAAGCTTACCAACTGCTGTTGCAGCGTCAGTCGTGTTGCCTTTTTCAAGGTCGAGTGATGATGCAGATGCGAGTGTTGCATGTGTTGCATCGTCAATGACTTGTACGTAAATGTTCTTGTTCGAACGGAATACGTTCATACGTGGACGTGTTGCTGTCCCGATGATTGTACGACGGACACGACCATGACGTTTTTTACGCGTAGCGTTTTTATCTGCCTTTGAGATCATTTATGCCACTCCTTTCCGGTCAATTCGCATTCGCGAATTACTTACCTGTTTTACCTTCTTTACGACGAACGACTTCATCACTGTAACGAATACCTTTACCTTTGTACGGCTCAGGCTGACGGTACGAACGGATCAATGCAGCGACGTGACCAACACGTTCTTTGCTGATTCCGCGAACGATGAGTTGCGTATTCGTAGGAACTTCGACTTCGATGCCTTGTTCCGGAGTGTACTCGATTGGGTGTGAGTAACCGAGGTTGAGTACGATTTTGTTACCTTGCTTTTGTGCACGGTAACCAACACCTTGGATATCGAGTGTCTTAGCGAAACCGTTGTTTACACCTTCGACCATGTTCGCGATAAGCGCACGAGTCGTTCCGTGGATCGTACGGCTTGCTTTCTCGTCGTTCGGACGAGTGACAGTCAATTCATTACCTTCTACGTTGATCGCCATAGCTGGGCTGAACTCGCGTGTGAGTTCCCCTTTAGGACCTTTTACCGTAACCGTGTTGTTTTCAACTGTTACTGTAACGCCTGCTGGGATGACGACTGGCTTTTTACCAATACGTGACATTTAAGACACCTCCGTTCTTTTTATGCGTGTATTACCAGATGTATGCGATCACTTCGCCGCCGACTTTTTGTTGGCGAGCTTCTTTGTCAGTCATTACACCTTTAGATGTTGAAACGATAGCGATTCCGAGACCACCGAGTACTTTCGGGATTTCATCAGCTTTCGCGTAAACGCGAAGACCTGGTTTCGAGATACGTTTGAGTCCAGTGATAACGCGCTCGTTGCTTGCGCCGTATTTAAGGAATACGCGGAGCGTACCTTGTTTGCTGTCCTCGAGATATTCAACATCGCGGATGAAACCTTCACGTTTGAGGATTTCAGCGACTTCACGTTTGATTGTAGAAGCTGGCATTTCCAACTTCTCATGGCGAACCATGTTTGCATTACGAATGCGTGTAAGCATATCTGCAATCGGATCTGTCATAACCATGCGATGTACCTCCTTTCACAACTTTAATGAATTACCAGCTTGCTTTTTTAACACCAGGGATTTGACCTTTATGAGCAAGATCACGGAACTTAATACGGCTGATACCGAATTTACCAATGTAACCGTGTGGACGGCCAGTGATACTACAACGGTTGTGTAAACGAACCGCTGAAGAGTTACGTGGGAGTTTGCTCAAGCCGATGTAGTCGCCTTGTGCTTTCAATTCTGCGCGTTTTTCTGCGAAGCGCTCAACGAGTGCTTGACGTTTTACTTCACGTGCGATCATTGATTTCTTAGCCATGTTGTCGACCTCCCTTATTTTTGGAATGGCATGCCGAGTGATGTGAGAAGCTCACGTGACTCTTCATCCGTGTTAGCAGTAGTTACGATAACGATGTCCATACCACGGACTTTCGATACGCGATCGTAGTCGATCTCTGGGAAGATCAATTGTTCCTTCACGCCTAGCGTGTAGTTACCACGGCCATCGAAAGATTTTTTCGATACGCCACGGAAGTCACGTACACGTGGAAGTGACACGTTGATCAACTTGTCGAGGAATTCGTACATGCGCTCGCCACGAAGTGTAACCTTCGCACCGATTGGCATACCTTCACGAAGTTTGAAACCAGCGATTGATTTCTTAGCTTTCGTGATGAGTGGCTTCTGACCAGTGAGGAGCTGAAGCTCTTCGACTGCCATGTCAAGTGCCTTAGAGTTCGTAACAGCGTCACCAACACCCATGTTGATTACGATTTTATCGACTTTCGGCGCTTGCATTACAGAACTGTAGTTGAATTTCTCCATCATTACTTTGACGATTTCGTCTTGGTATTTAGCTTTTAAACGGTTCATCAGAAAGTGGACCTCCTTTCTTTAAATCTTCTTATTTATCTAAAGCTTCGCCCGATTTTTTAGCGATACGTACTTTCTTGCCGTCAACCACAGTGAAACCAACGCGTGTTGGGTTACCTGTCTTAGGGTCGATGAGCATAACGTTCGATACGTGAATCGGTGCTTCTTTCTCGACAATTCCGCCTTGCGGGTTGAGTTGAGAAGGTTTTGAGTGTTTTTTGATCATGTTAACGCCTTCGACGATTACGCGATCTTTTTTAGGCATAGCTGTAAGGACAACGCCTTGTTTGCCTTTGTCTTTACCAGTCATAACCTGAACTTTATCACCTTTTTTGACATGCATCGTTAGAGCACCTCCTTGTAGGAATTCTTTGGAATTAAAGTACTTCCGGTGCCAACGAGACGATCTTCATGAAGTCTTTTTCACGAAGTTCGCGTGCGACTGGTCCGAAGATACGTGTGCCACGTGGGCTTTTGTCATCTTTGATGATGACTGCTGCGTTTTCGTCAAAACGGATGTACGAACCGTCTTTACGACGAACGCCACGTTTAGTACGAACGACTACTGCGCGTACAACTTCACCTTTTTTGACAACGCCACCTGGTGTTGCTTGTTTTACTGTACAAACAATAACGTCACCGATGTTAGCAGTTTTACGACCAGAACCACCGAGGACTTTGATCGTCAAGACTTCACGAGCTCCTGAGTTGTCTGCTACTTTTAAGCGAGATTCTTGTTGAATCATACGATTGTACCTCCCTCCGGATGTTTATTCACCCGAACTAATTAGAGTTTAGATGATTACTGCTTCTTCAATGACTTCTACGAGACGGAAACGTTTGTCCTTAGATAATGGACGTGTTTCTTGAATGCGTACAACATCACCGATTTTAGCTGTGTTGTTTTCATCATGCGCTTTGTACTTTTTAGAGTAGTTTACGCGTTTGCCGTAAAGCTTGTGCTTTACTTTTGTTTCAACTGTAACTACGATCGTTTTGTCCATTTTGTCAGAAACGACGCGTCCAGTTAACACTTTGCGGTTGTTAGTGCGTTCCATTGAGTGTTCCTCCTCTCAGAATCCGAGTGAATTATGCGTTGTTGATGCCGAGTTCGCGTTCACGAAGAACGGTTTTCGCGCGTGCAATCGACTTGCGCACTTCACGGATACGAGCAGGGTTCTCAAGCTGACCAGTCGCGAGTTGGAAACGAAGGTTGAACAACTCTTCTTTCCACGAACCGACTTTACCGTTAAGCTCTTCAGTTGTTTGCTGACGGAGATCAGTTGCTTTCATTCGTATCACCACCATTTTCTTCACGTTTTACGAACTTACATTTTACTGGAAGTTTGTGTGATGCAAGACGGAGAGCTTCGCGTGCGATCTCTTCCGATACTCCTGCGATTTCGAACATTACTTTACCCGGTTTGACGACTGCTACCCAGCCCTCCGGAGCACCTTTACCTGAACCCATTCGGACTTCAAGAGGTTTTTTAGTGTATGGCTTGTGTGGGAAGATCTTGATCCACACTTTACCACCACGTTTCATATAACGAGTCATCGCGATACGCGCTGATTCGATTTGACGGCTAGTGATCCAGCTAGCTTCTTGAGCTTGGATACCGAACTCGCCGAAGTGTACTGTAGTACCACGTTTCGCTTTACCACGCATGTTGCCGCGGTGAACACGACGATATTTTACACGTTTTGGTAACAACATGTTGTGTTGCCTCCTTCCCTAGACGGATGTGGATTATTCTTCGTTTGCTGCTGCTTTTTTCGTAGGAAGCACTTCACCGTGGTGGAGCCATACTTTTACGCCAATTTTGCCGTAAGTTGTATCAGCTTCTGCAGTACCGTAATCGATGTCTGCACGGAGTGTATGAAGTGGAACTGTTCCTTCCGAATACTTCTCAGAACGAGCGATATCAGCGCCACCAAGACGACCAGAAACTTCAGTCTTGATTCCTTTGATACCAGAACGCATTGAGCGTTGGATTGATTGCTTCATAGCACGACGGAACGATACGCGACCTTCAAGTTGGCGAGCGATGTTCTCAGCGACGAGCTTAGCAACTGCATCCGGGTTTTTCACTTCAACGACGTTAACGTGAACGCGTTTGCCTTTTGCAAGGTTAGTGATGTCTTTACGAAGTGTTTCGATTTCAGAACCGCCTTTACCGATAACCATACCAGGCTTAGCAGTGTGAAGTGAGATGTTCAAGCGGTTAGCTGCGCGCTCGATTTCTACTTTAGAGACACTAGCGTCTTTAAGACGTTTTTCGATATATTCACGAACTACGTAGTCTTCATGAAGGAGATCAGCATAGTCTTTATCTGCGAACCAACGTGATTCCCAGTCTTTGATGATACCTACGCGAAGACCAGTTGGGTTAATCTTCTGACCCACGGTAATCCCTCCTTATTTTTCAGATACCACGATGTGAACGTGGCTCGTACGTTTGTTGATGCGGCTTGCGCGACCCATTGCACGTGGGCGGAAACGTTTGAGCGTTGGACCTTCGTTTACGTAAGCCTCAGTGACTACGAGGTTTTCGATGTTCATGTCGAAGTTGTGCTCAGCGTTCGCGATTGCCGATTTCAATACTTTCTCAACGATTGGCGTTGCTGCCTTGTTCGTGTAAGCAAGAATCGAAAGTGCTTCGCCGATTTGCTTCCCGCGGATTAAGTCTACTACGAGACGTGCCTTACGAGGAGCAATGCGAACCATATTAGCCGATGCTTTTGATTGCATAATGAGTACCTCCCCTCAGATTAACGTTTCGTTTTCTTATCGTTTCCAGCATGTCCTTTGTAAGAACGTGTTGGAGCGAATTCACCAAGTTTGTGACCGACCATATCTTCTGTCACGTAAACCGGTACGTGTTTACGACCATCGTAGACAGCGATCGTGTGACCGATGAACTCTGGGAAGATTGTCGAGCGGCGTGACCAAGTTTTGATGACATGTTTGTCACCAGCTTCGTTGGCTTTATCAACCTTAGCGAGCAGATGGTGATCTGCGAATGGACCTTTTTTCAAGCTGCGACCCATAGTTGTACCTCCCTTTGGCATGATTCAGGAACGGTTCCTACGAACCGTCCAGAAATCATGTAATTATTTTTTAGAACGACGGACGATATATTTATCGCTCGCTTTGTTTTTCTTACGAGTTTTGTATCCGAGTGCCGGTTTACCCCAAGGAGTAAGTGGGCCCGAACGACCGATTGGAGCACGTCCTTCACCACCACCGTGTGGGTGATCGACTGGGTTCATAACAGAACCACGAACTGTAGGACGTTTTCCGAGCCAGCGTGAACGACCAGCTTTACCGATATTGACGAGCTCGTGCTCTTCATTACCGACAGCGCCGACTGTTGCACGGCAAGTAGCAAGGATCATACGAGTTTCGCCTGATTGAAGACGAACGATCGCGTATTTACCATCTTTACCGAGAAGCTGAGCAGAAGTACCAGCTGCGCGAACGAGCTGACCACCTTTACCTGGCTTAAGTTCGATGTTGTGGATCAACGTACCGACTGGGATGTTTGAAAGTGGAAGAGCATTACCGACTTTAATGTCAGCTTCTGGTCCAGCCATGACTTGCATGTCTACTTTCAAGCCTTTCGGTGCGAGGATGTAGCGTTTTTCACCATCGATGTAGTGGATCAATGCGATGTTAGCAGAGCGGTTTGGATCGTACTCAATTGTAGCGACACGACCAGCGATGCCATCCTTGTTCCGTTTGAAGTCGATGATACGATATTTACGTTTGTGTCCGCCACCTTGGTGACGTACTGTCAAGCGACCTTGGTTGTTACGTCCGCCCTTTTTCGAAAGCTTTTCAGTTAACGATTTTTCAGGACGTGAAGCCGTAATCTCAGCAAAGTCAAGTGCAGTCATATTACGACGACCGTTAGTGGTCGGTTTAAACTTTTTAATTCCCATCGAGAGTTCCCTCCTTTTCTACAGAGTTCCGATTAACCGAGGTAATCGAGTTCTTTGCTATCTGCAGTAAGCGTGACGACCGCTTTTTTGCGGCGTGCTGTGTAACCAGCGTGACGACCTACGCGTTTTGCTTTTGGTTTTGAGATCAATGTGTTGACTTTGTCAACTTTCACTCCGAAGATCGCTTCGACTGCATCTTTGATTTGAGTCTTAGATGCCTTCACGTCTACTTCGAATGTGTACTTTTTCTCAGCCATTTGGTTTACTGAACGTTCAGTAATGACAGGACGTTTGATAATGTCGTGTGTGTGTGCCATTATGCAAGCACCTCCTCTACTCTCGCAACAGCGTCCTTCGTAATGATGACTTTGTCATGAGCGACAAGATCAAGGACGTTTACACCTGCAGCGTCAACGACTGTGACACCTGGGATGTTGCGTGTTGAAAGAACGACTGACTCGTTGTAATCAGCAGTAACGACGAGAACTTTACGTTCGATTGAAAGAGCAGCGAATACTGCGATCATGTCCTTAGTTTTAGGAGCATCGATTGTCAATCCTTCAAGAACGATGAACTCGTTGTTAGCGACTTTCGAAGAAAGTGCTGAACGAAGTGCGAGACGACGAACCTTTTTAGGAAGTTTATAAGCGTACGAACGTGGTGTTGGACCGAAGACTGTTCCACCGCCAACCCATTGTGGCGAACGGATCGAACCTTGGCGTGCACGACCAGTACCTTTTTGTTTCCATGGTTTACGGCCGCCACCGCGAACTTCCGAGCGACCTTTTGTATCATGTGTACCTTGGCGACGTGAAGCTTGTTGCATGACGATTGCATCGTATACGACTGCTTCATTTGGCTCGATTCCGAAAACGGCATCTGCGAGCTCGATGTCTCCAACTTGTGTACCTGTTTGGTTAAGCAAAGCTACTTTAGGCATTCGTTATTCCTCCTTTCCTTGCAAACGGATTAGTTGCCTTTAACCGCAGTTTTGATGACAACTTGGCTCTTACGTGCGCCTGGGATAGCACCCTTGACGAGGAGTAAGCCGCGTTCTGCATCAACTTTTACGATTTCAAGGTTTTGAACAGTGATTTGCTCTCCACCCATGCGTCCAGGGAGCAATTTCCCTTTGAATACACGGTTAGGAGCAACAGGACCCATTGAACCTGGGCGACGGTGGTAACGCGAACCGTGAGCCATTGGACCACGTGATTGGTTGTGACGCTTGATTGCACCAGCGAAACCTTTACCTTTCGACGTACCTGTTACATCAACCATTTCGCCTGCAGCGAAAGTATCTGCTTTAATCTCTTGACCGATTTCGAAATCTGCTACTGATGTACGGATTTCTTTAATGAAGCGCTTAGGTGTCGCGTTTGCTTTCGCAGCGTGACCTTTTTGCGGTTTGTTTTGACGACCTTCTTTGATATCACCAAAGCCGAGTTGAACTGCTTCGTAACCGTCAACTTCCGTTGTTTTCAATTGAAGAACAACGTTACCTTCGACTGAAACGACAGTAACAGGGACGACTTCGCCTGACTCGTTGAAGATTTGTGTCATACCGAGTTTAGTTCCTAAGATTCCTTTAGCCATGAGATACACCTCCTAATATTGAATGATTTTGATCTTCTGGCTAGTATCAACTATCTATAGAAGAAAAATTAAAGTTTGATTTCGATGTCAACGCCCGATGGAAGTTCGAGACGCATAAGCGCATCAACAGTTTTCGGTGTTGGGTTAACGATGTCGATCAAACGTTTGTGTGTACGCATTTCGAACTGCTCACGAGCATCTTTGTACTTGTGAACGGCACGAAGTACTGTGTAGACCGCTTTCTCCGTTGGGAGTGGGATCGGACCAGATACAGTAGCACCTGAACGTTTTGCTGTGTCGACAATTTTCTCAGCCGATTGATCAAGCACGCGGTGATCGTATGCTTTCAAACGGATCCGAATTTTTTCATTTGCCATGTTATTTCCCTCCTTTTCGCCTATTTTGTAAATAGACATTCTCCGCGGAAATTTCCACACTAGCCATGGCAATGCCGCCTGGTGTGTCATAACCTCCCGCTTCATCGCGTTGTGTTTGTGACCAACATATTCTATCATACTGAATCACCAGCAAGATTGCAAGCACTAATAAAATAGAATATGTATTCAAGTCTCTCACCACTCGCACAAACACTTTCCTCAGTATATAAGATGTCAGACCATGTTGCAAGACTGTTTTCAAAGAAATGAAAAAAGGTCTTCCGCCACGGGAGACGGAAGACCTTTTTGTCTTAAAAATTACTCAACGATTTCTGTAACTGATCCAGCGCCTACTGTACGGCCACCTTCACGGATTGAGAAACGAGTTTCTTTTTCAAGAGCGATTGGCGCGATGAGTTCAACAGTCAATTCGATGTTGTCCCCAGGCATTACCATTTCAGTTCCTTCTGGAAGTTGGCACATACCAGTTACGTCAGTTGTACGGAAGTAGAACTGTGGACGGTAGTTACCGAAGAATGGCGTGTGACGGCCACCCTCTTCTTTAGAGAGAACGTAAACTTGCGCTTTGAACTTTTTGTGTGGTGTGATTGTGTTTGGTTTCGCGAGAACTTGTCCACGCTCGATGTCGTCACGTGATACACCACGGAGAAGAGCACCGATGTTGTCGCCAGCTTCAGCATAGTCAAGAAGCTTACGGAACATCTCTACACCAGTACATACTGATTTTTTAGTTTCTTCGTGAAGACCAACGATTTCGATCTCGTCGTTGACTTTAAGAACTCCACGCTCAACGCGGCCAGTAGCAACTGTACCACGACCAGTGATTGAGAAGACATCCTCAACTGGCATCATGAAGTCTTTTTCAGTGTCACGAGTTGGTTCTGGGATGTACTCATCGACAGCTGACATGAGTTCCATGATTTTTTCTTCCCATTTAGCTTCGCCGTTAAGCGCGCCAAGAGCAGAACCTTGGATAACTGGGAGGTCATCACCTGGGAAGTCATACTCAGAAAGAAGCTCACGGATTTCCATTTCGACGAGCTCAAGAAGCTCTTCGTCGTCAACCATGTCAACTTTGTTCATGAATACTACGATGAAAGGAACACCTACTTGACGTGAAAGCAAGATGTGCTCACGTGTTTGTGGCATTGGACCATCAGTTGCAGAAACAACGAGGATCGCGCCGTCCATTTGTGCAGCACCAGTGATCATGTTTTTAACATAGTCAGCGTGACCTGGGCAGTCAACGTGTGCATAGTGGCGTTTTTCTGTTTCGTACTCGATGTGAGCTGTTGCGATTGTGATACCGCGCTCGCGCTCTTCTGGAGCACCATCGATTTGGTCAAACTTAGTTGCAGCTTTACCTTGTGATTTTGCAAGTACAGCTGAGATAGCTGCTGTTAAAGTTGTTTTACCGTGGTCGACGTGGCCGATTGTACCAACGTTAACGTGCGGTTTAGAACGGTCGAATTTTTCCTTACCCATTCTGAATTCCTCCTCTATGTGTCTAATAATTTTTTATAACTAGGAAGGTGAGTCGTAAGATAACGTACACCTTCCTTAGCTTACACTAATCATAAAAGCGTGACAACCTGTGAAGGATTAGCCGTTTGCTTTTTTGATGATTTCTTCTGCAACTGATTTCGGTACTTCTTCGTAGTGATCGAAGTGCATCGAGTACGTTCCGCGACCTTGTGTGCGTGAACGAAGACCAGTAGCGTATCCGAACATTTCAGAAAGTGGAATCATTGAACGGACAACTTGAGCGTTACCGCGTGCTTCCATACCTTCTACGCGACCACGGCGTGATGTAACATCACCCATGATGTCTCCCATGTATTCGTCTGGGATGACGATTTCAACTTTCATCATTGGCTCAAGGATAACAGCGCCGCTCTTATCTTTAAGTTGTTTGACTGCCATTGAAGCCGCAACTTTAAATGCCATCTCGTTTGAGTCGACATCGTGGTACGATCCGAAGACGAGTGAAGCTTTTACGTCAACGACCGGGTAACCAGCAAGGATACCGTTTTGAAGTGCTTCTTCGATTCCGTGCTCAACCGCTGGGATGTATTCACGTGGAACAACACCACCGACGATTTTGTTGTTGAACTCGAAGCCAGCGCCTTCTTCGTTCGGCTCGAATTCTACGACGACGTGACCATATTGACCACGACCACCAGATTGACGAGCGAACTTCGAATCGATCTTCGCCGCTTGGCGGATCGTTTCACGGTAAGCTACTTGTGGAGCACCAACGTTTGCTTCGACTTTGAACTCGCGACGCATACGGTCAACGATGATGTCGAGGTGAAGCTCACCCATACCTGAGATGATCGTTTGACCAGTCTCTGGGTTTGTTTCAGTGCGGAACGTTGGATCCTCTTCAGCAAGCTTAGCGAGGGCTTGACCCATTTTATCTTGGTCAGCTTTCGTTTTTGGTTCGATAGCGACCGAGATAACTGGTTCTGGGAATGTCATTGATTCGAGAACGACGTTGTCTTTCTCTGCACAAAGCGTATCTCCAGTAGTCGTATCTTTCAAACCTACAGCTGCAGCGATGTCACCCGCGTATACCATCGGGATTTCTTCACGGCTGTTTGCGTGCATTTGAAGGATACGTCCAAGACGCTCACGTTTGCCTTTTGTTGAGTTTTTAACGTACGATCCTGCCGAAGCTGTACCAGAGTACACACGGAAGAACGTCAATTTACCGACGTAAGGGTCAGTCATAACTTTGAATGCGAGTGCAGAGAATGGTGCTTCGTCCGAAGACTCACGCACGATTTCTTCATCCGTATCCATGTTGATACCTGAGATCGCTTTTACGTCGATTGGTGATGGGAGGTAATCGAGAACTGCGTCAAGCATAAGCTGAACACCTTTGTTCTTGAATGCCGAACCTACGAGTACAGGATAGAAGTCAACTGTCAGAGTTGCTTTACGGATAGCCGCTTTCAACTCGTCGATTGTGATTTCTTCACCCTCGAGGTATTTCATCATCAATTCTTCTTCGTAATCCGCAACTGCTTCGATCAATGATCCACGGAGTTCTTCAGCTTGATCAGCGAGATCAGCTGGGAAACCGTCAGTCACTTCGATGTCAGTTCCGAGATCGTTACCGTACATGTATGTTTTCTGTTCGACGAGGTCGATGATTCCTTTGAATTCATCTTCCGCACCAATTGGAATTTGGATCGCATGTGCGTTTGCTTGAAGGCGCTCGCGAAGCGTTCCGACCGAGTACAAGAAGTCTGCACCGATTTTATCCATTTTGTTAACGAAAACGATACGTGGTACGCCGTAAGTTGTAGCTTGGCGCCATACTGTCTCAGTTTGTGGCTCAACACCAGACTGAGCGTCAAGTACTGCTACCGCACCATCAAGTACGCGAAGTGAACGTTCAACTTCAACTGTGAAGTCTACGTGTCCAGGTGTATCGATGATGTTTACGCGGTTACCTTTCCATTGAGCAGTTGTTGCTGCCGATGTAATCGTGATCCCACGCTCTTGCTCTTGCTCCATCCAGTCCATTTGTGAAGCACCTTCGTGCGTTTCACCAATCTTGTGGATACGACCCGTGTAGTACAGGATACGCTCAGTCGTTGTTGTTTTACCAGCATCGATGTGAGCCATGATCCCGATGTTACGAGTGTTCTTAAGGGAGAATTCTCTTGCCATCTTTAAACATTCTCCTTTCGCATTTTAGTTTAGTGGTCGTGTGTTACCACACGTCATGACTATACCCGAAAGCCACCCCATAATTCCATTAAAAATGGCATGCATGAGGTGGTGATTTTCGGAATTACCAGCGGTAGTGAGCAAACGCTTTGTTCGCTTCCGCCATTTTGTGCATATCTTCGCGCTTCTTAACAGAAGCACCAGTGTTGTTTGCAGCGTCCATGATTTCGTTAGCAAGACGCGCATCCATTGTTTTTTCGTTACGGAGACGTGAGTAGTTCACGAGGTAACGAAGTGCGAGTGTCGTACGACGCTCTGGGCGAACTTCGACAGGAACTTGATAGTTAGCTCCACCTACACGGCGTGCTTTAACTTCAAGAACTGGCATGATGTTGTTCATCGCTTCTTCAAAAACTTCCATTGCATCGCGACCTGAACGTTCAGCGATAGTTTCGAAAGCTTTGTATAAGATTTGTTGAGCAGTACCTTTTTTACCATCTAACATAAGACGGTTGATAAGGCGGGTAACGAGTTTAGAGTTGTAGATCGGATCAGCCATTACATCACGACGTTCTGCTTGACCTTTACGTGGCATTCCGAGTCCCTCCTTTCATATAGTGAGGTGATATCTTAAGATATCTAGATTATTTTTTAACTTTAGGACGTTTAGTACCGTATTTCGAACGACCTTGCATACGGCCGTCAACACCAGCTGTATCAAGCGCACCACGAACGATGTGGTAACGTACCCCTGGTAAGTCTTTTACGCGGCCGCCGCGGATAAGAACAACACTGTGCTCTTGAAGGTTGTGGCCGATACCTGGGATGTAAGCTGTTACTTCCATTGTGTTCGTCAAACGTACACGTGCGTATTTACGAAGAGCCGAGTTCGGTTTCTTCGGAGTCATTGTACCTACACGAGTACAAACACCACGTTTTTGTGGTGAGCTGATGTCAGTACGAGCTTTAATGAAGCTGTTGTACCCTTTGTTCAGCGCTGGCGAATCTGATTTCACAACTTTTGATTGACGTCCTTTACGGACTAATTGGTTGATAGTAGGCATCTTTGAGATCCTCCCTTCCTGAATTCATGACAAATTTCAAAACCACCGAGCCGGGTGGTTCATCGAAAGTCATAATGAAGCGTTTTGCGTGGCTCAGGCATTCCATCGCCACACAAAACGCATTATCAAACTTTCTTAATGGCAACAGCGGTTGCTGCGACATCGATTCCACAAGCTTTTCCAAGCTCTTGCTTAGAAGGAACATTCACGACTGGAACGTTTGCTTGTTTCGCCGCATCGAGCAATGCTTGTTTTACGTGTTCATCTGCGTCATCCGCAATGATCACTTCCGACGCCTTGCCAGATCGCAATGCTTTGAGCGTTTGCTTTTGACCGACAAACTTCAAATCTGCGCCGACTACTTTTTTGTAAGACATGAAGATATCCTCCAAAATAACACAGCCGGTTGGCAACACTATATCATAGTAGCACCGCCATACCGACGTGTCAAGGCGTTTTATTCTACCGGAGAATCGGCTTCTACAGGTGCTTCGCCAGCTACTTCGAGATCGATCTGACGGTAACGTGACATCCCAGTACCAGCTGGAACTAACTTACCGATGATGACGTTCTCTTTCAAGCCGCGAAGGTAGTCGCTCTTCCCTTTAATCGCTGCATCCGTGAGGACACGAGTCGTTTCTTGGAACGACGCAGCCGATAGGAATGAATCTGTTTCAAGCGACGCTTTCGTGATACCGAGAAGAACTGGTTTCGCCGAAGCGAGAGCTTTCCCGTTACGGAGCGCTTCTTTACAAGCTTCCTTGAACGTGCTGATATCGACAAGCGAACCTGGTAAGAGTGAAGTCTCACCAGACTCGATGACACGTACGCGACGGATCATTTGGCGAACCATGACCTCGACGTGTTTGTCACCGATCTCAACCCCTTGCATCCGGTATACTTTTTGAACTTCTTGGAGCAAGTAGTTCTGAACGCCGGATACACCTTTAACGTTCAAGAGTTCTTTCGGATCGATCGAACCTTCCGTGAAGACTTGACCGGCTTTGACCTCGTCCCCGAGCTGAACACGTAGACGCGAACCGAATGGGATCGTGTATGTGCGTGTTTCGCTGAGTCCTTGGACCGTCAATTCACGTTTGTCGCGCGATTCCGTGAAGTCGATGACTTGACCATCGATTTCCGAGATGACCGCTTGACCTTTCGGGTTACGCGCTTCGAACAACTCTTGGATACGCGGAAGACCTTGTGTGATATCATCCCCGGCAACCCCACCTGTGTGGAAGGTACGCATTGTAAGCTGCGTTCCTGGCTCACCGATTGATTGTGCCGCAATGATACCGACAGCTTCGCCGACTTCGACGTCGTTGCCTGTTGCCAAGTTGCGTCCGTAACATTTCTTACAAACACCATGGCTTGTATTACATGTGAAGGCAGTACGGATCTCAACGTTATCGACACCAGCGTCAGTGATGACACGAGCGATGTCTTCATCGATGAGTTCGTTCGTCGAAACGAGGACTTCTCCTGTTTCTGGGTGAACGACGTTTTCGAATGCAGTACGGCCGACGAGGCGGTCGTAGAGGCTTTCGATCTCTTCCGTTCCTTCACGGAGTGCAGTGACACGGATACCACGATCCGTTCCACAATCATCTTCACGGATGATGACGTCTTGAGCGACGTCAACGAGACGACGAGTCAGGTAACCTGAGTCAGCCGTTTTCAAGGCTGTATCGGCAAGACCTTTACGCGCACCGTGTGTCGAGATGAAGTATTCCTGTACCGTTAGACCCTCACGGAACGATGATTTGATCGGGAGCTCGATGATCCGTCCACTTGGAGCGGCCATGAGTCCACGCATACCAGCGAGCTGCGTGAAGTTCGACGCGTTACCACGGGCACCGGAGTCACTCATCATGAAGATCGGGTTGAGACGGTTGAGGGATTTCATCAGACGAGACTGAATTTCATCCTTCGCATCATTCCACGATTTAACGACGCGCTCATAGCGCTCGTCTTCTGTGATGAGACCACGACGGTACGATTTCATGACGCGGTCGACATTGTCCTGCGCTTCAACAAGAATCTCTTGTTTGTCCGGAAGAACGATGATGTCCGCGATCCCTACCGTGATACCGGCACGAGTCGAGTGTTTGAATCCGAGGTTTTTCATGCGGTCGAGCATGCGGCTTGTTTCTGTCGTCTCAAACCGTTTGAAGACTTCCGCGATGACATTTCCAAGGAATCCTTTTTTGAACGGATCGATGATCGGACGGTTCTTCAGTTCTGCCGCGACATCTGTTCCTTTTTCAAGGAAGTATGTGTCTGGCGTCGCTTCTTGAAGGTTCGTCATCGTTGGTTCGTTCAAGTAAGGGAACGTCGTTGGGAGGATCTCGTTGAAGATCAACTTACCGACTGTTGTAATCAATAATTTCTCGTTTTGCTCTTCCGTGAATGTCGGGTTCTTGAGAACGCCGGCTGGAATTGCAACACGTGTATGGAAGTGCGCATAACCGTTTTGGTAAGCGATGAGCGCTTCGTTCACTGTCGAGAAGATTTTACCTTCGCCGATTGCGTTTTCGCGTTCGAGCGTGAGGTAGTAGTTACCGAGGACCATATCCTGCGATGGTGTAACAACAGGTTTACCGTCTTTCGGGTTCAAGATGTTTTGTGCAGCGAGCATGAGAAGACGTGCTTCTGCTTGTGCTTCTGCCGAAAGTGGTACGTGAACCGCCATTTGGTCACCATCGAAATCGGCGTTATATGCCGTACATACGAGTGGGTGAAGGCGAATCGCGCGTCCTTCGACGAGCGTTGGTTCGAACGCCTGGATACCGAGACGGTGAAGTGTCGGTGCACGGTTCAAGAGAACCGGATGCTCACGGATGACTTCTTCGAGGACATCCCAGATTTCAGGTTGAACGCGCTCGATTTTCCGTTTCGCACTCTTGATGTTCGGTGCGATGCCACGAGAGACGAGTTCTTTCATGACGAACGGTTTGAAGAGTTCAAGGGCCATTTCTTTTGGAAGACCACATTGATACATCTTCAAGTTTGGACCAACGACGATAACCGAACGACCAGAGTAGTCGACACGTTTACCGAGCAAGTTTTGACGGAAACGTCCTTGTTTCCCTTTCAACATGTGTGAAAGTGATTTAAGTGGACGGTTACCTGGTCCAGTGACTGGACGACCACGACGACCGTTATCGATCAAGGCATCGACTGCTTCTTGAAGCATCCGTTTTTCATTCTGAACGATGATATTCGGAGCACCAAGGTCAAGAAGACGCTTGAGACGGTTGTTACGGTTGATGACGCGGCGGTACAAGTCGTTCAAGTCAGACGTTGCGAAACGTCCGCCATCGAGTTGAACCATCGGACGAAGTTCCGGTGGGATGACTGGAAGCACTTCGAGAACCATCCATTCTGGATTGTTGCCCGAGTTACGGAAAGCATCGAGGACTTCAAGGCGTTTGATCGCACGAGTACGACGTTGTCCTTGAATCATACGAAGTTCTTCACGTAATGCAGCGACTTCTTTATCGAGTTCCACGTCGCGGAGCAATTTACGAACTGCTTCCGCACCCATTTCAGCAGTGAACGAACGACCGAACTTCTCGCGATATGCACGGTATTCTTTTTCTGAAAGGAGTTGTTTCTTCTCAAGTGTCGATTCGCCTGGATCTGTGACGACGTACGATGCGAAGTAGATGATCTCTTCTAACGCACGCGGTGACATGTCAAGGACGAGTCCCATACGGCTAGGAATTCCTTTGAAGTACCAGATGTGCGAAACCGGTGCTGCGAGCTCGATGTGACCCATGCGCTCACGACGGACTTTCGACTTCGTGACTTCAACGCCACAGCGGTCACAAATGATTCCTTTATAGCGGATCCGTTTGTATTTACCACAGTAACATTCCCAGTCTTTCGTTGGACCAAAGATACGTTCACAGAACAAACCGTCTTTCTCCGGTTTGAGTGTACGATAGTTGATCGTCTCCGGCTTTTTCACTTCCCCGAAAGACCATGAACGGATCTTTTCGGGGGAAGCGAGGCCGATTTGCATATATTCAAATCTATTAACATCTACCAAGGGGTGGACCTCCCTTTCGCTTATTCCTCTTCAGTAACAACTGGTGCGACAGGCGCTTGAACTTCTTCGAGTGCTGGAGTCGCGTTCGGGATATTGTCCTCGTCTTCGTCACGCATTTCGATCTCTTCATCATCAGCAGACATCATCTTAACGTCCATACCGAGGGATTGAAGCTCTTTAATGAGGACTCGGAACGATTCCGGTACGCCCGGTTGTGGTACATTCTCACCTTTGACGATTGCTTCGTACGCTTTGACACGACCGATCGTATCATCCGACTTGATTGTAAGGATTTCTTGGAGCGTGTAGGCTGCGCCGTATGCTTCAAGTGCCCATACTTCCATCTCACCGAAACGCTGACCACCGAACTGGGCTTTACCACCGAGCGGTTGTTGTGTAACGAGTGAGTATGGTCCTGTCGAACGTGCGTGAAGTTTATCATCGACCATGTGAGCAAGTTTAATCATATACATGACACCGACAGAGATACGGTTATCGAACGCTTCACCCGAACGACCATCATAAAGGACAGTCTTCGCGTCGCGATCCATACCTGCTTCTTCAATCGTTGCCCAAACATCTTCCTCACGCGCACCATCAAATACTGGTGATGCGACTTTAATGCCGAGTTGACGTGCTGCCATCCCAAGGTGAAGCTCGAGCAACTGCCCGATGTTCATCCGTGATGGAACCCCAAGTGGGTTCAACATGATGTCAATTGGCGTACCGTCTGGCATGTACGGCATGTCTTCTTCTGGGAGGATACGCGAGATAACACCTTTGTTACCGTGACGCCCCGCCATTTTGTCACCCTCGTGAATCTTACGCTTCTGAACGATGTAAGCACGGATCAACTGGTTGACACCAGGTGAGAGCTCGTCCCCATTATCGCGGTCGAAGATTTTGACGTCGAGGATGATTCCATCACCACCGTGTGGAACACGGAGAGATGTATCACGGACTTCACGTGCTTTTTCACCGAAGATCGCATGAAGAAGACGTTCTTCCGCTGTCAATTCCGTTACACCCTTCGGCGTAACTTTACCGACGAGGATATCGCCGTCCTTGACTTCCGCACCGACACGGATGATTCCGCGATCGTCGAGGTTTTTCAAGGCATCATCACCGACGTTCGGAATATCACGTGTGATTTCTTCCGGTCCGAGTTTCGTATCACGCGACTCACATTCGTATTCTTCGATGTGGATCGATGTGTAGACGTCGTCTTTAACAAGACGTTCACTCATGATGACAGCATCCTCATAGTTGTAACCATCCCACGTCATGAAACCGACGAGTACGTTGCGACCAAGCGCAAGTTCCCCACCGTCCATCGATGGACCATCTGCAAGGATCTCGCCTTTATCGACTGGGTCGCCTGCTTTGATGATTGGTTTTTGGTTATAACACGTTCCTTGGTTAGAACGGATGAATTTTTGAATCTTGTAACGGTCGAGTTCACCTTCGACGATGTTGCCATCGACTTCCGTCGTACGACGGACAAGGATTTCACGCGCCGTAACGCGCTCAGCGATCCCTGCGTGCTTCGCAACAACAGCGGCTCCTGAGTCTTTTGCAGACACGTACTCCATACCTGTACCGACAATCGGAGATTCCGGGTTCAGTAGTGGGACGGCCTGACGTTGCATGTTCGCTCCCATGAGGGCACGGTTCGAGTCATCGTTCTCAAGGAACGGGATACAAGCCGTTGCGGCAGATACGACCTGCTTCGGCGAAACGTCCATATAATCGACACGTGCTGGTTCGACAGACAAGTTTTGTCCACGGAAACGTGAAAGGACGTGTGAATCTTGGAACGTCTTCTCTTCCGTCAACAACATGTTTGCCTGTGCGACGACGTAGAGATCCTCTTCGTCTGCAGTCATGTAGTGGATGTCATTCGTGACGACGCCCGTTTCCGGATCGACACGACGATATGGTGCTTCGATGAAGCCGTACTCATTGACCTTCGCGTACGAAGACAACGAGTTGATCAAACCGATGTTTGGTCCCTCAGGCGTTTCGATCGGACACATACGGGAATAGTGCGAGTAGTGTACGTCACGAACTTCGAAACCAGCGCGCTCACGTGTCAAACCACCAGGTCCGAGTGCTGAAAGACGACGTTTGTGCGTCAATTCCGCAAGCGGGTTCGTTTGGTCCATGAACTGAGACAACTGCGAGCTACCGAAGAACTCTTTAATCGATGCGATAACTGGACGAATGTTGATCAATGCCTGTGGCGTGATCGCATTCTGATCCTGAATCGACATCCGTTCCTTAACGACACGTTCCATCCGCGAGAGACCGATCCGGAATTGGTTCTGGAGCAGCTCACCGACTGAACGGAGACGACGGTTACCGAGGTGGTCGATATCGTCTGTCGTACCGACTTCATGCAACAAGTTGAAGAAGTAGTTGATGGCAGCAATCATGTCAGCAGGCGTGATGTGCTTGATGTCACGATCGATGTTACCGTTACCGATGATATTGATGATGCGTTCACCTTCAGCATCGTCCGGTGCGAACACCTTGATTGACTGTAAGTTGAAAGCCTCACCCTGCGTTACGCCGCCTGTTGGCGTCGCTTCGATGTAACCAACGGATCCTTCAAGGAATGGAAGGACTTTATCGAGCATACGACGATCAAGGACCGTTCCTGCTTCCGCGATGACTTCACCTGTCTCTGGGTCAACGAGCGTTTCCGCAAGTTTCTGACCGAAAAGACGGTTCTTAAGATGAAGCTTTTTATTGATTTTATAACGACCAACGTTTGCCAAATCATAACGTTTCGGGTCAAAGAAGCGCGACACGAGTAACGCTTTTGCGTTTTCGACTGTCGGTGGCTCTCCCGGACGTAGACGCTCATAAATCTCGATGAGGGCTTTTTCCGTTGATTCCGTATTATCTTTTTCAAGTGAATTCCGGAGGTACTCATCATCACCGAGAAGATCGATGATTTCCTGATCCGTACCGAAACCAAGAGCACGTAAAAGAACCGTTACTGGAATCTTACGCGTGCGATCAATGCGAACATAAACGATGTCTTTCGCGTCTGTCTCGAGCTCGAGCCATGCACCACGGTTTGGGATGACTGTCGCGGAGAATCCACGCTTACCGTTCTTATCTAACTTATTGTTGTAATAAACACTTGGCGAACGAACAAGCTGCGAAACGATTACGCGCTCCGCTCCATTGATGATGAATGTTCCCGACTCCGTCATAAGCGGGAAGTCACCCATGAAGACTTCTTGTTCTTTCAATTCACCCGTCTCTTTATTTTGAAGACGGACTTTAACGCGTAGTGGTGCCGAATAGGTCACGTCGCGCTCTTTCGATTCATCGATCGAATACTTCGGCTCTCCGAGCGAGTAGTCGATGAATTCTAATACAAGATTCCCTGTGAAATCGGAAATCGGCGAAATGTCATGAAACATTTCACGAAGACCTTCCCGCAGGAACCACTCATACGAATTCGTTTGAATCTCGATTAAGTTTGGAAGTTCCAATACTTCGCTGATACGTGCATAGCTTCTTCTCTGACGGTGACGACCGTACTGAACAAGTTGACCAGTCAACTGATTCACCTCTCAGACCCACTTCTTCTTATAGAGAAGGACGGGTGTAATATCGAACATTGAAGCCATTTTTTGATTGATAAGCGCAAAAAAGCGACGTCTTGTCTACTCAATCATCTGTAGTCGAGAACGCCAGCTGCTTTCAAACATCTTATCCAAAAATCACTCCAATGGCATTTTATAATACTATCATAGACACAACATGAGGTCAACGACAAATCCTTCGATTTGTCAAGACCGAATTGATTTAAATATCGAGTACCCTTTATCTCGGGTAACTGTCTCACACATACCGAATACGTCTTCCATCAATTTCTTCGCTGATGGTCCACCTTGTTTCTTTTGAATGACGACCCAAAGTTCACCGCCAACGACGAGATGATCATATGCTTCCCGGAGAATACGATGAACGACCGTTTTTCCTGCCCGAATCGGTGGATTCGTCACGATCGCTGCGAATGTCGATTCGCCTACCCCATCATACCCGTCACTCACACCGGTCGTCACGGAAACACCGTTCGCGCGCGCATTGTCTGCCGCTAGTTCGAGCGCCCGTTCATTGACATCGATCAAGTGTGCCGGACGACCTGTCGACTTCGAGAGCGCGATGCCCATCGGTCCGTATCCGCAGCCGACATCTAAAATGTCTCCAGCTACAGCCGGTTCCGTGAATGCCTCAATCAAAAGACGTGAACCAAAATCGATTCCGTTCTTTGAAAAGACACCGTGATCCGATGTAAAGCGGAGCGTTTGACCACGCAAGACGTATTCCCACGTCTTCGGATCTCGCTTCGATGAAGGGTCATTCGTATAATAATGATCCGCCATGTTTCCTTCCCCTCTCATGTAAAAGATGAAAACAAAAGAAGCTCGCAATGCGAGCTTCTTTTGTTTCTACGGAAGAAGAAAATTACTTAACTTCTACAGTAGCGCCAGCTTCTTCAAGCTTAGCTTTCATTGCTTCAGCGTCTTCTTTCGAAACGCCTTCTTTAACTGGTGCTGGAGTTCCGTCTACGAGAGCTTTCGCTTCTTTAAGACCGAGGCCTGTCAATTCGCGAACTGCTTTGATGACGTTGATTTTACCAGATCCAGCGTTAGTAAGGATAACGTCGAATTCAGTTTGCTCTTCAGCTGCTGCGCCTGCGCCAGCACCTGCAACTGCTACTGGAGCTGCTGCTGATACGCCGAATTCTTCTTCGATTGTTTTTACGAGTTCGTTAAGTTCAAGAACAGTCATGCCCTTGAGGTCTTCGATAAATTGCTCTTTGTTGAAAGCCATTATGGTTTTCCTCCTTTGATTTAGCCCACGTTGGGGTGTGAAAATTGTGTTGGTTGCCTATCCCGCTAAGCAGAAATTAAGCAGATTGTTCTTCTTTTTGCTCTGCGATTGCGTTCGTTGCCACCGCGAGTCCACGGATTGGCGCTTGAAGCACGCTGAGGAGCATCGAAAGGAGACCTTCGCGTGATGGAAGTTCCGCAAGGGCTTTGACATCTTCTACTGAAGTGACTTTGCCTTCGATGATACCACCTTTAAGTTCGAGAGCCTTGTGTGTTTTAGCGAAGTCGTTCAAGATCTTAGCTGGCGCGATAACGTCTTCATTACTGAAGGCGATCGCACTAGGACCTGTGAAGACTTCCTCAAGACCTTCGAGGTTGCTTTGAACTGCCGCGCGGCGGAGGAGACCGTTTTTGTAAACTTTGAATTCAACGCCCGCTTCGCGGAGTTGTTTACGAAGTTCAGTGACTTCTTCTACTGTGAGACCACGGTAGTCGACGACAACTGTTCCTGCGCTCGCTTGGAGTTTCTCAGCGATCTCAGATACGAGATCCGCTTTGACAGCGATAACTTTTTCGTTTGCCATTTCTGTTGCACCTCCTGGTAGATGAAATGTACCGGCGCGAGGGGCTGCTCGATTTCAAATAAAAAGCCTCCGTCTGCAAAGCAGAGGAGGCGTAATCGTCAAAAAGGATACCTGAACAAACAGGCTCTCT
Source organism: Exiguobacterium acetylicum (assembly GCF_022170825.1). Lineage (NCBI taxonomy): Bacteria > Bacillati > Bacillota > Bacilli > Caryophanales > Exiguobacterium > Exiguobacterium acetylicum. The sequence goes on along the minus strand of NZ_CP081878.1, from coordinate 109,626 downwards.
GAGCAAGAACACCTCGGAAGGATTTATGCCCATGTGAGCACCTTCTGTCTACGGTATGTCGAAATATATCAACGTTTTATACTGTAACAGCGTTCTTAGAACGTTGTCAAGTTCGTTTTAGACGAAATTATTTCGCGAAGTCAGCTGAAGATACTTTTACACCAGGACCCATTGTAGAAGCGATCGCGATGTTCTTAAGGTATACACCTTTAGCAGTAGCAGGCTTAACTTTTACGAGAGTTTCGATAACTGTGTTGATGTTCTCAACGAGTTTCTCGTTATCGAATGATTTTTTACCGACAGGAACGTGGATGTTACCTGATTTGTCGACACGGTACTCAACTTTACCAGCTTTGATATCGTTGATTGCTTTTGTGACGTCAAATGTAACTGTACCTGTTTTCGGGTTTGGCATGAGACCTTTTGGTCCGAGAACGCGACCAAGTTTACCAACTTCACCCATCATGTCTGGTGTCGCAACGATAACATCGAAGTCGAACCATCCTTGTTGGATTTTGTTGATGTACTCAGCATCACCAGCGTAATCTGCTCCAGCAGCTTCCGCTTCTTTAAGTTTCTCACCTTTCGCGAAGACGAGGACTTTTTGTGTTTTACCAGTACCGTGTGGCAATACGACTGCTCCACGGATTTGTTGGTCTGCTTTCTTCGGATCTACTCCGAGACGAACAGCCAATTCGATAGTCTCATCGAATTTCGCAGTTGCAGATTTTTTAGTCAAATCTACAGCTTCTGCGAGTTCGTATGAAACCGTACGATCGATAAGCTTAGCAGCTTCTTTGTACTTCTTACCCATTTTAGGTTCCTCCTTTGTGGTTGTGCGGAAAATCCTCCCACATAATGAAAGGGTAGCAGGCTTCAAGAAACTATCCGCCTGCGACCCTCATCGTTGTTCATGGTAATCAAAAAGACATTAGTCTTCGATTACGATACCCATAGAACGTGCAGTACCTTCAACCATCAACATTGCTGTTTCAACAGATGATGCGTTAAGGTCTGGCATTTTTGTTTCAGCGATTTCACGAACTTTGTCACGTTTGACTGTCGCTACTTTCTTACGGTTCGGTTCACCTGAACCACTCTCAATTCCAGCTGCTTTCTTCAAGAGAACTGCTGCTGGTGGAGTCTTAGTGATGAATGTGAATGAACGATCTTCAAAAACCGTGATGACTACAGGGATAATCAAGCCGGCTTGGTCTTGTGTACGAGCGTTGAACTCTTTACAGAAGCCCATGATGTTCACACCTGCTTGACCGAGTGCCGGTCCAACTGGTGGAGCTGGGTTTGCTTTGCCCGCAGGAATTTGAAGTTTTACGAGTTTCATAACCTTCTTCGCCACGAGACACACCTCCTTAATTCTTTAATGTGGTTTAATTGGACGTTGCGCGTCCTCCCACTCATTCTATTCGACGAGTTATTTATCGAAATAAGCACAACATCAAACACGAAAAATTGTATCATTAAAATAAAACATTCGCAATAGGAAACTTAATCGATTTTATCGACCTGTGCGAAATCAAGCTCGACCTTCGTTTCGCGACCGAACATATCAACCGATACTTTCATTTTCTCAGCATCTGTATCAAGCTCTTCGATCGTACCTTCGAGATTCTCGAAAGCTCCTTCTTTGATGCGGACGATTTGTCCGAGTGAGAAGTCGTAACGGCTCTTCAGATCGACGAGACCCATTGATCCAAGGATGTTTTCTGCTTCTTCCGGAAGGAGTGGTGTCGGTTTTGAACCGCCGCCGACTGATCCGAGGAAGCCCGTGACGTTCGGAGTATTCCGGACGACATACCAAGAATCATCCGTCATGACCATCTCAACGAGGACATACCCCGGGAAGATCTTGACTTCACGTTCCTTGATTTTCGTTTCTCCCTTTTTGTTCGTTACTTCTTCTTGTACCGTTTCAATTGGAACGAGTACACGGAAGATTTTTTCGTCCATGTTCATGGATTCAATCCGACGTTCAAGGTTTGCCTTGACGTTGTTTTCAAATCCGGAATACGTTTGGACGACAAACCATTGTTTCTCCATGGTAGGCCACCTCTTCTTTTTACTTAATCAACCAGCTCATCAATGCGCTAAGCCCTGAATCGACGCCGAAGATGAAGACACCCATGAAGATCACCATACCGATGACCGTCAATGTGTATTTCGTCAGCTCTTTCCGTTTTGGCCAGCTCGTCTTTTTCAATTCATTCCATACGTCACGCAAAAATTTCATCGTACTTTCCCTCCAGGATGTAATAAATCGGGACAGATGAAGCCTTATTTCGCTTCTTTATGAATCGTATGCGCGTTACAACGACGGCAGAATTTCTTCAATTCCAAGCGGACAGTGACGTCCTCTTTTTTCATCGTCGTATAGTCGCGGGCACCGCAATTATCACAAGCAAGGCCTACTTTCTTCGCCATCTCAAAGTCCTCCTTCTTTGCCACTCTTCTCTTCCGTTGTGTTACGTTCCTTCCGAAAAAGAGCGTAAAAAAAAACGCCTATGAGCGGCGTCTCGCTAGTAAGGCGCTATTTATACAGTAGCATAGGAAGGGATCACGGTCAATCTACCTCTCTGTTAGACCGTCATCTTTCGTGCTTCGAGGTAACGCTCAAGCTTCCGCTTGACGCGTTGCAGCGCATTGTCGATCGACTTGACGTGGCGATCGAGATCGTCAGAGATTTCCTGATACGTTCGTCCGTCAAGATAGAGCGCAAGTACTTTCCGTTCGAGGTCACTTAAAATCTCATCCATCTTTGATTCGATGTCTGCGTATTCTTCCCGGTTGATGATCAAGATTTGCGGATCAGAAGGTGCAGTCGACGTGATGATATCGAGCAACGTCCGCTCCGATTCATCGTCATAGATTGGTTTATCGAGCGAGATGTACGAGTTCAACGGGATATGTTTCTGACGTGTCGCCGTCTTGATCGCGGTGATCATCTGTCGCGTGATGCATAATTCGGCAAATCCTTTAAACGAGGCGAGCTTATCCGTTCGGTAATCGCGTACAGCCTTATAGAGACCAATCATTCCTTCTTGGATGATGTCTTCCCGGTCTGCCCCAATCAAAAAGTAAGAACGGGCTTTAGCACGTACGAAATTTCGATACCGCTCGATCAGAAATTCGAGCGCATCGCTGTTATCGAACTCTTTCGCTTGTTCTACAAGCGCTTCATCGGTCATGCACTCAAACTGGTCGAACGAAACCAAACTCATCCTGTATCCCTCCAAGCATCATTGACGAATAGTTCAATTGTTTTTAATTATACAATAATTACCTGTCGTACGACAATGAAAATTGGCATGACCTCTTTTGTTGTATCTAAAATGTATCTTTTCTCAAAAAAACACCGTTCTTCCGAAGTAGGAAAAACGGTGGTCCGCTCATGCGAATGGTTCATATCATATATCTGAATTCTTTCGTCGACGAATTGCTTCGAGACGGGCAATGACGTCTTCCGGTAAATCAATCTTCGAGCGCGGTTGTGCCGTCGTCTTCGCAGACGTCGTCTGTTGTTTGATGATTGCAACAGCTGCTTTCCACTCACGCCTTAGTTCTTGTGCGGATATGCGAAGCGCACCGAGTGTAAAGATGACCCACTGCTCCGTATAGTCATTCGTCGCTACCGTCAGCTTGACCCGAATGTCTTGTAGCCAATCAGCAGCCGCCTTTTCAATCCATTCATCCGCGGTTTCGTTCTCCCGTGTATAGACGATGTCAATCCCACTTTTTTGCATCCGGGATTCACGCCCTGGTTGAAGGTAGGCATCAAAGACGATTGTGACACTGAGACCGGTGACGGCTTGGTACTCTGCCATCGCGTGAATCAATCGTTCCCGTGCTAGTTCAAAATCTTGCTCCCGCAACGTCCGAAATTCTGGCCATGCGCCAATGATATTATAGCCATCTACGATGAGGCGATCATACTTCATCGCGAATACGGCTTTCTAGTCCGGTAGACTTCATATAGTAATAACGAAGCAGCAACCGATGCGTTGAGTGACGTGACATGCCCGGCCATCGGGAGGTGGACGAGGAAGTCACATTTCTCACGGACGAGCCGGCTCATTCCTTTTCCTTCACTTCCAATAACGATTCCAAGCGGCATCGTACCGTCGAGTGTCCGGTAGTCATCACTTTCGCGCGCATCCGTTCCGACGAACCAGATGCCTTGTTTCTTTAAATCTTCCATCGTTCGCGCCAGGTTCGTCACACGAACGACTGGGATATGTTCGATTGCACCTGTTGATGCCTTCGCGACGACTTGTGTCAATCCGACCGAACGACGTTTCGGAATGATGATGCCGTGTGCTCCGACAGCATCTGCCGTCCGCAGGATCGATCCAAGGTTATGCGGATCCTCCAGTTCATCGAGCATAATCAAGAGCGGTGTTTCATCCTTTTGACGTGCGAGCTCAAAGATATCCTCCAGCTCGGCGTACTCATACGCAGCAACCGCTGCGACGACACCTTGATGGTTTTCCGTTCCGGCTAAACCAGTTAACCGCGAACGAGGTACAAGCTGGATTTGAATGCCTGCTTCTTGCGCCATCGCATGGATGACGGCGAGTGGTCCTTTTTGTTGCCCTTCCTGTAAGAACAACTTGTTCATTTCGCGCCCACTCCGTAATGCCTCAAGGACAGGGTTACGACCTGACAAGAAATCTTGCCCTTCTTCGAGCGGTTCGATTACGACCGGTTGTCCCTTAACGGGAGCAACCTTCTTTTTCTCTTGCGCTGGACGTTGCGCTTTTGGCTTCGGCTTAGCGCCAGTAGCCTTAGGACTCGTCTGTTTTTTCGGCTTCGAGTAATTCGAACGCTTGTCCGATGAGTTCTTCAAGACGATCTCCTCCTTCTGAAAGATAAATATAACCAAGTAATGCTTCAAATGCTGTCGCGTAACGATACGTATGAACGTCGGTGCTTTTCGGGACAGAACCAGATTTTGCATTTTTCCCACGGCGGACGACCGCTGCTTCTTCTTCTGTCAATGCATCCGTGTTCAACCAGTGTGTCACGACTGTCGCTTGTGCTTGCGCTCGAACGTACCGGACGGCTGCTTTGTGTAGTTCGCCCGGTTTCACATATCCTTGTTCAAGCAATCGCTCCCGCACACGAATTTCATAGACGACGTCGCCCATGTACGCTAACGCGAGTGCGTTGAGTTGTTTGTAGTTCTTCATCCGCGCTTCCACCGCATCCCTTGTGCTGTATCTTCAAGTAGGATACCTTGATCACGCAATTGATCGCGAATCGCGTCCGCTCGCGCGAAGTCCCGATTTTGACGTGCTGTGTTCCGCTCTTCAATCAACTGTTCGACTTCCTCATCGAGTAGACCTTTGTCGACTGTTAATGTGACACCGAGAACACCTGATAATTCCGAGAACAGTGCGAGGAACTGTTCGAGGACTTGTTTTGACACATGTGCTTCTCCGAGATATAAGTTCGCTTCTTTCGACAAATCAAACAAATCTGTCACTGCGTTCGCTGTATTAAAATCATCATCCATCGATGTAATGAAGTGTTCTTTGATTGCCGCTAAACGATTCAACCACTTCTCGTCACCTGTTCCAAGATCAGCCGTCATTTCAAGGCGATGTTCGATATTTGCAACCGATTCGCGAATCCGTGCGAGACCGTTTGCCGCTTGATCAATCAATTCACGACTGTAGTTGATTGGGTGACGATACTGAACCGATAACATGAAGAAACGTAAGACCATCGGATCGACCGCTTGAATCGCTTCATGGACTGTCAGGAAGTTACCGAGTGACTTCGACATCTTCTCGTTTTCAATGTTCAAGAAACCATTATGCATCCAGTAGTTCGCGAACTTCTGTGAGTTGCATGCTTCGGACTGAGCAATCTCATTCTCGTGGTGTGGGAATTTCAAGTCTTGTCCACCGGCATGGATATCGATCGTCTCACCGAGGTATTTCTTTGCCATTGCCGAGCACTCGATGTGCCAGCCTGGTCGTCCTTCGCCCCATGGGCTCGTCCATGCCGGTTCGCCTGGTTTTGCTGCTTTCCAGAGCACGAAATCAAGCGGGTCTTCTTTTTTCTCTCCCACTTCGATCCGCGCACCTGCACGTAATTCATCGATTGACTGTTGGCTTAATTGTCCGTAGTCATCGAAGCTACGTGTCCGGAAGTAGACATCTCCGCTTGATGCATAGGCATTGCCTTTTGCAACGAGCACTTCGATGAAGGCGATGATATCGTCCATCGTTTCCGTAACGAGTGGATGAATATCCGCTTTTTGGACATTCAAAGCTCCCGTATCCGCGTGATATGCCTCGATGAAACGTTTCGTTAACGCATGGTAGTCTTCTCCGAGCTCGTTTGCCGTCCGAATGATCTTATCATCGACATCAGTAAAGTTCGAGACGTATTTGACTTCATATCCGCGGTACGTAAAGTAGCGACGAACCGTATCGAAGACGATCGCTGGACGCGCATTTCCGATATGGATGTAGTTATAAACGGTCGGGCCACAGACATACATCTTGACCTTTCCTTCTTCTAATGGCTTAAATGGTTCCTTTTTTCCGGTCATGCTGTTGTACAGTTGAATCATGACGTCGTCCTCCTTTGATCCGTTCGATTTCTTGTTTTAATACTTCCAGTTCCATTTCGATTCGCTCTTGGCACTCGCTGACGGGATCCGGGAAACGATGATCGAGTGGTGCTTCGACCTTCATGCCGTCCTGGATGACGACGCGTCCCGGAATACCGACGACCGTCGCATTCGGAGGAACAGGTTTTAGGACGACGGAACTCGCTCCAATTTTAGAGTATGCCCCGATCGTAATGTCTCCGAGGACACGAGCACCTGCTGAAACAAGAACTCCGTCTTCAATCGTCGGATGACGCTTTCCTGTTTCTTTCCCCGTTCCGCCGAGTGTCACGCCTTGAAACAACGTGACATCATCTCCGATGATCGTTGTCTCACCAATGACGACACCCATCCCGTGATCGATAAAGAATCGGCGTCCGATTGTCGCTCCCGGATGAATCTCGATGCCTGTCAAAAAGCGACTGAATTGCGAAATCAGTCGACCGAGTAAGCGAAACTTCGCTTTCCAAAGCCAATGGGCAAGACGATGCATCCAAATCGCATGTAAGCCCGGGTATGTCAAAATGACTTCTAACGTGCTACGGGCAGCTGGGTCTTGCTCAAACACATTGCGGATATCTTCTCGCATCCGTGTCATATTTGTTCTCCTCTCCATAAGAAAAAGCGCCTCCATGCATTGCTGCACAGAGACGCTAACGAAGCGCGGTCCCACTCTGTTTGGACGATCTACTCGTCCCTCTCGACGTCCGTTAACGCCGGAGATACGTCTGCGCCTACTCTCACTGATTTCGGGCAGCACTCAGAGGGGCATTTCATGATTCGCTTCTTCAAGCCCTCGCACCATTCGAGCTTGTCTCTGGAGAAGAAGACGCATCGTTACTTTCCTCGTCTACGCTTTCGTTATTCTGCTTCAAGCCGTGCAAGCACACGGTCTTTTCCTAGTAATTGAATCGTGTTCGGGAGTTCTGGACCATGCGTCTGTCCTGTCGTCGCGACACGAATTGGCATGAACAAGTTTTTCCCTTTTTGACCAGTTGCTTTTTGCGTCGCTTTGATCGATGCTTTAATCGCTTCTGGTGTCCACTCTTCTAAAGCACGTAACTGGTTCGCGAATTCTGCAAGTACAGTCGGAACCGTCTCGCCACTCAAGACAGTGTTTGCCTCTTCATCATACACCACTTCATCTTCAAAGAACATCTCTGAAAGCTTGACGATTTCCGCACCATGTGTCATCTGTTCGCGGTATAACGCAACGAGATCACGTGCCCAAGCGAGCTCTTCTTCTGAAGGTGACGCTTCGACGCGACCTGCTTCTTGTAGGAACGGAAGACTTGCTTCGAATACTTCTTCGAACGATTGATGTTTCATGTACTGGCTGTTGATCCAAGCTAGTTTGTTTTGGTCGAAGACAGCTGGACTCTTCGAAAGACGATCCGCGTCAAAGATCTTGATGAGCTCTTCTTTCGTGAAGATCTCTTGTTCGCCGACTGGTGACCAGCCGAGAAGCGTGATGAAGTTAAGCAATGCTTCCGGTAGATAACCGAGCTCTTTATATTGCTCGATATACTGAATGATCGAGTGATCGCGTTTTGAGAGTTTTTTGTGTGATTCGTTGACGATCAATGTCATGTGACCGAACGTCGGATATTCCCAACCGAACGCGTCATAGATCATCATCTGTTTCGGTGTGTTCGAAATATGATCGTCACCACGAAGAACATGGCTGATTGCCATCAAGTGATCGTCGATGACAACAGCAAAGTTATACGTCGGAATGCCGTCTTTTTTGACGATGACCCAGTCACCGAAATCTTTTGACTCGAATGAGACGTCGTCTTTGACGATATCATTCCATGTATACGTGACATCTTCTGGTACACGAATCCGAATCGATGGCGTGCGACCTTCTGCGCGGAACGCTTCTTCTTGTTCTGCTGTCAGGTTACGATGTGCACCTGAATAACGTGGTGCTTCTCCGCGTGCAATTTGTGCTTCGCGTTCTGCTTCAAGCTCTTCCGATGTCATGTAGCAACGGTAAGCGAGTCCTTTTTCAAGTAACTCATCCGTATACTTTTGATAGATATCGAGACGCTCCATTTGTGAATATGGACCGTACTCGCCACCGCGACCTGGACCTTCGTCCCAGTCGACACCGAGCCACTCGAGATTCTTCATTTGACTCTCTACACCGCCTGCGATGTTCCGCTTTTGGTCCGTATCCTCGATTCGTAATACCATCTTACCGCCTAAATGGCGTGCAAACAGATAGTTAAATAGTGCAGTCCGGGCATTCCCGATATGCAAGTGTCCTGTTGGACTTGGGGCATAACGTACTCGTACTTCTGCCATTGCCAATCACTCCTTCGACTAAAATTCGCTTATCTAGTATACCTTATTCTTCGATTCGTTTCAGTAGAATCACTGCTTGACAAGCGATTCCCTCTTCTCGTCCCGTAAAACCTAACCATTCCGTCGTCGTTGCCTTGACATTGATCTGTTCAATGTCCGCTTCGAGTAATTCCGCGATCCGCGCACGCATCGTGTCGATGTATGGACGAAGCTTCGGTGCCTGGGCGATGACTGTAGCATCTAGGTTGCCGAGCTCATACCCTTGTTGTTTAACGAGCGCATAGACATGCTGCAGTAATTTTGCTGAATCCGCATCCTTGAATTCTGGATCCGTATCCGGAAAATGTTTTCCGATATCGCCTGCTGCGATTGCACCGAGTGCTGCATCGGCAATCGTATGTAACAAGACGTCAGCATCCGAATGACCAAGTAATCCTTTCGTATGCGGAATCTCGATACCGCCTAAAATCAACTTCCGATCCTCTGCAAAGGCATGTACATCAAAACCTTGTCCAATTCGAATCATGATCATTTCCCTCGTTTCATTAGAATCGCTTCACCGAACCATAAGTCGTCCGGTGTCGTCATCTTAATATTTTCATAGTGACCGTGGACGATCGTTACTTTTCCTCCGTCCCATTCTATCAAACTTGCATCATCGGTTCCTAGATATTTTGTTGCCGCCTTTTCATGAACCGTACGAATCGTCGCAAGATCAAACGCTTGTGGTGTCTGGGCTGCCATCAGTTGCTCACGTGGGACCGTTTCACTGATGTGGTTCGCTTCGATCCGTTTGACTGTATCTTTAATCGGTACAGCGAGAATCGCTGCTTGATCCAAAGTCGCCGCTTGTACGACAGCATGAATTGCATCCTGCGAAATGAACGGTCGGGCGCCATCATGGATCAAAACGATCCCTTCCCCTTCAAGTGCCTCAAGACCACGGAGAACACTTTCTTGTCTCTCCGCTCCACCCGCGACAAGTTTAATCGATGTCGTATACGACGCGGTAATGCTTGTAAACCAGTCCTGCTCTAGTGGATTAATCGCAAGGACGATCTCCGTACACGCCGGATCTGCCTCGAAGACATCTAGTGTCCAAGCAATGATTGGACGGTCTCTTAGTTCGAGCATCAATTTATTACGATCAGCTCCCATCCGCTTACCAGCACCGGCAGCGGGGATGACGACACGATACGTGACTGTAGACATCACTTTCCCTCTTTTCTTCCAAACTGATCATCGTACTGCACTTCGTCACACCGAAAACGGACTCGATCGTGAAATCGAATCCGTTACGGGGTCTATCCGAATGCCTCTCGATGTCTCTCTAGGCATAGTGTCTCATTTTTCTTGTGGTTTCGCAAAAATCATTCGTCCTGCTGACGTCTGCAAGACGCTCGTAACAACAACACCAATCGTTTTTGAAATCAAGTGTTTGCCACCTTCGACGACGACCATTGTTCCGTCTTCGAGATACGCGATGCCTTGCTTCTGTTCTTTCCCTTCCTTTATCACAAGGACGGTCATCTCTTCACCTGGAATGACGACTTGTTTGACGGCATTCGCCAGATCATTGATGTTAAGAACAGGAACATGTCGGACTTCACAGACTTTGTTCAAGTTATAGTCGTTCGTGACGACGATCCCTTTGACGAGTTCCGCCAGTTTAATCAGTTTGATGTCGACTTCCGGTACATCCTCGAAATCTCCATCATAAATTTCGACCTCAACACCGGGAATCTCTTGTAACTCTTTTAAGACATCGAGTCCACGACGTCCACGATTTCGTTTCAACGTGTCCGAAGAATCTGCGATGTACTGCAACTCCCCAATGACGAATTGCGGAACGATCAGCTTTCCTTCGACGAAGCCGGTTTTCGTGATATCCGTGATCCGACCGTCGATGATGACACTCGTATCGAGAACCTTACTGTTTGATTTAGCTGGGACGATCACTTCTGGTGTCGCCTTTTTCTCACTTTGGTTGCTACGTAAGAAGATTTTTGTCAATTCATGACGTTTACGATAGCCGACCGTAAAGCCGAGATATCCGAATAACGCGGTCACGAAAATCGTTAAGACATTACTTAAGACAGGGATACCTACCAAATCAATCAATGTACTGACGAGGAATGCCAGTACCAACCCAATCAAAAGACCAAATGTTCCAAAAAAGAGATCTGCTACTGGGGCTTTGACGAGTCGTTCTTCTAAAAATCGGAGAAGTCGAATTACCGAATCCGTAATGAATAATCCAATTAATAAGAATATGAGTGCACCAATCGTTCCAGTTACGTATTCGCTCATCAACCATGCTGGGAATGTCGTATTCGTTGCCGTTTCAATTAATTGGAAGAATCGAGGTAGCAACAAAATCCCGAGGGCAAGTCCGAGTAATGCAAAAAATACCCGAATGACGATTTTCAATCTTCTCACCTCCTTTGCTTATTTTAAGTTCATTGTAACATGTACTGATTTGAACTACCTACGCCGGAAGGAGGGGAAACTGTTTACATATCCATTACAGCTCCCCCACTTTTTGCGTCATTCCAGCTTAAAACGGGATTGTTTCACGTAACGCTTCGTCGACACTCTCGACACCAACGACTGTAATACCGTCTGGATACGTCCAACCACCTAAGTTATTTTTCGGAATAATGGCCCGTGTGAAACCAAGTTTAGCGGCTTCAGCTACGCGTTGTTCAATCCGCGAAACACGGCGAACTTCACCTGTCAATCCGACCTCACCAATCACGACATCGGTCGGACGTGTTGGCTTATCACGGAAACTTGAAGCAATTGCGACACAGACTGCTAAATCAATCGCTGGTTCATCGAGCTTTACACCACCCGCTGCTTTAAGGTAAGCATCTTGTGTCTGTAAAAGAAGACCCGATCGTTTCTCAAGGACAGCCATTAATAAAGCAACCTTATTTTGATCAATTCCGGTCGCCATCCGTCTTGGATTCCCAAATGATGTCGGCGAAATCAACGCCTGCAGTTCGACAAGGACGGTCCGTGTCCCTTCCATCGACGCAACGATCGTCGAACCGGATACACCGGATGTCCGCTCCTCGAGGAAAATTTCTGATGGGTTGAGGACCTCTTCGAGCCCCGACTCCCGCATCTCAAAAATCCCGATCTCATTCGTCGAACCAAATCGGTTCTTAACGGCACGCAAAATCCGAAACGTGTGATGACGTTCGCCTTCAAAGTACAATACAGCATCGACCATGTGTTCAAGCAAACGAGGGCCGGCAATTGAACCTTGTTTTGTGACGTGACCAACGATGAAGATCGCGATACCACGACTCTTTGCAATTTTCATGAGCATTGCCGTACATTCGCGTACCTGTGTTACGCTTCCTGGCGCTGACTGGATTTCATCAATATAGACGGTTTGAATCGAGTCGATGATTAAAAAACGTGGCTGTTCTTCATCAACGACGCGCTCAATCATATTCATGTCCGTCTCACTGAGGACAAATAAATCTTGCGTCGGTAAACCGAGTCGTTCCGCGCGCAGTTTTGTTTGTTTGAGCGATTCTTCCCCTGAGATGTAAAGCACTTTTTCGCCGCGTTGGGCAAGACGAGCACTCGTCTGTAGTAAAATCGTTGATTTCCCGATCCCCGGGTCTCCTCCAACGAGAACCATCGAACCGGGAACGATACCTCCACCAAGGACACGGTCGAATTCACCACTTCCGGTAAAGACGCGACTCTCTTCTTGCGAGACGATGTTCGCGAGACGTTCTGGTTTTAATTGCTTTGTCGTCGTATGAACGAAAGCGGCACCGCGTCGTCCTTTTTTCTCTTCGACGACTTCTTCGACCATCGTATTCCATTCCCCACATCCGGAACACCGTCCCATCCATTTCGGTGATTCGGTTCCACAGCTTTGACAGACAAACTTTGTTTTTAACTTAGCCAATCGATTCATCCTTTCTGTTTCAAAAAAAGGACCAGCTTCGCTCAGAAAGTGCGAAAGCTGGCCCTGTGCTCAGTGCTTATTCCGTTGCGGCAGAACTTACGTGATTCCGACGAACAATAAATTCGTTCTCTTCGACATCAAGCGCAACATGTTCTCCTTTTTGGATATCGCCTGCGAGCAATGCTTCTGACAACCGGTCTTCCGCTTCCCGTTGAAGGGCACGACGGATTGGACGTGCACCGTACTCTGGATCGTATCCGATATCGGCGATCTTCGAAAGGGCAGCTGGTGTCAATTCGAAATGAATTTCCTGCTCAGCCAAACGTTTTTCAAGGGTTTTCGCCATCAACTTCACGATCTCTTCGATGTGTTGTTTCTCGAGTGAATGGAAGACGATCGTTTCATCAATCCGGTTCAAGAACTCTGGACGGAACGCCCGTTTGAGTTCTTCCATGACTTTATCTTTCATGTCTTTGTATTCGCGATCCGTATCTTCCGAAACAGCGAATCCGACATATTTATTACGTTTAAGGGCACTTGCACCGACGTTCGATGTCATGACGATGATCGTATTTCGGAAATCGACCGTCCGACCTTTCGAGTCCGTCAAGCGTCCATCATCAAGTACTTGTAAGAGAATGTTGAAGACTTCTGGGTGCGCCTTCTCGATTTCATCAAGTAAGATGACCGAGTATGGTTTCCGGCGAACTTTTTCTGTCAGTTGACCGCCTTCTTCGTAACCGACATACCCTGGAGGTGAACCGACGAGACGACTCGTTGCATGTTTCTCCATATACTCTGACATGTCGATCCGGATGATCGCATCCTCATCTCCGAACATTGCTTCCGCAACTGCACGTGCGAGCTCTGTTTTACCAACCCCTGTAGGGCCGAGGAAGATGAACGAACCAATCGGACGTTTTGGATCTTTGAGTCCAGCACGTGCGCGACGGATCGCTTTTGAGATCGATTTAACGGCTTCATTTTGACCGATGACACGATCGTGAAGGATTTCTTCGAGGCGAAGAAGACGATCCGTCTCTTCTTCCGCGATCTTCGTGACCGGTACACCTGTCCAGTTAGCAACGACTTGGGCGATATCATCTTTTGTGACTTCAAGTTTTTCGTTGCCCTGTTTATTCTGCCATTCCTCTTTCAAACGCTCAAGCTCATCACGTAATTTTTGCTCCGTATCACGAAGGCTTGCTGCTTTTTCGAACTCTTGACTCTGGACAGCTTCGTCCTTGTCTTTACGGATACCTTCAAGTTTTGCTTCGACTTCTTTTAAGTTCGGTGGCGCTGTATACGAGCGTAAACGAACTTTTGATGCCGCTTCATCGATCAAATCGATCGCTTTATCCGGAAGGAACCGATCCGAAATGTATCGATCTGACAATGTAACGGCTTCTTGGATTGCTTCGTCTGTGATCGTTACACGGTGGTGAGCCTCATAACGATCGCGGAGACCGAATAGGATTTGTGTTGCTTCATCTGTCGTTGGCTCTGCGACTTGGATCGGTTGGAAACGACGTTCGAGTGCCGCATCTTTTTCGATGTACTTCCGGTACTCATCAAGCGTCGTAGCTCCGATACACTGTAGCTCGCCTCGTGCGAGTGATGGTTTAAGGATGTTCGATGCATCGATCGCACCTTCTGCTCCACCTGCTCCAATCAATGTATGCAACTCATCGATGAAGAGAATGATGTTACCAGCTTGACGAATCTCATCCATGACCTTTTTCAAACGATCTTCGAACTCACCACGGTATTTCGTACCAGCGACGAGTGTCCCCATGTCGAGTACCATGACGCGTTTATTACGTAACGTCTCCGGTACTTCATTGTTGATGATTTGTTGAGCAAGACCTTCAACGACAGCCGTTTTACCGACCCCTGGTTCCCCGATCAAGACTGGATTATTTTTCGTCCGGCGGCTCAAGACTTCGATGACGCGTTGAATCTCTTTCGCACGACCAATGACTGGGTCAAGACGTGTTTCACGCGCCTGTTGCGTCAAATCACGAGCAAGACCATCAAGTGTTGGTGTTGCGACACCTGAACCTGCTTGCGATGCGTTTGCTGTTGTTTCGCTGTTCCCAAGCAGCTGGAGTACTTGCTGACGAGCTTTTGAAAGACTGATGCCTAAGTTATTCAAGACACGAGCAGCAACGCCTTCTCCTTCTCGAATCAAACCGAGTAAGAGGTGTTCTGTCCCGACGTAAGAGTGACCAAGTTTACGTGCCTCATCCATTGATAGCTCAATGACTTTTTTCGCACGTGGTGTATAGTGAATCGTCGTCGCACCATCTTGTCCTCGACCGATCAATGCTTCGACTTCCATCTGAATTTTATCTGAACTGAGACCGAGTGCTGTTAATGCTTTCGCAGCGATTCCGTCCCCTTCACGTACAAGTCCGAGTAAAATGTGTTCTGTTCCGATATTATGGTGCCCCAACCGTACTGCCTCTTCTTGAGCAAGTGCCAATACACGTTGTGCACGTTCTGTGAATCGTCCAAACATCATTATGCAAAACCTCCTTGTGTGTGATCCCTGTTTGTCTGTTCGGTTAACATCGTTCGGATCCGTTTCGCCCGTTCGATGTCCCGTTCTCTAGATGTTAATTGTTTCCCGAAATGCTTTTGTAGAAAACCTGTTTGTAACGAAACGAGCAGTTGATGAAAAAGATTTGGAGGAAGATTGACCTCTAGTCCCAGACTATCTGCTAAGCGAACATCCGATAGTCGTTCCGTCGCTTCTCGAGCTGTAATCAATCGAGCTGAGGTCAGGATACCGTAGGAACGATATAGTCTGTCCTCTAGTTCTTCTTGATACATCTCCAATAATCCTTTTCTTGCTGCTTGTTCTGCTTCAATTAATGCTTCGACCGCAAATTGATAGTCCGTGATCAGCATATCCTCACTTGCCCCAAGCGTCCGTTGGTTCGAAAGCTGGAACATGCGACCAGAAGCATCACTTCCCTCGCCGTAGCGCCCACGAATCGCGAATCCAAGTTGCCGTAAGTGTTTGATGTAGCCTTGAATCTGATTCGTCAGGACGAGTCCTGGTAAGTGCAACATTACGGAAGCACGGAGACCTGTTCCAACATTACTCGGACATGTCGTTAAATAACCAAGCGTATCATCAAAAGCAATCTTAAAGCGTTCGCTAATCAAACGATCGACTTGTTTTGCGATGCGAAATGCTTCTTCAAGCTGTAGCCCTGGCGAGAGCGTCTGAATGCGGAAATGATCCTCCTCATTCACCATGACACTAATCTGCTCATCTTCACTAATGAAAAGACCTGTTCGCGGATGACTCGCTAACGCTGGACTGATCAGATGCTTTTCTACTAAAGCGGTTCGCGTCAGTACATCCGCTTGATCAACACGACCAAACCGGAAGCCTTTCATTCCGTTGAGTTGGCGTTCTGTCTCTTCAATTAATGCATTTGCCTGTTGCTCTGACAACATCGTTGAGAACGGATAACGTGTCGTATTACGTGCTAATCGGATACGTGTCGAAACGACGATGTCGTCAAAGGGAGAAGATTGGTTCATCGATTCGCTTAAAGGGTGTTGGAGCAACTCTTCAAACATGACGCAAATCCTCCTCGACACTCTCAATCTGTTGTTTTATGACTTCTGCTTCTTCATAGTCTTCTGCTAAGATCTTGCGATTTAATTGTTCTTTAAGCCGACTGAGCTGCTGATTCAATCGTTTTTCAACGGATTCCTCATCAGGTCGTGAGCCATAATGTTGCGTATGACCGTGTTGGAATTGACGAACCATGCCGTCGACTTCGTCTTTAAAAAATGAATAACAAGTCGGGCAACCGACTTTACGAAGATGAAGCAATTGTTGACGGGTCATACCGCAAGACGGACATGCCGTCCCTTGATATTCACGTGCTAACTCCCGCACACAAACCGAGCATAAGAACTTCTCATCGGTTTCCGATTCTTGTGGAAGTTTGACACGGACGATTGCTTCTCGTTCGCCACATCGTTGACAACGCATAGTGCATTCCTCCAATGTCCGACGACTAGAGTCGCTTCATGGTTTGAAGAAGCGTCCGCATCAAGTGGGCACGCATCCGGTGTTGATCTTCGACCGCCATTGGCAAACTCTCTTTTTGCAACAGCGATTGAATCAAAATAGCTTCCCGCCGCGTCAGTAATTGTTCGTTCATCAAACGAATCAAATAATCTTCTGCAGCTTGTTCCGTCAAATGATCACCAATCCATGAACTGACTTCATCCAATAGATCGTGACTATCGAGCACAACGATTTTTTGGATCCGAATGTATCCACCGCCACCCCGTTTACTTTCAACAAAATAACCCTTTTCGACCGTAAAACGAGTATTAATGACATAGTTGATTTGTGATGGAACACAGTCAAAACGCTGTGCAATTTCTTGACGTTTGATTTCAATCGTCTTTTCGTCGTGTAAAATTTGCTTTAAATAGGCTTCGATGATATCTGTGATGTTTTGCATTGGCACCACCTCTCTGACCATCTTTGACTATTGTTTGATTTAATAGTAATCATCTAAAAAAAGAAATGCAACTGATAAGGCTTTTTAGAAAACACAAAAAGACCGACCTGCAATCTGCAGATCGGTCAAGTGCCTGGCAACGTCCTATCCTCACAGGGGGAAGCCCCCAACTACTTTCGGCGTTCAAGTGCTTAACTTCCGTGTTCGGCATGGGAACGGGTGTGACCACTTGGCTATCGTCACCAGACGATCGGGCTCGCGCCCTCAAAACTGAAGTCATCAACAAGCATCTGCTAGAACAAGGCCTCGACCGATTAGTATCACTCAGCTCCACATGTCGCCATGCTTCCACCCGTGACCTATCTACCTCATCGTCTCTGAGGGGTCTTTCTTGATTACTCAAAGGGAAATCTCATCTTGGAGGGGGCTTCATGCTTAGATGCTTTCAGCATTTATCCCGTCCGCACGTAGCTACCCAGCGATGCTCCTGGCGGAACAACTGGTACACCAGCGGTGCGTCCATCCCGGTCCTCTCGTACTAAGGACAGCTCTCCTCAAATTTCCTGCGCCCACGACGGATAGGGACCGAACTGTCTCACGACGTTCTGAACCCAGCTCGCGTACCGCTTTAATGGGCGAACAGCCCAACCCTTGGGACCTACTCCAGCCCCAGGATGCGATGAGCCGACATCGAGGTGCCAAACCTCCCCGTCGATGTGGACTCTTGGGGGAGATCAGCCTGTTATCCCCAGGGTAGCTTTTATCCGTTGAGCGATGGCCCTTCCATGCGGAACCACCGGATCACTAAGCCCGACTTTCGTCCCTGCTCGACTTGTAGGTCTCGCAGTCAAGCTCCCTTCTGCCTTTGCGCTCTACGAATGATTTCCAACCATTCTGAGGGAACCTTTGGGCGCCTCCGTTACTGTTTAGGAGGCGACCGCCCCAGTCAAACTACCCGCCTGACACGGTCCTCCAGCCGGATTACGGCTGCGAGTTAGAGACTCTATGCATGAAGGGCGGTATCCCAAGGGTGACTCCTCCGAAGCTGGCGCTCCGGGCTCGACGTCTCCCGCCTATCCTGTACATCATGCACAAAGCCTCAATATCAGGCTGTAGTAAAGCTCCATGGGGTCTTTCCGTCCTGTCGCGGGTAACCTGCATCTTCACAGGTACTATGATTTCACCGGGTCTCTCGTTGAGACAGTGCCCAAATCGTTACGCCTTTCGTGCGGGTCGGAACTTACCCGACAAGGAATTTCGCTACCTTAGGACCGTTATAGTTACGGCCGCCGTTTACTGGGGCTTCGGTTCAAAGCTTCGCTTGCGCTAACCCATCCCCTTAACCTTCCAGCACCGGGCAGGCGTCAGCCCCTATACGTCATCTTGCGATTTAGCAGAGACCTGTGTTTTTGCTAAACAGTCGTTTGGGCCTATTCACTGCGGCTCTACTCATGTAGAGCGTCCCTTCTCCCGAAGTTACGGGACCATTTTGCCGAGTTCCTTAACGAGAGTTATCCCGCGCGTCTTAGAATTCTCATCTCGCCTACCTGTGTCGGTTTACGGTACTGGCGCCTTCCCCCTCACTAGAGGCTTTTCTTGGCAGTGTGAAATCGTGACCTACGTCCCTACGGGACTCCGCATCGTTCCTTGACTTTGATGCCTGACGGATTTGCCAATCAGACGGTCTTGAAACTTGCACATGCACTTCCATCCGCATGCGTCACTATCCTCCTGCGTCCCCCCATTGTTCAAACGGTGGATCGGCGGTACAGGAATATCAACCTGTTATCCATCGCCTACGCCTTTCGGCCTCGGCTTAGGTCCAGACTAACCCTGAGCGGACGAGCCTTCCTCAGGAAACCTTGGGCTTTCGACGGAGGGGATTCTCACCCCTCTTTTCGCTACTCACACCGGCATTCTCACTTCCAAACGCTCCACTGCTCCTTCCGGTACAGCTTCACAGCGGTTTGGAACGCTCCCCTACCATTCCTTACGGAATCCGCAGCTTCGGTGGTATGTTTAGCCCCGTTACATTTTCGGCGCGGCGCCACTCGACTAGTGAGCTATTACGCACTCTTTGAATGGTGGCTGCTTCTAAGCCAACATCCTAGCTGTCTAGGCAGCGCCACATCCTTTTCCACTTAACATACACTTTGGGACCTTAGCTGGCGGTCTGGGCTGTTTCCCTCTTGACTACGGATCTTATCACTCGCAGTCTGACTCCCGAGTATAAGTTGCTGGCATTCGGAGTTTAACTGAATTCGGTAACCCTGTGGGGGCCCCTAGTCCAATCAGTGCTCTACCTCCAGAACTCTCAACCTCGAGGCTAGCCCTAAAGCTATTTCGGGGAGAACCAGCTATCTCCAGGTTCGATTGGCATTTCACCGCTACCCACACCTCATCCCCGCACTTTTCAACGTGCGTGGGTTCGGACCTCCAGTCAGTGTTACCTGACCTTCATCCTGGACATGGGTAGATCACCTGGTTTCGGGTCTACGACAACGCACTGAACGCCCTGTTCAGACTCGCTTTCGCTACGGCTCCGCCTCATCGGCTTAACCTCGCGCGTTATCGTAACTCGCCGGTTCATTCTACAAAAGGCACGCCATCACCCGTTAACGGGCTCTGACTACTTGTAGGCATACGGTTTCAGGATCTATTTCACTCCCCTTCCGGGGTGCTTTTCACCTTTCCCTCACGGTACTGGTTCACTATCGGTCACTAGGGAGTATTTAGCCTTGGGAGATGGTCCTCCCGGATTCCGACGGGGTTTCACGTGTCCCGCCGTACTCAGGATCCACTCTGGAGGGAAAACAGTTTCAGCTACAGGGCTGTCACCTTCTTCGGCCGACCTTTCCAGGTCCTTCACCTACTGTCTTCCTTTTTGACTCCGTATAGAGTGTCCTACAACCCCGAAGAGCATGCTCTTCGGTTTGGGCTGTTCCCGTTTCGCTCGCCGCTACTCAGGGAATCGCATTTGCTTTCTCTTCCTCCGGGTACTTAGATGTTTCAGTTCCCCGGGTCTGCCTCACGCTACGCTATGTATTCACGTAACATGTCCCATCCCATTACAGATGGTGGGTTCCCCCATTCGGAAATCTTCGGATCAAAGCATACTTACTGCTCCCCGAAGCATATCGCTGTTCGTCGCGTCCTTCATCGGCTCCTAGTGCCAAGGCATCCACCGTACGCCCTTCATACCTTGATCTAGCGTTGGTATTCTAAGAACACACGTCTAATGACATGGTTATAAAAAGTTTGATGTCTTGTTGATGTCTTCAGTTTTCAAGGTGCGAGTGTCTCTTTCGAGACGTGAGAGACGAGCTCTCAAAACTGAACGATGGGCATGTCCCGTAAGGGACGTTTTCCTTAGAAAGGAGGTGATCCAGCCGCACCTTCCGATACGGCTACCTTGTTACGACTTCACCCCAATCATCTACCCCACCTTCGACGGCTGGCTCCTTGCGGTTACCTCACCGGCTTCGGGTGTTGCAAACTCTCGTGGTGTGACGGGCGGTGTGTACAAGACCCGGGAACGTATTCACCGCAGTATGCTGACCTGCGATTACTAGCGATTCCGACTTCATGCAGGCGAGTTGCAGCCTGCAATCCGAACTGGGAACGGCTTTATGGGATTGGCTCCACCTCGCGGTCTCGCTGCCCTTTGTACCGTCCATTGTAGCACGTGTGTAGCCCAACTCATAAGGGGCATGATGATTTGACGTCATCCCCACCTTCCTCCGGTTTGTCACCGGCAGTCTCCCTAGAGTGCCCAACTAAATGCTGGCAACTAAGGATAGGGGTTGCGCTCGTTGCGGGACTTAACCCAACATCTCACGACACGAGCTGACGACAACCATGCACCACCTGTCACCATTGTCCCCGAAGGGAAAACTTGATCTCTCAAGCGGTCAATGGGATGTCAAGAGTTGGTAAGGTTCTTCGCGTTGCTTCGAATTAAACCACATGCTCCACCGCTTGTGCGGGTCCCCGTCAATTCCTTTGAGTTTCAGCCTTGCGGCCGTACTCCCCAGGCGGAGTGCTTAATGCGTTAGCTTCAGCACTGAGGGGCGGAAACCCCCCAACACCTAGCACTCATCGTTTACGGCGTGGACTACCAGGGTATCTAATCCTGTTTGCTCCCCACGCTTTCGCGCCTCAGCGTCAGTTACAGACCAAAGAGTCGCCTTCGCCACTGGTGTTCCTCCACATCTCTACGCATTTCACCGCTACACGTGGAATTCCACTCTTCTCTTCTGTACTCAAGCCTTCCAGTTTCCAATGGCCCTCCCCGGTTGAGCCGGGGGCTTTCACATCAGACTTAAAAGGCCGCCTGCGCGCGCTTTACGCCCAATAATTCCGGACAACGCTTGCCACCTACGTATTACCGCGGCTGCTGGCACGTAGTTAGCCGTGGCTTTCTCGTAAGGTACCGTCAAGGTACGAGCATTACCTCTCGTACGTGTTCTTCCCTTACAACAGAGTTTTACGATCCGAAAACCTTCATCACTCACGCGGCGTTGCTCCATCAGACTTTCGTCCATTGTGGAAGATTCCCTACTGCTGCCTCCCGTAGGAGTCTGGGCCGTGTCTCAGTCCCAGTGTGGCCGATCACCCTCTCAGGTCGGCTATGCATCGTCGCCTTGGTGGGCCGTTACCCCACCAACTAGCTAATGCACCGCAAGGCCATCTCAAGGTGACGCCGGAGCGCCTTTCATCAGCGGACCATGCGGTCCGTTGAACTATCCGGTATTAGCTCCGATTTCTCGGAGTTATCCCAATCCTTGAGGCAGGTTCCTTACGTGTTACTCACCCGTCCGCCGCTCATTCCACTGCCTTCCCTCCGAAGAGTTCCGTCAGCTTCCTGCGCTCGACTTGCATGTATTAGGCACGCCGCCAGCGTTCGTCCTGAGCCAGGATCAAACTCTCCATAAAGTGTTTGACTTGCTCGTTGTTGTGACCGAAGTCACGATTGACGAAGCTTGCGCTTCATTCGTTTTTGTATTCCGTAGAATACGATTTTTGCCTCATCGTTCAGTTTTCAAAGTTCGTCATAAAAATGGTGGAGCCTAGCGGGATCGAACCGCTGACCTCCTGCGTGCAAGGCAGGCGCTCTCCCAGCTGAGCTAAGGCCCCATTAAAGGGATGAAATTGAAGATGGTCGGGAAGACAGGATTCGAACCTGCGACCCCTTGGTCCCAAACCAAGTGCTCTACCAAGCTGAGCTACTTCCCGAAAATGCACCCTGAGAGATTCGAACTCCCGACCCCTTGATTCGTAGTCAAGTACTCTATCCAGCTGAGCTAAGGGTGCGGAATATAAGGATCAAACAGCAAACATCAAAATGAAAATGGTACCGAGGGCCGGAATCGAACCGGCACGGGGAAACCCCCGCAGGATTTTAAGTCCTGTGCGTCTACCAGTTCCGCCACCCCGGCAGGGATATAAAAGGTAGAACCTTCATTCATAATTGAATTCTGGTGATCATTGAAGATAAAGATGGTGCCGGCAACAGGAGTCGAACCCGCGACCTACTGATTACAAGTCAGTTGCTCTACCAGCTGAGCTACACCGGCAAGTGTAATAAAAATGGTGGAGGATGACGGGATCGAACCGCCGACCCCCTGCTTGTAAGGCAGGTGCTCTCCCAGCTGAGCTAATCCTCCATATGTACGCCTGGCAGCGTCCTATCCTCACAGGGGGAAGCCCCCAACTACTTTCGGCGTTCAAGTGCTTAACTTCCGTGTTCGGCATGGGAACGGGTGTGACCACTTGGCTATCGCCACCAGACATTTATTATCTTAACATTATGTTCGCATAACGTCAAGACTTTTTTTCGTTTTTTTGAAAGGCTCGCGCCCTCAAAACTGAAGTCATCAACAAGCATCTGCTAGAACAAGGCCTCGACCGATTAGTATCACTCAGCTCCACATGTCGCCATGCTTCCACCCGTGACCTATCTACCTCATCGTCTCTGAGGGGTCTTTCTTGATTACTCAAAGGGAAATCTCATCTTGGAGGGGGCTTCATGCTTAGATGCTTTCAGCATTTATCCCGTCCGCACGTAGCTACCCAGCGATGCTCCTGGCGGAACAACTGGTACACCAGCGGTGCGTCCATCCCGGTCCTCTCGTACTAAGGACAGCTCTCCTCAAATTTCCTGCGCCCACGACGGATAGGGACCGAACTGTCTCACGACGTTCTGAACCCAGCTCGCGTACCGCTTTAATGGGCGAACAGCCCAACCCTTGGGACCTACTCCAGCCCCAGGATGCGATGAGCCGACATCGAGGTGCCAAACCTCCCCGTCGATGTGGACTCTTGGGGGAGATCAGCCTGTTATCCCCAGGGTAGCTTTTATCCGTTGAGCGATGGCCCTTCCATGCGGAACCACCGGATCACTAAGCCCGACTTTCGTCCCTGCTCGACTTGTAGGTCTCGCAGTCAAGCTCCCTTCTGCCTTTGCGCTCTACGAATGATTTCCAACCATTCTGAGGGAACCTTTGGGCGCCTCCGTTACTGTTTAGGAGGCGACCGCCCCAGTCAAACTACCCGCCTGACACGGTCCTCCAGCCGGATTACGGCTGCGAGTTAGAGACTCTATGCATGAAGGGCGGTATCCCAAGGGTGACTCCTCCGAAGCTGGCGCTCCGGGCTCGACGTCTCCCGCCTATCCTGTACATCATGCACAAAGCCTCAATATCAGGCTGTAGTAAAGCTCCATGGGGTCTTTCCGTCCTGTCGCGGGTAACCTGCATCTTCACAGGTACTATGATTTCACCGGGTCTCTCGTTGAGACAGTGCCCAAATCGTTACGCCTTTCGTGCGGGTCGGAACTTACCCGACAAGGAATTTCGCTACCTTAGGACCGTTATAGTTACGGCCGCCGTTTACTGGGGCTTCGGTTCAAAGCTTCGCTTGCGCTAACCCATCCCCTTAACCTTCCAGCACCGGGCAGGCGTCAGCCCCTATACGTCATCTTGCGATTTAGCAGAGACCTGTGTTTTTGCTAAACAGTCGTTTGGGCCTATTCACTGCGGCTCTACTCATGTAGAGCGTCCCTTCTCCCGAAGTTACGGGACCATTTTGCCGAGTTCCTTAACGAGAGTTATCCCGCGCGTCTTAGAATTCTCATCTCGCCTACCTGTGTCGGTTTACGGTACTGGCGCCTTCCCCCTCACTAGAGGCTTTTCTTGGCAGTGTGAAATCGTGACCTACGTCCCTACGGGACTCCGCATCGTTCCTTGACTTTGATGCCTGACGGATTTGCCAATCAGACGGTCTTGAAACTTGCACATGCACTTCCATCCGCATGCGTCACTATCCTCCTGCGTCCCCCCATTGTTCAAACGGTGGATCGGCGGTACAGGAATATCAACCTGTTATCCATCGCCTACGCCTTTCGGCCTCGGCTTAGGTCCAGACTAACCCTGAGCGGACGAGCCTTCCTCAGGAAACCTTGGGCTTTCGACGGAGGGGATTCTCACCCCTCTTTTCGCTACTCACACCGGCATTCTCACTTCCAAACGCTCCACTGCTCCTTCCGGTACAGCTTCACAGCGGTTTGGAACGCTCCCCTACCATTCCTTACGGAATCCGCAGCTTCGGTGGTATGTTTAGCCCCGTTACATTTTCGGCGCGGCGCCACTCGACTAGTGAGCTATTACGCACTCTTTGAATGGTGGCTGCTTCTAAGCCAACATCCTAGCTGTCTAGGCAGCGCCACATCCTTTTCCACTTAACATACACTTTGGGACCTTAGCTGGCGGTCTGGGCTGTTTCCCTCTTGACTACGGATCTTATCACTCGCAGTCTGACTCCCGAGTATAAGTTGCTGGCATTCGGAGTTTAACTGAATTCGGTAACCCTGTGGGGGCCCCTAGTCCAATCAGTGCTCTACCTCCAGAACTCTCAACCTCGAGGCTAGCCCTAAAGCTATTTCGGGGAGAACCAGCTATCTCCAGGTTCGATTGGCATTTCACCGCTACCCACACCTCATCCCCGCACTTTTCAACGTGCGTGGGTTCGGACCTCCAGTCAGTGTTACCTGACCTTCATCCTGGACATGGGTAGATCACCTGGTTTCGGGTCTACGACAACGCACTGAACGCCCTGTTCAGACTCGCTTTCGCTACGGCTCCGCCTCATCGGCTTAACCTCGCGCGTTATCGTAACTCGCCGGTTCATTCTACAAAAGGCACGCCATCACCCGTTAACGGGCTCTGACTACTTGTAGGCATACGGTTTCAGGATCTATTTCACTCCCCTTCCGGGGTGCTTTTCACCTTTCCCTCACGGTACTGGTTCACTATCGGTCACTAGGGAGTATTTAGCCTTGGGAGATGGTCCTCCCGGATTCCGACGGGGTTTCACGTGTCCCGCCGTACTCAGGATCCACTCTGGAGGGAAAACAGTTTCAGCTACAGGGCTGTCACCTTCTTCGGCGGACCTTTCCAGGTCCTTCACCTACTGTCTTCCTTTTTGACTCCGTATAGAGTGTCCTACAACCCCGAAGAGCATGCTCTCCGGTTTGGGCTGTTCCCGTTTCGCTCGCCGCTACTCAGGGAATCGCATTTGCTTTCTCTTCCTCCGGGTACTTAGATGTTTCAGTTCCCCGGGTCTGCCTCACGCTACGCTATGTATTCACGTAACATGTCCCATCCCATTACAGATGGTGGGTTCCCCCATTCGGAAATCTTCGGATCAAAGCATACTTACTGCTCCCCGAAGCATATCGCTGTTCGTCGCGTCCTTCATCGGCTCCTAGTGCCAAGGCATCCACCGTACGCCCTTCATACCTTGATCTAGCGTTGGTATTCTAAGAACACACGTCTTAAATGACATGGTTAATTAAAAGTTTGATGTCTTGTTGATGTCTTCAGTTTTCAAGGTGCGAGTGTCTCTTTCGAGACGTGAGAGACGAGCTCTCAAAACTGAACGATGGGCATGTCCCGTAAGGGACGTTTTCCTTAGAAAGGAGGTGATCCAGCCGCACCTTCCGATACGGCTACCTTGTTACGACTTCACCCCAATCATCTACCCCACCTTCGACGGCTGGCTCCTTGCGGTTACCTCACCGGCTTCGGGTGTTGCAAACTCTCGTGGTGTGACGGGCGGTGTGTACAAGACCCGGGAACGTATTCACCGCAGTATGCTGACCTGCGATTACTAGCGATTCCGACTTCATGCAGGCGAGTTGCAGCCTGCAATCCGAACTGGGAACGGCTTTATGGGATTGGCTCCACCTCGCGGTCTCGCTGCCCTTTGTACCGTCCATTGTAGCACGTGTGTAGCCCAACTCATAAGGGGCATGATGATTTGACGTCATCCCCACCTTCCTCCGGTTTGTCACCGGCAGTCTCCCTAGAGTGCCCAACTAAATGCTGGCAACTAAGGATAGGGGTTGCGCTCGTTGCGGGACTTAACCCAACATCTCACGACACGAGCTGACGACAACCATGCACCACCTGTCACCATTGTCCCCGAAGGGAAAACTTGATCTCTCAAGCGGTCAATGGGATGTCAAGAGTTGGTAAGGTTCTTCGCGTTGCTTCGAATTAAACCACATGCTCCACCGCTTGTGCGGGTCCCCGTCAATTCCTTTGAGTTTCAGCCTTGCGGCCGTACTCCCCAGGCGGAGTGCTTAATGCGTTAGCTTCAGCACTGAGGGGCGGAAACCCCCCAACACCTAGCACTCATCGTTTACGGCGTGGACTACCAGGGTATCTAATCCTGTTTGCTCCCCACGCTTTCGCGCCTCAGCGTCAGTTACAGACCAAAGAGTCGCCTTCGCCACTGGTGTTCCTCCACATCTCTACGCATTTCACCGCTACACGTGGAATTCCACTCTTCTCTTCTGTACTCAAGCCTTCCAGTTTCCAATGGCCCTCCCCGGTTGAGCCGGGGGCTTTCACATCAGACTTAAAAGGCCGCCTGCGCGCGCTTTACGCCCAATAATTCCGGACAACGCTTGCCACCTACGTATTACCGCGGCTGCTGGCACGTAGTTAGCCGTGGCTTTCTCGTAAGGTACCGTCAAGGTACGAGCATTACCTCTCGTACGTGTTCTTCCCTTACAACAGAGTTTTACGATCCGAAAACCTTCATCACTCACGCGGCGTTGCTCCATCAGACTTTCGTCCATTGTGGAAGATTCCCTACTGCTGCCTCCCGTAGGAGTCTGGGCCGTGTCTCAGTCCCAGTGTGGCCGATCACCCTCTCAGGTCGGCTATGCATCGTCGCCTTGGTGGGCCGTTACCCCACCAACTAGCTAATGCACCGCAAGGCCATCTCAAGGTGACGCCGGAGCGCCTTTCATCAGCGGACCATGCGGTCCGTTGAACTATCCGGTATTAGCTCCGATTTCTCGGAGTTATCCCAATCCTTGAGGCAGGTTCCTTACGTGTTACTCACCCGTCCGCCGCTCATTCCACTGCCTTCCCTCCGAAGAGTTCCGTCAGTTTCCTGCGCTCGACTTGCATGTATTAGGCACGCCGCCAGCGTTCGTCCTGAGCCAGGATCAAACTCTCCATGAAGTGTTTGACTTGCTCGTTGTGTGACCGAAGTCACGATTGACGAAGCTTGCGCTTCATTCGTTTTTGTATTCCGTAGAATACGATTTTTGCCTCATCGTTCAGTTTTCAAAGTTCGTCGTGTCGTTTTCAGCGACTTTAATATCTTACCAAGTTATCAACTCGATTGTCAACAACTTTTTTGATATTTATTTTTGTGTGTCACGACCATTCGCGGCACAAGAAGTAATATACCATGGCTTTTCGAATCGTACAAGCGTTTTATTAGAAAAACATTTAAAAACTTTTATTTACCCGTTTTTCAACTTGATTATGCTTACGTTCTCTTCAAAAAGAACGCCCCGTTCCTTCTATACAGTATAGAAAGAACGGAGCTTCATTCATTAATTTTGTTGGTGACGCATCGTTGGGAAGAGTAACACATCACGAATCGATGGTGCGTTCGTCAATAACATGACGAGACGATCGATCCCGATTCCAAGACCACCTGTTGGCGGCATACCATATTCGAGTGCTTCAATGAAGTCTGTATCCATTTCATGCGCTTCATCGTTACCGGCTTCTTTCTCGACAAGTTGCGCTTCGAACCGTTCACGTTGATCGATTGGATCGTTCAACTCCGTGAAGGCATTCGCATGTTCACGACGGACGATGAATAATTCAAAGCGATCCGTAAAGCGTGGATCTTCAGGATTTTTCTTCGCTAATGGTGATACTTCAACAGGATGACCATAGACGAATGTTGGTTGAACTAATGTTTCTTCTACTTTTTGCTCGAAGAATTCATTTAGAATGTGTCCTGTCGTCATATGCGACTGGACCTCAACACCATGCTCACGCGCGAGTTCAAGAGCACGTTCATTTGAAATCTGTTCAAAGAAGTCGACACCTGTTGCTTCTTTAACGAGATCAACCATGTGCGCACGTTTCCAACCCACAGATAGATCAATGATGTCTTCTCCATAAGTGACTTGAGTCGTACCGAGTACTTCTTGCGCAACATGAGCAATCAGGTTCTCTGTTAAATTCATGATGTCTTTATAGTCCGCATACGCTTCATAGAGTTCGATCATCGTAAATTCTGGGTTATGACGCGTTGAGATTCCTTCATTACGGAACACGCGACCGATTTCGTAGACTTTCTCAAGTCCACCGACGATCAAACGTTTCAAATGGAGTTCAATCGCAATCCGCATGTAAAGCGTCATGTCGAGTGCATTATGATGCGTGATGAACGGACGAGCCGACGCTCCACCCGCGATCGTATGCAACATTGGTGTTTCGACTTCCAAGTATCCTAAGTTATCAAGATATTGACGAATACCGCGAATGACTTTACTACGTGCGATGAATGTCTCACGTGATTCTTGGTTTGTAATGAGGTCGAGGTAACGCTGACGATAACGTTGTTCGATATCTTTTAATCCGTGATATTTATCTGGAAGTGGACGTAGTGCTTTTGTTAATAACGTAAATGCTGTGACGTGAACAGAGAGTTCACCAACATTTGTCTTAAACACGTATCCTTGAATTCCGACGATGTCACCTAAGTCACATGTCTTATAAATTTCATAGGCATCTTCCCCAACATCATCTTTACGGACATACAACTGAATTTGACCTTGAACATCCTGAACGTTCGTAAAGCCAACCTTCCCTTTACGACGCGTCGTCATGACACGACCTGCGATCGCTACTTCCGGTTTCAGTTCAGCCAATTCTTCTTTTGTATGTTCACCAAATGATGCACGAATGCTCGCGGTATCCGTCGAACGTTCAAAACGTGCGCCGAATGGATCGAGACCTTGTTCACGCATGGCGTTCATCTTACCGAGACGCACCTGCATTTGATCGTTCATTTCCATATCCTGACTCACTGTCTTCACTCCTTTTAATAATGGTTCACGACGATTCCCTCGAATAAAAAGCTGCCGGAATGACCGACAGCCCTTTAGAAAACCGATACGCTCATCTTCAATGCAACTAGCGTACCACAAAACAACTCTGTCCGACTATACTTTACCTGTTAGGCATATGCTACGTCTTCTTCGAGCGTTTGTAAGTACTGCTGTAAGAGTTCAACGAGTCCGTCGTGCGTCTCGATATTGAATAACGCGTTGCGCACACGACCGTTTCCTTTCATCCCTTTCAAGTACCACGCGACATGTGTCCGCATTTCGCGTACTGCGAGTTCTTCTCCTTTTAAAGCGACTAAACGCGTAGCATGTAAAAGACAAATATCAATCTTCTCGCGTGCTGTTGGTTCTGGCGGAAGCGTTCCTGATTCAAGGTACTGGATTGTCTGATACAGCATCCATGGATTACCGAGTGCTGCCCGTCCGATCATAACACCGTCGACACCAATCTCATCAATCATTCGTTTGGCATCTTGTGGGGTTTGAACATCCCCGTTTCCGATGATTGGAATATTGACCGCTTTTTTTGCTTCACCGATGATGTTCCAGTCTGCGACACCTTCATATTTTTGCGAACGTGTCCGTCCGTGAATGGCAACTGCCTTCGCGCCACCTGCTTCTGCTGCTTTGACGTTATCCACACAATAGATGTGATGACTGTCCCACCCGGTCCGCATCTTGACTGTTACTGGTTTATCGATTGCTTGCGTCACCGCATGGACCATCTCATAGACCTTACCTGGATCAAGTAGCCATTTTGCTCCGGCATCACTCTTCGTGACTTTCGGGACCGGACATCCCATATTGATATCAATGATATCGGCATTCGTGTTCGCCTCGACATATTGCGCGGCTTGAACAAGCGTCTCTTTTGAACCACCATAGATTTGAAGACTGAGTGGTTTTTCGCGTTCATCGACATAGAGCATCTGAAGCGTCCGTTCGTTCTCGTACAAGATTCCCTTATCGCTGACCATCTCGGCACAGACAAGTCCTGCACCGAATTCTTTTGCGATCAAACGAAACGCCGGATTACAGACGCCTGCCATCGGTGCCAAGATGACCTGATTTTTTAATTTGATATCACCAATGTTCCATTCCATTACTGTTCCTCCGCTTCTAAAAGACCACCTAACCGTCGCACACCGTTTCGTTCCGACTCTGGTAACTGCTCATACAGCTGCTCGACACTTTGTCCAAGACCAGGAACGATTTGTTCTGCAGCAAGTTCACGTAATGGCGCGAGGACGAACGCCCGCTCTTGCATCCGTGGATGCGGAACGGTTAATCCTTCTAAATCAATTTGTTCTTCCGCATACAGCAAAATATCTAAGTCGAGCGTCCGCGGTCCATTTTTAAATAGGCGCTTGCGTCCTTCAAGCTGTTCGATTTCCTGCAATCGTCCGAGCAATACATCGGCATCGTCCGTCGTTTGAATCGCGACGACCATGTTATAGAATAAATCCTGATCGAGATAACCGACCGGTACTGTTTCATAAATCGATGAAGCTTGAACATCGTGCACAGACGGTAATGCTCTCAGATGCGCAACCGCCGCTCTTAAATGAGCCGCTTTATCACCAATGTTTGAACCAAGTGCAATATACGCGTACTTCATACATAATCCTCCCGGAGTCGATTGATCTCGACCGCCACATGTTCATAGTGCCCGGCAATCGGTGGATCCGGTTTGATGACTTTAATTGATGCTTCTTCAATCCGTTCGTCTAATGCAAAGACGGCTTTAGCAATACGATCCGCCAAGGCTTCGACGAGTTGGAGCGGTTCTCCTTCGACGACACGTTTCGTCGCTTCATACAATTCAGCGTAATTGACGCTTTTCGTCAAATCATCTGTTCGACCGGCTTCTGCCAATGCAAGTCCGATCGATAAGTCGACATTAAAGCGTTGACCCAGTTTTGTCTCTTCTGCGAATACACCGTGGTATCCATAAAAACGCATCCCGGTGACATGAATTCGATCCATCGTTATTCCCCCTTCGTCGCTGCCAACATGATGTCCATCATCTGCGCTGCCCGTTTGACTTCTTTCACGTCATGCACACGCATCCAGTCGCATCCTTGTTGAATGCCATAACAGACCGTCGCGATCGTTCCTTCTAGTCGTTCTTCCGTCGGTAGTCCAAGTGCAAGTCCGATCATCGATTTACGGGATGTGCCGAGTAAAACCGGATAACCAAAGTCCGTTACGATCGACAGGTGACGCATCAAATACAAGTTCTCTTCGTGCGTCTTCATGAAACCAATTCCCGGATCGAGCCAAATATGTTCTTCCGCGACATTTGCCTGTTTCGCCAATCGGATCGACTCCTCAAGGTCAGCTCGGACTTCCGCGAGCATATCCGGTCCATGCGCCGTCTCCCGGTTATGCATCAAAATGATTGGAACACGATGTCGCGCTGCCACGTCGACCATCGAACGATCACCCCACTTCGAGCCCCAGACATCATTGATGATATCTGCTCCTGCTTCAATAGCGGCTTCCGCGACGACGGGTTTATACGTATCAATCGAAACGAGCACATTCAATTCCCGTTTGATGCGCTTGATCACTGGTATGACACGTGCGAGTTCTTCTTCGACCGATACGAACGCCGCACCCGGACGCGTCGATTCTCCACCGACATCGATCGCATCCGCTCCATCCGCGACTAACTGGCGTGCTTGGCGCACCGCTTGCTCGACGTCAACATATTGTCCACCATCAGAGAAGGAGTCCGGTGTTACATTTAAAATACCCATGATGTAGGTCATTGTTGTTTCCTCCTTGTTGTCACATGTTCAACGGATTGATCAAACAGTTCCATGATCTGCGCATATCCTGTTCCATTTATTCCGGGGAAGGGGCGCCCATCGAGTGACGAGATCGCGACCGCTTCCTGAACAGAGTTCGTATAGATGATCTCATCTGCTTCTTCGAGTTGCGGTAAATAAGCTAGACGTTCCTCGACCGGTAGATGTTGCATCAAAAACTGACGCGTAATCCCGTTCAGTGCTCCGGTCTCAAGCGGTGACGTATACCATGTGCTCCCGTAACGCCAAAAGATATTGGATGTAATCCCCTCGCACACATGACCTTCTTTCGTTAAGAACAGCCCTTCCGCTTCTGGATTGAACAGTTGACGTTTCGCTACTAAATTATTCATGTAATGATGTGACTTCAGACGATATGTCGTCTCCGGCGTACTCCGTGGCAAACGAATCGTTTCGAGTGCACGTTCTGCCCGCTTTCGTGGAGCGATCGGTTTTGCATAGATTAAGACAGTCGGCGTGTCGTAAGGATCAATTGATAACCCAATCTCACGCGGACCAGCCGAGACGTTCAAGCGAATGTATAAATCGTTCGCATCATATGCTTCATATAAATCTTGGATCGCTTGCCGCAACGCTTCCCGGTCATATGCTAGTTGGATCCCGAGCGCAATACAACTCATCCGTAAGCGTTCGATATGATCATCGAATAAAAACGGATGTCCGCTATAGGTCCGAAACGTCTCAAATACACCCATCCCGTAGACGTATCCGTGATCGAGTGGTGAGATTCTTACCTCTTCTTCTCGTTTAATGGTTCCGTCATGCCAGAGATACATAATGCGTCAACTCCAAGAAATTTTTTAACATCTGTTTGCCGTCTCGCGTCAAAATCGCTTCTGGATGGAACTGCACACCGTGAATCGGTAACGTCCGGTGACGAAGTGCCATGATCTCTCCACCTGCTACTGCTGTTACTTCGAGCACTTCCGGAAACGTCTCGCGTTCAATGACGAGTGAATGATAACGTGTCACCGGTGTTGCTTGCGGGATTTGTTCAAACATCCCTTGTCCGTCATGCGTAAGCGATGAGACTTTCCCGTGCATTAATTCCTTCGCTCGAATGACTTTCCCACCAAATACTTGTCCGATCGCTTGATGACCTAAGCAGACTCCTAAAATCGGTACCTTCCCAGCAAAGTAAGCAATCGCTTCTAAACTAATCCCTGCTTCATTCGGTGTACACGGACCGGGCGAGATGACGAGGTGATCCGGACGTAACGCTTCGATTTCTTCAAGTGTAATCGCGTCGTTGCGAAACACACGAATGTCTTGTCCGAGTTCACCGAAATACTGGACTAAGTTATACGTAAATGAATCATAGTTATCAATCAGTACAATCATCGTGTTCCCTCCGCCGTTTCTTTTGTTACCCATAATGCTTTTGCTTTACTAAGTGACTCCTCGTATTCACGTGCCGCATCGGAATCCGTGACGACTCCAGCACCTGCTTGGACATATGCCATCCCGTCTTTTGCAACGAGTGTCCGAATCAAGATGTTGAAGATGACATCATCTGCCCAGCTGATGAAGCCAAGCGATCCAGTATAGATGCCGCGTCGGACCGGTTCTAGTTCCTCGATGATTTCCATCGTCCGAATTTTTGGTGCTCCGGTGATCGTTCCACCTGGGAACATTGCAGCGAGCACTTGACTTCCGGAATGTTCCGGCGCCACTTGTCCTCTGACGTTCGATACGATGTGCTGAACATGGGAGTATTTCTCGATCACCATTAGCTCATCGACATGAACTGTACCATAACGACTGACACGCCCTAAATCGTTCCGCTCTAAATCAACGAGCATGACATGCTCCGCTCGTTCTTTTTCGTTATCGAGTAAAGTTTTCGCAAGCCGTAAGTCCTCTGCTTCATCCTTCCCTCGCGGACGTGTTCCCGCAATCGGACGCGTCGACAGATCGTCACCGATTTTTTCGACAAGCAATTCTGGCGATGCCGACACGAGTGTTAAATCCTCGTCAGCAAAGTAACCCATATAGGGTGAAGGATTGACCTGTCGTAATACATCATACAGATGTTCCGGCGTCGTCCCGAGCGGTTCTTGTTGACGGACGGACAAATTGACTTGGAAGACGTCACCGTCCTCAATATACGATTTAATTCGGTGCGCTGCTGTCATGAACGCTTCCTGTCCGAAAGCTCGTTCTCGCTCACCGGATGAACCGGTCGCTGTAAACTGAGGCGTCGCTGTCTCGATACACCAACGCGCGATTTCTGTTTCAAGGACACGCGCCGCTTCTTCTGCTGTGTCACGTGTCACGGCAATGAACAATTGCTTTGTCTCCTCATCAAACACAGCGACTTCATCGTACCAGTAGAATGATAAATCCGGCGTCTGAAGATCGTCTACTGCCTGAACAGGTAACTTCTCTAAATAACGGACGGCATCATAACTGACGTATCCGGCAAATCCACCAAAGAACGGTGGCATGCCGACAGGTCGAACAGATTCACGTTCGACTCGGAGCTGTTCGAGGACATCAAATGGATTCGCAGTCGATGTTTCGACTTTTCCCTCTGTCTCGATCGTCGTTATCCCGTCCTTCGTACGAATATATCCGACAGGACGGATGGCGGCCATCGTATAGCGTCCGATCCGACCACTTTCAAGCCAAACGTGCCCGGTTGCTCCGGTCGTCTGCTCCACGTAGCGATTATAGAATTGCTCTTTTGTCCATGGTACTGCTTTATATTTCGTCTGTCGCATGCGCGTCCCCCACTTCACACTATTCTGCTCTCATTATACGCAAAAAAGTACACGGAAGCCGAATGACTTCCGTGTACGTGCTGTTGATTATTTTGATTGATCTGCTTCTTCCTCGACTTGATACAGTGGTGTACTTAAGTACCGCTCACCGTTCGAAGGAATGATCGCGAGGACATTTTTTCCTTTTCCAAGGCGTTTTGCTGTCTTGAGCGCTGCCGCAATCGCAGCACCTGACGAGATACCACCTAAGATACCGTTCGTCTTCGCTGCTCGACGTGCGTGATCGAATGCTTCTTCCGTCGTGATTTGCTCGACACCATCATAAATGTCTGTATCGAGAATCGACGGTACGAACCCAGCACCGATTCCCTGCAATTTATGCGGTCCTGGTTTACCACCAGATAAGACTGGTGAATCCGTTGGTTCGACGGCAATGATTTCGATTCCTTTGAAAGCATCGCGTAACACTTTCCCAGCACCCGTGATTGTTCCACCTGTTCCAATACCTGCGATGAATGCATCAAGTTGCATGCCTTCGAACGCTTCGACGATTTCAGGACCTGTCGTTTTTTCGTGGACGACTGGATTGGCACCGTTATTGAACTGTTGTGGCATGAAGTAACCGTGCTCTTCCGCTTCCGCTGTCGCGCGAGCAATCGCACCCTTCATTCCTTCAGGACCTGGTGTCAGAATCAATTCTGCACCATAGGCGCGAAGCAACGTCCGCCGCTCCATGCTCATCGTTTCAGGCATAACGAGGATGGCGCGATATCCTTTCGCCGAAGCAACCATCGCAAGCCCAATTCCTGTGTTACCACTCGTCGGCTCGATGATCGTGTCGCCTTCTTTGAGTTGACCCGCTTCTTCCGCTGCCTCGATCATTGATAAGGCAATCCGGTCTTTTACGCTTGACCCAGGATTCATGTACTCCAGTTTCAGATAAACATCTGCATCCTCAGAACCCGTTAGATGATGTAACTTGACGATCGGCGTTCGACCGACTAAATCTAGTACTGAATTCGCAATACGCATGACCATTCCTCCTCATTAGTGAACCGCTTGAATTCCAAGTAATCCGATAGACTAATTATCAGCGGATTGGATGAAATCTGTCAATCAAAGCGTTTGACTTCCGGCTTTTTTCCATCTTTCGTCTGGCGTTCGACCGCTTCTTGAATCAACCGATCAATCGTCTGCTTCTCCTGCTCCGTCCGCATCGTCTGATAAACCATCGCTCGCGTGATCTTTTCATCACCGACTTCAGCAACGACATCCTCAAGCGGACCACCGATACTATCCTGAACGATTTTAGGAGAATCGACTTTCGGGAGCTCACCCATGAAGGCGTAAGCACCGGTCATGAAATTCGTCAACATTAAGATGAAGATCAACATCCACAAGTACTTAGGTTGTACATTCCCCATATCAGATCCCTCTTATGCTCTTTCGAGTGATTTTTCGCGAAGTTCCTCTAATTCTGGAACATCATAGTGATAATGCTCTGAACAGAAGTGACAAACAGCTTCCGCGCCGCCATCTTCATCAATCATTGCTTGGATCTCATCTGGACCGAGTGCGATGATTGCTGTCGCTAACTTTTCACGGTCACACGTACATTCGAATGAGACCGGGATCGTGTCGAGGTGCTCATAGTCACCGAGAACGAGTTCGAGCATCTCTTCTGGTGTTTTTTCTTCACCAACGAGAATCGAGATTGGTTTAAGCGCTGCAACACGTTTTTCAAGCGCTGAAATCGTCTCTTCCGATGCACCTGGCATCAACTGAACGATCAATCCGCCTGCTGCGATGACCGATTCGTCTTCCGGATAAACTAGTACACCTGCGCCGACGACTGATGGGCTTTGTTCCGATACTGCGAAGTAATACGTGAAGTCTTCACTGATCTCACCTGTTTGAATCGGTGACTGACCACCGACGAAGTCACGTAGTCCGAGGTCTTTAATGACAGAGATGTTTCCGCGACCGACTGCTTCACCGACTTTTAATTTCGTCAGACCGTCTGCATTGACGTACGTATCCATCTCGACACGTGGACGACTGACGTATCCACGAACGACACCTTTTGCGTCCGCATCGACGATGATTTTCCCGATTGGTCCATCACCTTCCACTTTCAGCGTGACACGTGTATCTCCTTTTTGCATCGTTCCCATCATCGCACCGATCGTCAGTGTGCGACCGAGTGCTGCTGTGACGACAGGTGTCGTTTGGTGGCGGAGTTGTGCTTCATAGACCGTTTTTGTCGAACGGATTGCAAACGCACGGACTTCACCGTTGAAGCCTAACGCCCGTACTAAATAGTCATCTTTTAATTGTGCTAATAATTCTTCACGTTTCATCTTGATTCCCTCACTTATTTCGTTCGTAGATAATCCGTAATCCATCTAACGTCAAGAATGGATCGACGACTTCAATCATCGTGGATTCCTCGCTAATTAATCGGGCTAAGCCGCCGGTCGCAATGACCTTCGCTTCACCCATTTCGTCTTTCATCCGGTGGACGAGTCCGTCTACCTGCGCCACGTATCCGAAATACGTTCCCGACTGCATCGCATGGATCGTATTCCGTCCAATCGCTGACTGTGGCTTCGCAATTTCGATTCGTGGTAATTTTGCTGCCTTATTATAGAGTGCCTCGGTCGCAACCATCACACCTGGTGAGATGATGCCACCGTAATACCGTTTTTGTGCATCGATGTAACAATACGTCGTTGCTGTTCCAAAATCGACGATGATCATCGGTCCCTCGTATTTCGCCGTCGCCGCTACTGCATTAACGATTCGATCGGCTCCCACTTCACGTGGATTGTCGACTTTTAAATCAAGTCCTGTCTTAATTCCTGGTCCAATCAAGAATGGACGACGTTTGAAGTAACGCACACACATGTTTTCGAGTGGAAACACGACGGGGGGTACGACAGATGATAACACGATTCCCTCAACTTCTTCCACGTTTAGCTCTGCGTCGCGGAACAACGCCTTGACGAGCATACCGTATTCGTCCGTCGTACGTGTCCGGTCTGTCGCAATCCGCCAATGCTCAATCAACTCTTGTCCTTGATAGACACCTAAGACGATATTCGTATTTCCGACATCGATGACTAAAATCATTTGCTTATTTCCCCGCTTCTTCTCGATTTTCATTCTTCTCTTCATTCCAATTCTGCACGATAGGAATGATATACGTTGTGATTATACCATGCTCGTATAGACACACCTACAGATGTGTATTCGCTCGTTCTGCAACAAAAAAGAACGGATTCGATAATCATCGAATCCGTTCTCTTCGGCTTACACTTGATCGTCGCGGCGCGGCGTATCTGGTGTGTCCGTATCTACATTTTTTCCTTCGTCAACGACTGAACCCATTTGCGTTGGAGACTCTGTCGGTTGATCAACAGTTACATCTGTTGATTCCGGTGCTTTCTCTTCTGCTTTTGGAGTCGTTGCTTCTGGTTCATGTTTTTTGTATTCGCCTGTCTCTAAAAGATGGTGAATTTGTTTTTGATCGAGTGTTTCAACTTCAAGCAACGTCGTTGCAATCAAGTCGAGCTGATCGCGTTTCTCAGTCAGGATATCTTTCGCTTTTTGGTAACAGCGGTTGATGATCGCTTGGATTTCCGTATCGATCTCGTGTGCAATCGCATCCGAGTAGTTCTGTTCGTTTTGGAAATCACGACCGAGGAAGACGTTACCGCTTTGACCAGATCCGAATTGAAGTGGTCCGAGTTTTTCACTCATCCCGAACTCCATGACCATTTTCCGTGCAAGACCTGTTGCACGCTGGAAGTCATTGCTTGCCCCAGTCGAGACTTCTCCGAAGACGATGTCCTCTGCAACACGACCACCGAGCAATCCAGTAATCTTGTCTTCGAGTTCCGGCTTCGTCATGAAGTAACGATCTTCTTTTGGCAACATGACGACATATCCACCTGCGTTACCGCGAGGAACGATTGTTACTTTGTGTACTTCATCCGCATCGTCGAGCGTGACACCGATAATCGTATGTCCTGCTTCGTGCCATGCGACAATCTTTTTCTCTTTCGGCGAGATAATCCGGCTCTTCTTCGCTGGTCCAGCGATAACACGGTCAATCGCTTCTTCGAGATCAACGATCGAAACTTTATCACGGTCTGATCGAGCCGCAACAAGTGCTGCTTCGTTCAGAAGGTTTTCAAGATCCGCACCTGAGAATCCAGGTGTTCGTTGCGCGATGGCTTTCAAATCAACTGTCGAATCAAGCGGTTTGTTCCGTGCGTGAACTTTCAAGACTGCTTCACGACCGACAACATCTGGACGGTCAACCGTGATTTGACGGTCAAAACGACCTGGACGGAGTAACGCAGGGTCGAGAATATCAGCACGGTTCGTTGCTGCGATCATGATGATACCTTCGTTTTCACTGAATCCATCCATCTCAACGAGAAGTTGGTTCAATGTCTGCTCACGCTCATCGTGTCCACCACCGAGACCTGCGCCCCGTTGACGACCGACAGCATCGATTTCATCGATGAAGATGATACATGGTGCATTTTTCTTCGCGTTTTCGAACAAGTCACGGACACGTGATGCCCCGACACCGACGAACATCTCAACGAAGTCAGAACCTGAAATCGAGAAGAATGGTACGCCAGCTTCACCAGCTGCGGCACGTGCGAGCAACGTTTTACCTGTACCTGGAGGACCTACGAGGAGGACCCCTTTTGGAATACGGGCGCCGAGCTTCGCGAATTTACGTGGATCTTTTAAGAATTCGACGACTTCGACGAGTTCTTGTTTCTCTTCGTCTGCACCGGCTACATCGTCAAACGTAATCTTTTTCTTCTCTGTATCATAGAGGCGTGCCTTCGATTTACCGAAGTTCATGACGCGACCGCCACCACCGCCACCTTGCGCTTGATTAATCAAGAAGAAGAAGAGGATGAAGATGATGATGAATGGAACGATCGTCGTTAGCAACGCGATCCAACCACCATTCGTTTCTGCTGCCTTAAAGTCCATTTTGACTCCTTGGCTTCTGAGTTGCGTGTAGAGATCCGTCAATTCCGTATCAACAGCCGGTACGACCGTCTCATACGTCGAATCTTTTTCACGCAAATCTCCTGTCACATTATACGTCTGCCCTTCATATTGGAAGGTAGCCGTCTTGATTTCACCTTTTTCAACAGACTCGACAAACTGTGTGTAATTGATTTCTTTGCTTTTGTTCACTGGACTCTGCAAGTATTGCAGAAACAAGATCAAAGCTAGAAAAATGACCCCAAACACGAGGGTATTCTTCACTGCTCGGTTCATCTTATGCCTCCTCTCCGCATCCATCTCGTTTTTCTAGTGGATGAATACGAATCCTGGCGCGACAGGGCGCGCTTTGTAATTGGTTTCATCTTATCATGGGACAGACGAGATTAAAAATAATTAGCCGCCGTAGACTGCAGGTTTCAAGACACCTACGTACGGAAGGTTACGGTACTTCTCTTCGTAATCGAGACCATAGCCGACAACGAATTCGTGTGGAATAACGAAGCCGCTGTAATCTGCTTGCAAGTCATTCTTCCGTCCCGTCGGTTTGTCGAGCAATGTCACGATTTTAACGGACTTCGCTTTCCGGTACTTGAAGAGGTCTACGAGGTAACCAAGCGTCAATCCGCTGTCAATGATATCTTCGACAATCAAGATGTCGCGTCCTTCTACCGATGTGTTCAAATCTTTTTCAATCTTGACTTCACCTGTTGATGTTGTCCCACCGTGATACGTTGAAACGTCCATGAAGTCCATTTCAAGGTGCATATCCATCTTTTTGACAAGGTCGGACATGAAAGGCATGGCGCCTTTTAAGACACACACAAGCAACGGAAAACGATCGTGATAATCCGCTGTCAGTTCGCCGGCGAGTTCGCCCACTTTATTTTGGATCTCTTCTTCTGAAATCAGTACTTTTTCCATATCGTTCATCAAGGTCATGCTAGGTATTCCTCCTCCATAATAAACACTACATTACCATTCTATCATTAAATAAGATTTTGCGAGGAGTTCAAATGACCCGAATATTGCAATTCGATGTCCAATGACGGCTAAAATCACTCCATTTGCATCGACGACGACCGGCACCTGTTCCCGGAGATAACGTGGAACCTTCGCATCAATTAGAATTCGACTGACTTTTTTCGAACCAACAGCAAGCTGAATCCGATCTCCCGGACATGGCGGACGTACCGTCAACGGAAACGCAATCGCGTCCAGTGGGATACCGTGTGTTCCAATTGAGAAGCGAACCATTTGTTCACCATAATGATACGTTCCCAAATTCTCCCCTACTTGAAACGGTAAATCGTCATTCATTGACCGCATCACACGATCTTGCATCAAAAAGCCATATGCACGTCGCATCCTCCAGTTTCCATAATACACTTCGTCCGAGCCCTTATCCACCCGAAGCCATGTAACAAAGTGACGAATCGTTTCGGAAGAAAAGGTTTCACCCGTTAACGTCGGCAAGACGAGCCGTTGTAAATCCGTCGGCAATTCTAAAATACGTGCGATGGGAATTCCGTTCTCCTCTTTGCATCGATCGAGATAGGTGGCGACGAATGTCGCCTGCTCACGCATGATGTGCTGACGCGCATGTGCCGCAGCAGCTGTTGCCTGTTCAAAACCTGGACGAATGTCTTTTAACGGGGGAAGAATCGTATGTCGGATTTGATTTCGTAGATAGGTCGTTTCTGCATTTGATGCATCCTCTCGCCACGGTACCTCATGTTGCCATGCATAATCGAGTAATGCTTGCTTCGATTCATGTAGTAACGGTCGGTGTAACCAGCCGTTACCAAACGGACGGATGACAGGAATGCCATCAACTTGCGCTTCTCCTCGAACGAGCTGAATCAGTAGCGTTTCGATTTGATCATCCTGATGATGCGCGAGAACAAGACGCGAGCGTCCTGTTTCTTCCATGATGCGTTCAAAAAACGAATACCGTGCTTCTCGACAAGCTGCCTGCGAGCTCGTTCGTCCTGTCCAGTCTAAGCGCGTCATGAAAAACGAAATCTTGCGAGTAGTTGCCCAGTCTTTGATAAAACGTGCTTCTTCGTCGGAAGCTTTTCGTAATCCATGATGCACATGCGCAATTGCAATGTCATACCCTTCTCGGTACAACCGATCCACGAGTACCATTGAGTCACATCCCCCAGACACTCCGACTAGGAGCGGTTCGAACGGTACATTTTCCATGACGACTTCACCCCTTTCTATTAAAACCTAAAAAAAGCTATCTCTATATAATAGAGATAGCTTTTTGAGAATGACCCGTACGGGATTCGAACCCGTGTTACCGCCGTGAAAGGGCGGTGTCTTAACCGCTTGACCAACGGGCCAAAAAAATATGGTAGCGGCGGAGGGAGTCGAACCCACGACCTCACGGGTATGAACCGTACGCTCTAGCCAGCTGAGCTACACCGCCATATTTTTAACTCGTGCGTCTTAAGCACATTTTCTATAATACGGGCAGGTCAAATGAAAGTCAACGCTTTTTATAAAAATAATTTCAAAAAAATAAAAGATGGAATGAACAGCGTCATTCCATCTCTATTCTTATAAAGAACAGGTCAGCAAGTTATTGACGTTTTGCGCCGCGCCCGCCACGTTTTGAATCCGTTTGACGTTTCAATGTAGCAAGACGATCTTCACTATCTTTCAGGAAACTAGACATCAACGTATCGAACGATTGTTCTTTGCGCGGTGGTGGTGTGTTACGGCCACCTTTGTTGAAGCCTCCACGATTACCGCCTCCACGTGGTCCTTTGTTATCGAACGAACGTGGTCCGCGATCTTGTCCCGCTGGACGTGGTCCACGATCGAACTGACGTGCTGGACGTGGGCGTTCACCTTCTGGACGATCGACGGCTTTTTTGATGGAAAGACCAATCTTACCATCGTTTTCAACACTTAAGACTTTAACGGTGATTTCTTGACCAACCGTTAACACATCATTGATGTCCTTAACATAAGAATCTGCCACTTCACTGATGTGAACAAGACCAGTTTTCCCTGTTGGTAACTCAACGAACGCTCCGAAATTCGTGATGCCTGTTACTTTCCCTTGCACTTTGCTGCCTACTTCAATCGACATAAATTGTATTGCTCCTTTTTAGTTGATTCGTTTCTTATTATACGAGTGATTCATTCTTTTTTCAATCAATCGGCAACCTTCAATTAGTCTTCAGGTGAAAAGTAGAAAATCGTTTCCCCTTTTTTCGAATAGAGCAACTCGCTCCGAGCTAAGTTCGCCACGTATTCTTTATCATTGAGACGACTGATTTCTTCTTTTAGACGAGCCGTCTCTTTTTTTGCTTTTGCCTGCTCCTGTTCGGCTACTTGGAACGATTGTTTTTGTTCTGCGATCAATTGCCGTTTTTCCATGTATGACCACCCCATGAGGGAAAAGATGAGCAAAAAGACGGTCAGACACAGGAAAAAGCGATTTTTGAGACGTCGACGGTTTTCGATGGCATTCTGACTCAACTGCTTCTTACGGTCATTGAGCGGCTTGATCTTTGGCGTTTGACGCCCTGATTCGAGCGGTGTTGGCATAT
This sequence comes from Exiguobacterium acetylicum, assembly GCF_022170825.1. NCBI lineage: Bacteria > Bacillati > Bacillota > Bacilli > Caryophanales > Exiguobacterium > Exiguobacterium acetylicum. Next base: position 65,632 of record NZ_CP081878.1, on the reverse strand, counting down.
CATCCCTCCTCTTTCTGAGTGGTCATCCCTGACACTCTTTAGTATACTTCCTTTTTCCGGTAAATTACATCGATTCTTCGGAATTCACCTTTTCTTCACGGACAATCTCATACATATCAGACGCTTCTTCTTTTTTCGCATGTTCTTTAATGCTTGATATCGCAACTGTGACGATCTTATTTCCGAACCGAATCGTCATCTCGTCCCCTGCTGCTACGGTGCTACTTGCTTTCGCTACATTACCGTTGATCGTAATACGACCTTGATCGGCTACTTCTTTAGCAAGCGTCCGTCGTTTGATCAGACGCGATACTTTTAAAAATTTATCAAGTCTCATGACTGTTCCTCCTGCTTCGCTTGATGCCAGAGTAAATCTTGCTCTTCAAGCGTCATCTCAACGAGCGGTCGATCCGCTAGTTGTTCCATTCGTGTAAAACGGCGAATGAATTTATCATTCGTTCGTTGTAATCCCTCTTCTGCCGATAGACCGAGGTATTTTCCGACGAGTGTCATTGAAAATAGGACGTCTCCGAATTCCCCAAGTCGTTCTTCTGGTGTTGCTTCTTTCAATTCACGTAACTCTTCGATCACTTTTTCAAGTGCCCCCTCGACGTCTTCCCATTCAAAACCGACTTTCGCCACTTTCTTTTGAATATCTTCCGCCCGCATCAAGGCAGGTGTTCCTTTTGTCACACCATCGAGCAAGGAAGTTCGCTCTGGTTTTTCTTGCGCTTTGATGTCCTGCCAATTTGAGACGACGTCTGCTGATGAATCGACCGTCGTTTCCCCGAAAACATGCGGATGCCGACGAATCATCTTATCACTGACGCTCCCGATGACGTCTCGAATATCGAAATAGCCTTCATCGAGACCAATTTGCGCATGGAGCATGACCTGCAAGAGGACGTCTCCTAGCTCTTCTATCATTAAGTTATCGTCCTGAAGGTCGATGGCTTCCAGTAATTCGTAAGATTCTTCGATTAAATGTCGTTTTAAGGACTCATGTGTCTGCTCTTGATCCCACGGACAACCGCCTTCACCACGTAAACGAGCAATAATCTCTTTTAATGTCGCAAAGTCACGATTTAACGTCTGCTCGTTCGTAACGGGTGGGACATAGACTGTCGTTAAGTTACTGAGCGTCGTCACATGATCGAGTTCATACAACGGTACGGTTTGAACGGTTTGTTGACTCGTACCTGCTGCCGTGACAAGCCTGACCAGATGTTCATCCGGATACCGTTCCATCAGCTGGACCTTTAAATCACCTGCGACGAGCGCATCATAGACTTGTCCAATCAGTAGATGTTGACGAATCTGTGCTTCATCGACGGCAAACGCCGTTGCATCAAGTAACTGGAATCCTTCAATCGGATCCACACCAAGTGCTGCGAACATTGGATCGAGAAAACTTTGTCCCCCTACGACATCGACATTATCCGTCCGTTGCAACAACTGTTGTACGGTACTCTCAGCGACTAATGGATGACCTGGAACGGCATAGATGATGTCTGTTGTTTCAGAAAGACGAAGCAATTCCTCGACGATTTCTGTGTATACGTCTTCAAACCGGCTATGTCGTTCGTAAACCGAGTCAAATGATGTAAAGTTCATTCCCTCTGCTGCAAGTTCTGAAACGACTGGATGGTCCATCGTCCGCAAATAGACGGGTTGTGTCGTATTTTTTAATAATCGATAGATGCCGAATGGCAATTGTTCGAGTTCGCCGACGCCAAGGCCGACGATCGTAATTCGGTGTGTCATATACTCCTCCTACGTTGGTACATCTGATATAACTTATCTCCTAAAGGCAATAATGCCCACTCTTGTTCTGATAAGGCACGGACGCGTAAAGCCATGCTGCCATAAATGATGGCACCACCGACGACAAGGACGCCGACTTCGAGTGCCGCACCGATTCGTGTCTCAAGCTCAAACAGCTGAAAGAACGTTTCGATCAGGTAAAGAAACACGCCCATGGCGAGCACAGGTAAGACCAGTCGTCGATAAAATGCGTTTCCTGCTGATACGCGACCGAACTTCCGGTTCAATAAAATCCACTGCGCTGCCGCCATGACGGCAAAACCGCCAAATGTCGCCATACCCGCCCCGATCATACCATATCGGGGAATGAAATAGAGATTCAGAGCAAGCTTCGCCCCTAATCCGACAAGAACACCAACGAGCGCATATTTCTCGGCATCGACTGACTGTAAACAGGAGACGATCATCATCGCAATCGAAGCTGCAAACGCTGTCGCCGCGAGCCAAATCAACCCTACTGTTCCTTCATCATTTTGATATAACGCAATATTGAGCGGACGCATCACACCCATTAATCCGATCGTTGCTGCAGCGGCGATCAATAGACCTGAACGGAGCAACGTCTCTAGTTGTTGACGCATCATCTGCTGTTCATGTTTCCGGTATGCAGTTGACAACGACGGCACACTCGCAAGACTCATCGACGTCGCAAACAAAATCGCGAATTGGAGTAACGGATAGCCGCGGTCGAGTATTCCTTTTTCGATTTTTGTTTCCGTCGTATTACCGAGTAGATTGACGAACGTCAACCCATCAATCAATTGCATCAGCAATAAAGCCAGTGACGCGATACTAACTGCTACGCCACTTGTCACGAGTACCTTTCCGACACGTCTTATATGAATGCTCGAAAATACCGGACGACCGATTTTCCCTTTCGCAAACCGTAGCAAAACGACTAACGAAACCACACTGCCACCGATCGCCGTTAAATGAGCGCTCGCACCAATCCAGTACGGATCCGCCTGCATCGAGACCCCGATATAGGTCACGAGCAACAACAGTCCGACGCGAACGGCATTTTCGGATACTTGAGATACGGCCGTCGGTCGCATCTCAAGATCTGCTTGAAACATTCCTCTTAGGACGGCAATGACCGGTAGTAAATAAAACGTACACGTGACGGCACGCAAGGGAACGACGAGTTTGTCGTCCCCAAACCAACCGGCAAGTGTCGGGGCGATCCACCACCCGAGCAAACCGAAGAAAACCGTCATCGCAAGTAAGACATAAAAAATCGACCAAAGGACTTCTCGTTTCTCATCTGGATGGTGAAGCGTCAACTTCGCCACGATGACGGGCAGCGCATAAATGCCGAGCGCTGCCGCAATCGCAAATAACGGATAGACGGTCTGATAGACATACAATCCAAAGTCACCGGCGAGATTCTGATACGGAATCCGGTAAAAGAAGCTGAGTAGTTTTGAGATATAACTAGAGATCGCAAGTAATGCTGCGCCTTGCGCAATCGTCCGTTTATTCATCGCGCGACAAGCCGGCGATCAAGTTCCGCCAATAATTGTTCTGCCTGCATCGTCATCTGTTGCGTCGACTGTTTGTTGCGGTTCAGGGTTAAGACGAGTTTCTGCTCTTGTTGTCCCATCCCAAGACCACGTCCTAGTGGAACGGTCCATTTGACAAAGTCCGCCACATCGAGTTGTTGTGTCGATTGGAGCGACAAGATGATCTCGATTTTCGGATCAGTTTGTTTAACACGCTCGACACGTGCCCGTTCAGCGAAAATGCGCATCCGTGTCAACTGGATCAAACGAGCGACTTCATCTGGGAACTCACCGAAACGTTCGAGCATTTCTGTTTCGAGTTGTTCGAGACTATCGACGGTATCGACATATTTCAAACGTTTATAAAACTCGATTTTTAGCTCGGAGTCCGTCATATAGTGTGATGGAATATAGGCATCGAGACTGAACGTGAACTCAGGAACGAATTTCTGAACGCGTTTTTTGCCTTTCATCCGTTCTTTCCGCTCCTCGACTGCTTCTGCGAGCATCTGTGAATAGAGATCGAAACCGACGGAATCGATGAAGCCAGATTGTTGCGAACCGAGTAAGTTCCCGGCACCACGAATCGACAAGTCACGCATTGCGATTTTAAAACCGCTACCGAGCTCCGTGAACTCCTTGATTGCTTGCAGACGACTCTCTGCCACTTCCGTCAATCGTTTTTGCGGACGGTACGTAAAGTACGAGTAGGCGACGCGACTTGACCGACCGACACGACCACGTAATTGATAAAGCTGCGATAAGCCCATTTGATCGGCGTCATGAACGATCAACGTATTGACGTTCGGGATATCAATCCCTGTCTCAATGATCGTCGTACTGACAAGGACGTCGGCATCTCCTTCGAAGAAAGCGATCAGCTGACTTTCGAGTTCGGTTTCCGTCATTCGCCCGTGCGCCGTGACAATCCGCGCTTCCGGTACGAGTGCGCGAATCTCTTCTGCCTTTCGCTCGATGCCTTCGACACGGTTATACAAGAAGAATGCTTGTCCACCACGTCCGAGTTCCCGTTCGAGTGCTTCGCGCATGACGATTCCGTCGTATTCCATGACATACGTCTGGACTGGGTAACGGTTTTCAGGCGGCGTCTCAAGGACCGAAAGATCGCGAATCCCGATCATCGACATGTGCAATGTCCGCGGAATCGGCGTCGCTGTCAACGTCAAGACGTCGACGTTCGTCTTCAACTGCTTCAGACGTTCCTTGTGTTTAACACCGAATCGTTGCTCTTCATCAATGATCAACAATCCGATATCAGCGAACTGGACATCTTTCGAAAGCACACGGTGTGTTCCGACGACGACATCGATTGTTCCCTCTTTTAATCCTTGTTTCGTTGCCTTCAACTCTGCCGGTGAACGGAACCGACTCATGACCGAGACTCGAATCGGCCATTCGCTGAATCGCTCAAGCATCGTTTCGTAGTGCTGTTGTGCAAGAACGGTCGTCGGTACGAGCAACGCGACTTGTTTTCCAGCCATGACTGCTTTGAACGCCGCTCGAATCGCCACTTCTGTTTTTCCGTACCCGACGTCACCACACAACAGACGATCCATCGGACGCGGCCGTTCCATGTCTTTCTTGATCTCGGCAATCGATCGCAATTGATCGACCGTCTCCTCGTACGGGAACGAGGCTTCAAAGGCTTGCATGTTATCGTCATCTTCCGGGAAAGCAAAACCGACAGCTGCTTCACGAGCGGCATAGAGTTTGATCAACTCATCGGCGATATCTTCGACCGATTTTTGGACCTTCGCTTTGACCTTTTTCCATTCCGTCCCACCGAGTTTATAGATTTTTGGTTCTTTTCCTTCAGCCCCGACATACTTTTGAATCAAGTCGATTTGATCGACAGGCACGTACAACGAATCCTCGCCTGCATACACCAGATGAAGATAATCCTGATGATTACCAGCTACATCAATCGTCTTGATGCCATGGTACCGACCAATCCCGTGATGGATATGGACGACGTAATCACCTGTCTTTAACTCTTGATAACTCTTGATTCGTTCAGCATTCGTCAACTTCGTCGTCTGCTTTCGACGACGCGCCGGTTGTTTGAAGACTTCCTCTTCCGTGATGACGACGAGACGTGCATTCGTCATTTCAAATCCACCATGAATCCCACCGATCAAAATCGCTGGTTGACCACGGGTGATACCCTCTTTCGTTACGATCGAGGCTTCAACCCCATAATCAGATAACGTTTGGCGCATCCGCTCAGCACGTTCCCGGTTACTCGCTAAGAAGACCATCCACATGTCGGCACGGCGATACCGTTCGACTTCTTGCTTCAGTCGTTCCATCTGACCATGAAACGGCGCAATCGGTTTGATGCTGAAATGGATCGCTGCACTTTCCGGCACCCCGCTCCGGCGTGTCGGTAGCAGCGAGAGGTACAACAACGGTTGTCCTTCAAAGACGTGTGCCATTGGAACGGACAGGATGTAATCACTGACGCTTTGACCGCGTTCAATGAGCGATGCCATCCATTCCGCTTCTTCTGCATCCTGGACTTCTGCCGCTTCTTCAACCCGTGCGACTTCATCGACGATTAAGACACTGCCCGTCACGTCTTGACGTAACGTCGACGTGTAGAGGATCGGTGCATATTTCGCGAACTGTTTCGGTTGATCGCCGTTTTCTAACAACTCAACGTCGTAAGCGATTCCTTCTTCGAGTGCTGCGAGGACTTCCGTACTTTGGACGCGCTCTTTCGTCGCCTCATAAAGACGGCGGACTTTTTCACCCGCTTCCTTTAACTGATCCTTCGTTGCGAAGTGTTCGGCTGCTGGCATCAAACACGCTTCTGCGACGACACCGAGCGAGCGTTGGGTCTCCGCATCGAATGTATAGATCGAGTCGACTTCCTCATCAAATAGATCGAGCCGGTACGGACGTTCGACCGTGAGCGGATAGATATCAATGATACTTCCGCGAACAGCAAATTCACCGGGTGTCGTCACGGTTGCGGTCCGCTCGTACCCCGCATCGACTAAGTCCTGGACGAAGTCTGGAATCGACAAGATATCGCCCGGTTTGACTTGTTTGACGTGTGATAGGAACGTCTGTGCATCCGGAACGTATCGGCGTAAACCAACGAGCGGAATGATCAGAATTCCATCGTCCGTCGTTAGTAAACGATGACGTGTCTCGATCCGCGTTGCCCGCAATTCCGGACTTGCCCCGTAAGAGAGTTCCGCCGCTAACGTCTCGTCGACCGGATAGAGCATGACGTCTTCTTCCGGTACGAGTTCAATCAAATCATCGTACAGTTTTTGCGCTTGGAACATATTATGTGTCACGAGTACGAATCGACGTTTCGTCTCCTGATAAATACCGGCGACGAACAGGGCTTTTCCGCTATTCATCAAACCGGTGATCAACTGTGCATTGACACCATCTCGGAAGCGTTCCCGAACCGTCTTGATTTCAGGAATTGCTAGTAAGAGTTCTTGTAATTGTTTCATCTTCTTCCTCCTAAAACACGACAGCAAAAACGCTTTGGAACCCCAAAGCGTTGCGTTCAGTTATACCGATTCATCAAAGCGAGAAACGGTGTGTCTATGAAGTCCGTCGCTACATCGACAGACGCATTGAGTACATGTTGCAAGCTTCCTTGTTCCGCTTTCGAAAAATTCATCAACACCCAGTCAATGACTTGGATCGGTGCCGGTGGTCGGCCGACGCCGAGCTTAAGACGCTTGATTTCCTGCGTGCCGAGGTGCTGGATCAATGATTTCACACCGTTATGACCGCCTGCACTCCCTTTTGAACGTAAGCGCAGTTTCTCAAGCGGTAGATCTAAATCATCATAAATGACGAGCACATCTTCGACCGCAATTTTATAAAAATCAAGCAACGGTCGAACCGCTTCACCTGATAAGTTCATATACGTCAATGGCTTCACGAGTACGACACGCTCTCCGTTTATCATTCCCGTTCCGAAGAGGGCTTTAAACTTCGATTCTGAGAGCTTGATCCCGTGCTTCTCCGCTAACGCATCAATCGCTAGAAAGCCGATATTGTGGCGCGTATTTGCATACTTTGCCCCAGGATTCCCTAATCCGACGATACATTTCATATCGATTCCTCATTTCTTTTTGAAAAAATAAACGAACAAGGGTCCGATTTCAATAAATCGGACCACGTCGTTCGTATGCATCAAGCAATCAGCTGAAGAGCGGGCTGATTGATTTCTGTTCGTGTACACGGATGATTGCTTCTGCAAGCAAGCGTGCCACAGAGATTTGTTTGATTTTGCTTGCACATTCGCGTTGTGTTAAATCGATCGTGTTCAAGACAACGAGTTCCTCGATCGCCGAGTTCTCGATCCGTTCCATTGCTGGACCTGAAAGAACAGGGTGTGTACAACATGCATAGACTTGTTTCGCTCCGTTTTCGATCAAAGCGTTTGCTGCAAGTGTGATCGTACCTGCTGTATCGATGATGTCATCGATGATGATGGCAATCTTACCGTCGACTTGACCAACGATGTTCATGACTTCAGCGACGTTCGGTTTCGGACGGCGTTTGTCGATGATCGCGATTGGTGCTTTTAATTGTTCTGCTAATTTACGTGCCCGTGTGACACCGCCATGGTCTGGAGAAACGATGACGAGTTCGTTTGGATCGATGTTCTTTTTCTCGAAGTATGAAGCGAGAAGCGGTACACCCATCAACTGATCTACTGGAATATCGAAGAACCCTTGGATTTGTGCTGCATGGAGATCCATCGTCACGACGCGTGTCGCTCCTGCTACTTCAAGCAAGTTCGCAACGAGTTTCGCCGTGATTGGCTCACGTGAACGTGCTTTGCGGTCTTGGCGCGCATAACCGTAATACGGGATGACGACGTTGATTGTCCGTGCAGACGCCCGTTTCAGTGCATCGATCATGATGAGAAGTTCCATCAGGTTTTCGTTGACTGGTTGGCTTGTCGATTGAATGATGTAAATATCATCCCCTCGGACACTTTCTTCGATGTTCATCGAAATTTCGCCATCACTGAAGTGTTTGACTGAACTTTCGCTCACCGGAATTCCGATGACTTTAGCGATTTCCTCTGCCAGTGGTTTGTTCGAGTTGAGTGCGAAAATACGAATTTCATGTTCTAAGACAGTAGACATGTGTAGGTGGCCTCCATTTGTTTGGGTTTAGACGAGTAGAGCGACAAGTAATGAATTAACGATAATCAGGTTTCGTCGTTTGACGTTCCCGTGCGATCGCGAGACCGTTTTCCGGCACATCATCTGTGACGGTTGATCCGGCAGCGACAAGGGCGTTCTTGCCGACCGTGACCGGTGCGATCAAGTTGACGTTACAGCCGATGAATGCATCGTCCTCAATGATCGTCTGGAATTTATTTTCCCCATCGTAATTGACCGTGATTGATCCGCAACCGAGATTGACGTTGTCGCCGATCGTTGCATCTCCGACATAGCTCAAGTGCGCTGATTTGCTACCTTCGCCAAATGTCGATTTCTTGATCTCAACGAAGTTTCCAACGCGTGTGTTCGCACCAAGTACTGCTTGTTGACGTAAATGCGCGAATGGACCGACTTGCGCCGCTGGACCAATCTTACTGTCCGTGACGACCGATTGACGAACGATCGCGCCATCTGCCACTTCACTATTGCGAATATCCGAGTTCGGACCAATCGTACATTCTGAACCGATGACGGTGTGACCGAGCAACTGCGTACCAGGATAGAGAACAGTATCTGAACCAATCGTAACGTCAGGTCCGATATACGTCGAAGATGGATCGACGAATGTGACTCCTTGACGCATCCAGTACTCATTCGTCCGCTTACGCATCGACGTTTCCGCTTGTGCCAGTGCGACGCGATCGTTAACACCAATTGTCTCTTCGAACGTAGGTGCCGCATACGCTGCGATCGTTTCGCCTGCTGCTTTTGCAAGTTCAATCACGTCTGGTAAGTAATACTCACCTTGCGCATTGTCGTTCTTGACCTGTTTCAGCGTCGCGAACAGCATTTCGTTATCGAACACATACGTACCTGTATTGATTTCCCGAAGTGCGAGTTCTTCTGCATTCGCATCCTTATGCTCGACGATTTTCGAGACGTTTCCGTCTTCGCCACGAACGATTCGTCCGTAACCTGTCGGATCGTCAGCAAGTGCCGTCAAGACAGTCACTTTTGCGTTTGTATCCGTATGATGTTGAAGCAATGAAGCCAGTGTCTCACTCGTCAAGAGTGGTGTATCGCCACAGACGACGAGCGTTGCTCCTTGTTCGTTCCCGAGTACGGGTTCTGCCATTTGAACAGCATGACCTGTGCCAAGCTGCTCACTTTGAAGTGCGTATTCCACCGATGTGCCAAGCACTTCTTTGACGGATTCCGCACCGTGACCGACGATGACGACCTGTCGCTTGACGCCGAGCGTCGCTAATTGATCGACGACGTGCTGTACCATAGGTTTCCCAGCGACTGGGTGAAGTACTTTGTAAAGCTTCGATTTCATCCGAGTTCCTTTACCCGCTGCTAGAATTACCGCGAAATGATTCATCCTTGTCGCTCCTCCACGTAAATTAGTGTTGATTTCGTTCTGAAATAGTACACTCGTTCCAACTATAACGAAAATGGCATCGTTATTCAATGATGGGACGAAGCGGAATTGAGGAAAACACGTGAAAAAAGACAGGTTTTCCCAAGAAGAGAAAACCTGTCTTTTTTCTTATGCTTGATCTGTCGTTTGGACAGAAGAGACTTCGTAACCGACGCCTTCTTCTTGATCCTCACGTGCCGCATAGGCTTCAAGTACTGAATCTTCGACCTTTTTTCGCATTAATGCATTGATTGGATGAGCGACATCCCGGAAGATACCTTCTTGCGTTCGTTTGCTTGGCATGGCGACGAAGAGACCGCTGTTCCCTTCGATGACACGCAAATCATGTACCACGAATTCGTGGTCGAGCGTAATAGAGGCAAGTGCTTTCATTCGACCCTCTGCCACGACGCGACGAATTTTAACGTCCGTAACGTTCATTTTGTCCGCACCCCTTTAACCGTTGTCACAACTCTTCGTTGTCTACTTCTACTTACGGCTTAAAACAAACAAAGGTTTAGTCTTTCCCAATCTTTTTACGCATAATTTCCAAAAGTTTGATAATTACAGTATAGTTACAATCCATGCGACTGTCAATTTCAGGTAGTCTCAGTTTCTGAGAAGTAGTGGTCGACGTTGCCTCGTTTGACTTGGATTTGTCCAAGATCAACATCGACGTCTGCTAGTTTCATTAAGCTGACGTATTCGTTGACCATCTTTTTCTCAGCACCTTCTGCCTCGATCAAGACACCAACGCCTGCGACTTTTGCTTCGAACTCGCTTAAGAGACTCATCATCCCACGAATTGTTCCACCGGCTTTCATGAAATCATCAATCAATAAGACGTTCGCTCCGCGAGGTAAGCTTCGACGCGCCAGTGCCATCGTCCGGATTGCTTTTGAAGAACCTGAGACATAATTGATACTGACCGTTGAACCTTCCGTGACGCGACTATCCGAGCGGACGATGACGAACGGCACACCGAGTTGTTCTGCGACTGCATAAGCAAGCGGAATCCCTTTCGTTGCAATCGTCATGACGACATCGACTTTCTTTTGACTGAAGACAGACGCAAATACTTGCCCCATTTGTTTGACCATCTTCGGGTCCCCGAGTAAGTCTGTCAAATAGAGATATCCCCCCGGTAACAGTCGATCGGGACGTGCGACACGTTCACATAGATCGTCAATGAACGGTAACGCCTTTTTACTGCTCCACGTTGGGATGAACATGACGCCACCTGCAGCACCCGGTACCGTGACGAGACGCCCCGTTCCCTCATGTTCTAACATCTCGCTGACGATATCTAAATCTTCACTAATTGAGGATTTCGCCGATTTATAGCGCTCTGCAAAAATCGTCAATGAGACGAGATGATGGGGATGGTCAAGCAAGTACCGCGTCATATCGACCAACCGTCCACTTCTCCGAATTTTCATTTGTATTGTTCCACCTCTCCGTAATTCCGAATATTCAATAGTGAATATATCATTTTCATACGGATATTATCAATGGTTTTCGCCCAAAAGACGAACGACATAGACTTCATTACAAAAGCCACGTAATCCATTATAGAGACGTTGTGCCCGATTTTCGTGTTCTGTTAAAGCAAAGACGGTCGGACCACTGCCGCTCATCAATACACCCTCTGCACCGCAACTTGCCATAAACTCCTTAATTTGTTCGACTTCCGGGTGCATCGGTAACGTAACCGACTCTAGGACGTTGCCAAGTGATTGGCAGATCGCTTGGAAATCTTGCTCTTTCACGGCATCGATCATCGCTTCGACGTTCGGACGTTTTGCCGTGTTCAGGTCAAGCGCCCCGTAGACATCAGCTGTCGAGACACCGATTGTCGGTTTTGCGAGAACGACCCAGCACGGTGGTGGTGAGACAAGTTTCTCGAGTTTTTCACCACGACCGGTTGCGATCGCCGTTCCACCCATGACACAAAACGGTACATCAGAGCCAACCGCTGCACCAACCTCCGCCAACTCTTCAAGCGTCAAGCCGAGTTTCCACAAATCGTTTAAGCCGCGTAGCGTTGCTGCTGCATCACTTGATCCACCAGCAAGTCCTGCTGCGACCGGGATATGTTTCTCTAAGAAAATCTCGACCCCTGTTTTGACGTCATACTTTTCTTTTAAAATCGCCGCTGCTTTATAAGCAAGATTGCGTTCATCATTCGGGACATAGGCGTGTTGGGCGTTCATCCGAATTTCTCCTGACGGAAGCTCCGTCAACTCGAGACGGTCTGCCAAATCGACTGTCGTCATCACCATATGTACATCATGATAGCCGTCCGGGCGCTTTGCCGTCGCATCCAGGACTAGGTTGATTTTGGCCGGAGCCTTTACAATAATCGTCATCGTGCCGTTCCTCCTCTAGTTCGTTTCCTGTAGGAATTGTATCAACCTTTCCACAAAAAAAGAAGCGAACATTTTGTCCGCTTCGGAAGGTAAGTTTACGAATTCGCAAATTCGATTTGTACGGAGTCTGTTAGCACGTCGGCGTAGCTATAAGAAACTCGCTCGACATTGTGGCGCTCTGCGTCTAGCTTGACTACAAACACCGAAGGATACGTCTCAACGAGCGTTCCGATTCGGGTTACGACCTTTTTACGACCGCCGCTTGCTTTTAGCGTCAGTCTTTCACCAACATGTGTTTCGAAAACATGTCTGATTTCGTTCAACGTCTTTGGCATACGCTTCACCTCACTAATATTTATTATAGCATATTAAATAAATATTAGAAAGGGGAAATATTATATCTGTTCTAATCGTATCCGTCAACGTTTTTTAATTGGCAAAAGTGCATCCGCTAACTGTGCGAATTCCTGCAGGCTGAGCGTTTCTCCGCGACGACGTGGTTCAATTCCAGCTTCTAGTAATGCTGCTTCGACAGCCGCTTTTTCCGTCTTCCCGAAGTGCGTCGTCAAATTGTTCAAAATCGTTTTCCGACGTTGTGCAAAACTTGCTCGGACGATCTCAAAGAAGAGAGCCTCATCTTGTGTCTGTACCGCTGGCTCTTTTCGAATGTTCAAACGGATGACAGCCGAGTCGACATTTGGTGCTGGAATGAAGACTTGTTTTGGAACCGTAAAGCAGACTTCAGCTTCCGCATAATACTGGATGGCAATCGATAACGAACCGTATGCTTTCGTTCCAGGTTTTGCCCCAATCCGTTCAGCGACTTCCTTTTGAATCATCATGACGAGCGTCCGAAACGGTGCTTTCGCTTCAAGAATCCGCATAATGATTGGTGTCGTAACGTAGTATGGAAGGTTAGCGACAACTGCAATGTCTGTAATCCCTTCTTGCGTGAACTCTTCAGCAACGATCGTCGAAAGATCGAGTTCAAGTGCATCACCATGAATGACCTTCGTATGGGGATACGGTGAAAGCGTATCGTCGAGAATCGGTAGCAACCGCTGATCGATTTCAAGAGCGACGACTTTTTTCGCCTGTTTCGCCGATTGCTCCGTCAAAGAGCCAATTCCCGGTCCGATTTCGAGTACGCCGCTATCAGGTGTTAATCCAGCTGCCCCAACAATATTTCCTAATACATTTAAATCGATTAAAAAGTTTTGACCTAACGATTTTTTAAACGAAAAGCCATGTTTCGCTAAAATTTCCTTGGTCCGGTGCAATGTAGCAATGTCTTTCAAACTTCTTCCTCCTCTAGTTGTTTCAACGCTGCTTCCCATTCTGCGCGCGTAATCCGGATTGATGCGACGCGCTTCACGAGTTGTTTCGCATTCGGTTCACCAATTGCAAGAATCTGACCGAGACGACGACGACGGATCGACGCTGCTGGTCCACCAATCAAGTCAGCTGCTAAGATCATCTCACGTGTCACTTCTGCAATTGGTGCTTCTTCCGTCTCATAGACAGCGGCAAGTGCCTCTTCGATTGCTACAGGTGAGGCATGTTCAACACCGATTTTCCCTCTTTTATCCTTTGCTTGGGCACGAGGGAGATAGGCATGCTTACAGCCAGGAACCCGTTCATTGATCCGTGCACGAATTCGGTCCCCAGGAAAATCAGGATCCGTAAAGATGATGACACCACGTCGTTCGAGCGCCTTCTCAATTCGTTGCATCGTCTGTTCATTAACGGCTGAGCCGTTCGTTTCAATTGTATCGACATCGAAGACTTCTTGTAATCGTGTCGTATCATCTCGTCCTTCGACGACGATGACTTCTTTTAAGCGTTTCCGCATGATCTCTCCACCTTCTTCAAACACTCTCGTAATTGTACCTGTTTCCACGAAAAAAACAAGGAAGCGTCACGTGTCCGCTTCCGTTGCACTAGGAATGACCCAGACTTGTAGTTGTTTTCGACCAAACGTCTTCGCTGTTTGTTCGCCATCGACTAAGACATCAATCTTATTGCCTTTGATGGCGCCACCGGTATCAAGGGCAATCGCGAGTCCCACTCCTTCGACGTAGACCTTCGTTCCAAGCGGAATGACTTTCGGATCAACCGCGATGATCGGCATTCCTTGATACGTAATCGTATCCGTCACGTCATAACCAGTCGCCGTCAACGCCCGACCATCGTATAAACGACTACCGTTTGAAGCCGGGTCGTTCGTATACGCCGTCGCTTCAACCATCAAACTCTTTGCACTTGAAAAATCAAGGTCCGCATCCGCTTTTGGTGTTTCAGTTAGTGGGTTCGTCGCCTGCTCTTCGTTAAAGACAGGTGCTTCGACAGGCGTTTCGACCGGTTTTGTCCCCACTTTGACGACTTGTTTGACGGGTGTCTGCGTCACTTGATCACCAATCAGTTTTTTCTCTTTGCTGAGACCGTCAGCGAGCGTCAACTGATATTTTTTCGTTCGGACACCTGGACGACCTGATGTCGTCACTAGTTGCTCGCCTTCCGGTAAAGTCGGATCCTCCACCTCTTCAATTTCAAACGGGACAAGCTGATCCTGAGTCAATGTCGCACGTCGGGTCGTATTGACTGTGATCATCGTTCCTTCTGTTACACGAGTGTCCGGATCCGGTGCAACTCGGTCTTCTTTCTCGAGTCGAACGCCTTCCCGTGCTAATAATTCCCGGACTGACGTCTCATACGTGTAGATTTGTCGTGCTTTTCCACCGACGACGAGATCAACGGGAAACGCTTCCCGGTACCGAACTGTCATTCCGTTCGTCAAGACAGCGTCAGATGACGGATAGATATCATCGGTATCTGCTTTCTTGATGCCTCGTTCTGCAAGCAAATCCTTCACTTGGCGTGCTTGCGTCCGAACGCGACGTGATTCACCGTATCCCATAATCAGTGTGATTTCTTTTGCCCGCTGAATGACGATCAGTCGTTTTTCTGGCAAATCGGCACTAAGCGCCGGTTCAATCACATCATTGTCCCGCGTCGTAATGCCAGCTTCTTCGAGTGCTCCATAGACGGAATCGGCTGTCGTTTCAATTTGCTGTTCTCGCCCATCAATCAAGACAGTCACGGTTTGCGGATGATCCATCATACCATAGACGAGTGCAGCAGCAAGTAACAAGCTACATCCAATCGTAATGAACGTCAGAGAACGCATCATGGCAGACGGAAGACTCGTTTTGCGTTTTCAGTCGTTGCTGCTTCGACGTCGGCGTACATCATGCCGCGTAGTTGGGCAATCTCTTCAGCGACGAACCGGACGTAAGCCGGTTCGTTGCGTTTTCCGCGGTGCGGTGTCGGTGTCAGATACGGACAATCCGTCTCAACGAGTAGACGCTCGAGTGGGACTTCCTGCGCAACACGTTTCGGCATCTTCGCATTCTTGAACGTAACGGGACCTCCGAGTGAAATGTAGAAGTTCATCGCTAGACAACGCGGTAATAATTCAGCACTCATGCTATAGCTATGCAAGATTCCCCCGACTTCTTTTGCATCTTCTTCTTCAAGAATCCGTAGCGTATCTTCTGTCGCTTCTCGGTTATGGATGACGATCGGCTTCTTTTTCTGCTTCGCCAGACGAATTTGCTTCCGGAAAGCTTCTTGCTGTACATCCTTCGGCGACGTATCCCAGTGATAATCGAGACCGATTTCTCCAAGCGCGACGACTTTTTCATGGTCCATCAACCGTTCGACCTTTTGATAGGCTTCCTCATCAAAGTCAATCGAATCGACGGGATGCCAACCGATGACTGCATAAAGATCGTCATACGCTTCGACGAGTTCCATCGCACGATCAATCGTCTTATGGTCGAATCCGACGACGATCATCGGTGAAACACCGTTCGCGCGTGCTCGCTCGATTGTCTCATGGACATCATCTGCAAATTGGTCTGCATTTAAATGAGTGTGTGTATCGATTAACATAGCTGTTCGACTCCTTCTTTAAAAAAATGCCTGTGACATGAAGTCCACAGGCATCGGTTTTATTTTACGCTTGCGCCGTTTGCCATCGTTGATGGAACCGTCGCCAGTTCAAGTTTTCCTGCCTTTTCAGCAGCAAGGACCATTCCTTGTGAGAGTTCGCCACGTAATGTGACCGGTTTTAAGTTTGCCACGACGATGACCTTACGTCCGACTAAATCTTCCGGCTCATACCACTGCGCGATACCTGAGACGATTTGGCGTGTTTCTTTACCCATATCGACTTGTAACTTCAATAGTTTTTTTGCCTTCTTGATTTTTTCAGCCGTCACGACTTCACCGACGCGTAATTCGATTTGGTCGAAGACATCGATCGTCGTTTCCGGACGAACGTCTTCATCCGCCTCTTCGACTTCCTCTTCCTCGACACGCGCAGCAGAAGCTTGACGCATCATATCGACGATCGCTTCAACTTCTTCTTTGACGTCAAGACGCGGGAAAATCGGTGTAGCTGTACCGACTTTTGTTCCCGGTGTAATATCTGCGAACTTCTCGAGAGCTGCCCAGTCCATTGCTTGCCCTGAGAGACCGAGTTGCGTAAAGATCTCTTTTGGCGAACGCGTCATGAACGGTTGCAACATGATTGCGACGTGACGTAAGACGCCGACGAGATGCACCATGACCGAACCGAGTTCGACCGTTTTTGTTTCGTCTTTTGCAAGAACCCACGGTTGTGTCTCATCGATATATTTGTTTGCTCGGCTGATTAATTGCCAAATGTTCGACAGAACGACAGAGAATTCCATATGTTCCATCGATGCTTCGACTTTCGTGACCGTTTCTTTCGCAAGATCCGAGAGCGTCGCATCAAACGGTGTCACGTTGCCTGTATAAGCGGGGATCTCACCGTCAAAGTATTTCGTGACCATCGCGATTGTCCGATTGAGTAAGTTCCCAAGATCGTTCGCTAAATCGTAGTTCATCCGCTCAACGAAGGCTTCTGGTGTGAACATACCGTCCGAACCAAATGGCACTTCCCGTAACAGGTAATAACGAAGCGCATCAAGACCATAACGATCCGTCAATGGAATCGGATCGACGACGTTCCCTTTTGATTTCGACATTTTTCCATCTTTCATTAACAACCAACCGTGCGCGAAGACTTTCTTCGGTAACGGGAGGTCAAGCGCCATCAAGAGTGCCGGCCAGATGATCGTGTGGAAACGAACGATTTCTTTTCCGACGAGATGAACATCTGCTGGCCAGTACTTATCGAAGTTACCGTGATCATCCGTCCCGTAACCAAGTGAAGAGATGTAGTTCGTCAACGCATCGATCCAGACGTAGACGACGTGTTTTGGATTCGACGGGACTTGTACACCCCAGTTGAATGTCGTCCGTGAGACTGCTAAGTCTTGCAGACCTGGTTTAATGAAGTTATTGATCATTTCGTGTTTACGTGATTCCGGTAAGATGAACGACGGATTCGCTTCGAAGTACTCAAGCAAACGGTCCGCGTATTTACTGATCCGGAAGAAGTAACATTCTTCGCGAACGAGTTCGACCGGGTGTCCACTGTCAGGGCTCTTTCCGTCGACGAGTTGTGATTCCGTATAGTACGTCTCATCCGGAATCGAGTACCAACCTTCGTATTCACCGAGATAGATATCGCCTGATTCAAGGAGTGTCTCAAAGACTTTTTCGACGACTTTCTTGTGGCGTGGTTCTGTCGTGCGGATATAATCATCGTACGAGATGTCGAGACGATCCCATAAGACTTTAATCTGCTCAACGACACCATCGACGAATGCCTGTTCCGAGATGCCCGCTTCCGCTGCTTTTTCCTGGATTTTTTGACCGTGCTCATCGCTACCTGTCAAATATCGGACGTCAAATCCTTGAAGTCGTTTGTACCGTGCCATCGCATCTCCAGCCACCGTCGTGTACGCGTGACCGATATGTAGTTTTGCACTTGGATAATAAATCGGGGTCGTGATGTAAAATGTCTTTGCCATGTTATTCCTCCGTTCTCTGATTTCCATCTTCATTATAGGCTATTATACGCTGTTACGGGACTGATGTCGAAACTCGTATTTTGTCGAATCAAAACATTTTTTGACATCAGACATCAAATTACAGAAAAACACACTCTATAGTTTCATTTCCTTTAAAAAGGGAAAATGTATTAATAAATCGTTTCAAATATGGTGTTTTTGAGAAATAAATGACATTTTGATTTCAAGCTATTCAGATTGGTTGACTACTTTTGGAAAGTCTAGTATTCTACATTCTATAGAAACGATGTCGAATTTTGACGATTTTTCAAAAGAAAAAGAGATCCATGACATCAAAGGAGGAACAACAAAATGAAATCAACAGGTATTGTACGTAAAGTAGACGAGCTCGGTCGTGTCGTAATTCCAATCGAATTGCGCCGTACACTTCAAATCGCAGAAAAGGATGCTCTCGAGATCTATGTCGATAACGAACAAATCATCCTTAAAAAATATAAACCAAACATGACTTGCCAAGTTACAGGTGAAGTATCAGAAGATAACTTCAAATTGGCTGATGGTAAATTGATTCTTTCACCAGATGGCGCACAACGCGTTCTCGTTGAATTAAAAGATTTCCTCGATCGTCACTACGCAAGCAACGAATAAACAACGAAGGAAGCTCCTGACGGGGCTTCCTTTTTTTAATCTGCTTCGTGAAACGCGAGGTACAATTCCTGACGATCCAGTCCGCGTTCCTTCGCCACACGCTTCAACGCCGCATTCGGCTTTTCGCCTTCTTCGATATATCGGCGGATTTGCTCGAGTGGATCACTCTCTTGGATGACCGCATCCGGTCGATCTTCGTTTGATCCTTCAACGAGAACGACGAACTCGCCCCGAACGTCTTCTGCTGCCCAAGTGCGTAATTCACTCACACTTCCACGAATGTATTCTTCGTACCGTTTCGTTAATTCCCGAGCCAATGTCACGTGGCGATCACCAAGCACTTCTTCGATTCCTTGCAACATCTCTTTCAATCGATGCGGTGCTTCATAAAAGACGAGTGTTCCTTTCTCGTATTTCACTTGCTCCAACTCTTCACGCCGCTCTTTTTTCTTCCGTGGTAAAAAGCCGTAATACAAAAAGCGTTCTGTCGATAGACCCGACGCAACAAGCGCTGTTAACGCAGCGTTTGCACCCGGCAGAACGATGACAGGAATGTCAGCTGCAATCGCTTGACGAATCAAATCACTTCCCGGGTCCGAGATACCGGGCATGCCGGCGTCTGAAACGAGGGCGATTTGTTTTCCTGACTGCAAGTCAGCAAGCAGTCGTTCGCCGCTCGTTTGTTTATTATGTTCATGGTAACTAACGAGTTTCGTCTCAATTGAAAAATGCCGAAATAGTTTCATCGTCTGGCGTGTATCTTCTGCTGCGACGATATCCGATTCCTGCAAGATTCGGACGGCCCGGTACGTCATGTCTTCTAAATTACCGATTGGTGTCGGGACGATATAGAGTCCTGTTCCTTGCTGTTGATAGCTGCTCGTCGCTTTCATGAGCTTCCTCCTTGAATCAGCCGTTCTTTTTGTGAACGCGTTAATTGTTTAATCGCATATTCCCGCTTCATTGCCTCTGACTTCGTCGCGAATGCCTCCTGATGAACGAGGACGACCGGCAGACGGGCACGCGTATATTTTGCACCCTTGCCTGCGTTATGCGTCGCAACTCGCTGCGTGACGTCCACTGCGTAACCTGTATAGTACGTATCATCTCGGCAACGGACGATATAGACCGCATGCTCAGACATCGAACAGTTCCTTCATCTGTGCCGCATACGAATTATCCGCTTCATAGACGATGAAGGGTGGGAGGACCTTCAGCCCAGGCTTTGCATCCTTGATTCCTTCGATCAACAACATGTTCGCTTCCTTACCTGCTTTTGGATAAATCAATTGCATCCGCTTCGGTTCAAGACGATACGTCCGCATCAAGGTAACGATATCGAGCAATCGTTCCGGACGATGAACGAACGCTGCTTTCCCGCCTTGCTTCAATAGATCAGCAGCACCACGAATACAGTCTTCGAGTGTACATAAGACTTCGTGCCTTGCAATCGTATAATGTTCACTCTGATTTTGGTTCGATGTCTCATTTGCTAAAAAATAAGGCGGGTTGCAAGTGACCGCGTCATAGATGCCATATCCAAGACGCGCTCCAGCTTCTTTCACGTCGCCTTCGATCATCTCGATCTGGTCGTTCAGTTCATTCAAGTGGATGCTACGACGTGCCATCTCCGCTAGTCGCGGTTGAATCTCAAGACCTGTGATCTGTCCTTTCGTCCGGTAAGACAAAAAGAGTGGGATCGCACCGTTTCCAGAACAGAGATCAGCAATCCGTCCCTGTTGAATGGGAACCCATGCAAACCGTGCAAGCAGTGCCGCATCGAGTGAATAGGAAAAGACGGATGGACTTTGAATGATTTTTCCCTCTTGCCCTAAGAGATAATCGAGTCGTTCGTCTGGTAATAGTTCAAACATGTAATGCCTTCCTTTCCGAAAAAAAGACTGACTCATGTAGAAGTCAGCCTCTCAATGTTTCGTTAGCATGGATAAGCAGAAGAGGCAATCGCCGTCTTTTCGTACTTGTCCATAATGCAAGTTACAGATGTGGAATCCTTCCTGATACAAGCGTCCGAGATTATCGTAGCCTGCGCCGACGCCGGCTTCCGCTTCTTCGGCTTCCGTGACCGGCTGTTGTTCATCACGTTCGACTTTTTCCCGAAGATGATGATTCTCCAGATACAGGTGTTGGTTTTCTTCCATCATGTAAGCTAGCTGATCTTTTAACACGCTCAGATGCTCAGTCAGCAAATGAATCTGTTGCTCAATCGCATCGACACGCGTAATGATTTCTTTTTTATCGACTCTCTCCACGCGTATGCACCCCGTTATTCTTTTGGTCGTTTTGGTTTTACGGCACCGACGGACAATAGTTCTTCCATCGAATACGTTAAGACGCGGGAACGATCTTTCAGCTCGATTTGAACGACTTGATCGAGAATGTTCAATCCAACGACGCGTCCTTCGCCTTCTGGTACCGTCAAACGTTTTCCGTAATCCGGCAAGTCACGGCGCATCTCTTCATACGTATCGTTCTCGTATTTCAGACAGCACATCAAACGTCCACATACACCTGAAATCTTCGTCGGATTCAATGAGAGATTTTGATCTTTTGCCATCTTGATCGAGACCGGTTCGAACTCACCGAGGAAAGACGAACAACATAAGACACGACCACATGGACCAATGCCTCCAAGTAACTTCGCTTCATCCCGAACACCGATTTGACGGAGTTCGATGCGTGTCCGGAAGACAGCCGCTAAATCTTTGACAAGCTCACGGAAGTCAACACGTCCTTCTGCCGTGAAGTAGAAGATGACCTTATTGCGGTCAAAGGTGTACTCGACATCGACCAATTTCATATCGAGTTTATGTTCGCGGATTTTTTCGACACATACCGCATGCGCATCAAGCGCTGCGACTTTATTTTCGCGGACGATCATTGCATCTTTATCGTCAGCAATTCGAAGAATGGATTTCAGTGGCAACACCACATCTTCTTCGTCCATTTGTTTATCGGCGATAACCACTTCGCCATATTCAATGCCCCGTACCGTCTCAACGATGACTGCTTGTCCTCGTGATAATGACTCTTGTCCAGGTGCAAAATAATAAATTTTGCCCGCTTCTTTAAAGCGAACGCCTACTACTTCTAGCATGTCGCTCTACCCTTTCTGTAAGTCAAACATGAGACGCTCAACTGTTAATTGGGGATTAACATTCGCTTCGACCCGTCGGACTGCAGCAAGCACCGCTTGCAACCAGCGGGTGATCGTCGTCTGGCTCTTGGATCCCATCTGTTCAAGTTGGGATTTACTATTCGTATAGGTCATACCTTCCCACGCCGGATTCAGTTTCAGACGTAAGACATCCTCGAAGAAACAAGTGACGAGTTCAAGACCAATTCGGACATCCTGACGGTTCTTGAATTGTCCCATCCATTTCTCTTGTACGAACAGCGGTAAATCAGCCGGACGATTCGCTAATTCCTCCATCAATTGTAACACTGACGCTCGCGCATTTACAAACCAGTCTTCAAGCAATGCTTCTTCCGCATCCTCGACTTTTGGATAGACACGAGCCGCCAGTTGCGTCAACTCGTGGTCCCGTCCCGTTTTCTCAGATAAAACAGCTCCAATCATTTGACGATCCGCTGGGCGAAAACTTAATAACTGTCCCCGCGATCGAATCGTCGGCAACAGGAGTTGAGGTTGGTTCGTCAACAATAAAGCCACTTTCCCTTCGCCTGGCTCCTCAAAGAACTTCAGCAAGCTGTTCGCTGCCTGAGGTGTCATCTTATGCGATTGGGTAATGACATAAATCTGACGATCGCCTTCAAGTCCTCGGAGTGAGAGATCATGCATCAATTGTTGAATTTGTTCTTTTTTGATGGTCGCGCCATCTGGTTCGATTTCATAATAATCGACCAAGTTGCCGCTTTCCATCCGCCGACAGCTACGACAGACACCGCACGGTTCTACATCGACCGGTGCTTCACAAAAAAGACTCTTTGCGAACAAGTGAGCCGCTTCGAGTAGAAGCGGCTCATAGTCTCCGGTGAAGATATAAGCGTGATTGATTCGATCGTTACGTAACGAATTTTGAAGAATCGTCGAAATGACCGATTGTGTCTGTTCCAGTTCATGAAACGTCTGCATCAGAATTGATGAAACCCTTCGATTGGTAAGACGAAGACTGTCGCCCCACCGACTTGGACTTCAACAGGGTACGGGATATAAGAATCCGCATGCCCACCCATTGGTGAAATCGGGGATACCATCTGTTCACGACTCGAACAATTCTTTTTAATCAATCGTAAGAGATCATCAAGGCGCTCACTTTGAACACCAATCATGAACGTCGTATTCCCTTCTTTCAGGAAACCACCTGTCGTCGCCAGTTTTGTCGCTCGGAAATCATGCTCGACAAGTGCTTCCGCCAAACGTAGGCTATCTTTATCTTGAACAATCGTAATGACCATTTTCATGAGAATCTCTCCCTTTCTTTTAAATACGTCATGACATCTTCCACTAATTCCAGATGAATCGCTTCAATCGATCGATTGGCTTGTACGATTTGTACCCGTTCCGAGTCAGTCGCAGCAATCTGTTGAAAGCCTTCATAGACACGGGCACGAAACGCATCGTCTCGTTGCTCGATTCGATCAAGTGCTCCTCGGTCCATCATTCGTTTTTTAGAATCCGAGACAGTTAAATCAAATAGATAGGTCCGGTCTGGCGCTAATCCGCCAGTTGCAGAAGCATTGATTTGACGGACAAGATCAATCGGGTGCCCAAGACCATATCCTTGATACGCAAGTGATGCATCCACGAATCGATCGCATAAGACAATCGTTCCGGCTTCTAACGCTGGTCGAATCAGTTCTTCGACATGTTGAGCGCGAGACGCTGCATACAATAGAATTTCTGTCATCTCTGTCATCTCTTCAAAAACAGGGTTCAGAATCAACGAACGAATTTCGTTCCCAACACGTGTGCCACCTGGTTCTCGTGTTGTCATGACGTTATATCCTTTTTCCTTTAACACATCACTAAGCAATTGCAGTTGTGTCGTTTTACCAGCACCATCCGGTCCTTCGACAGTAATGAACGTACCTTTCATCCTTCAAACCCTTCCTCTATGACGCGTAACGCTCCGTGTTGCAATTGTTCGCCCCCTTGCAAATGAACGGCTACGGTTTGATAATGTCGTAAACGTAATACCTGTTCCGCCGTGATGCACTCTCCTCTGACGATCAACGGGATGCCTGGCGGGTACGGAATAATCGTCTCTAGTGAAACGTGACCGATACACTCATCCAGATGACGAAACGTACCTGTTGCTTGTTCTAACTTTTCATAAGAACACGCTAAAGCAGATACCTGTATTTTACCCATAATTGATTGCTCGATATACCTTTTCGAGGGAATTCCTTCTAATTTCATATTTTGAATAGCTCGTTCGACGCGATTTATCCAGTCATCCTGCTCAGACTTCGATAAAAGACGAAGTGGTAAAATACAGACGACATGATCTCCTAGGGCAAACTCTGCATCGAGCTGGACCGTTCGTAACGCTTGTAACAAAGCGTCTCCTGAATATCCCTCATACGTTAATGTCATCCGCGACCAGTCGTCAAAGCGAGTGACTGTCAAATGATCGAAGCGTTGAAGTTCCTGTACAAACGCATCGTGGCTACTCCGGATATCTGACATGATTTCAACTGTCCACTGTTCTCGATAAAAACGTGCGTAATCTAATGAGGCAAGTAGTAAATAAGAAGGACTCGATGTTTGAAACGCTTGTAGCGCGCGCTTTAACCTTCTTCTCATGTCTTCCGTAAATCGTTCGTGCATCCATGCTCCCATTGTCAGTGCAGGAAGTGTTTTATGGGCAGACTGAACGACGGCAGTTGCGCCTAGTTCAAAAGCAGAGCGAACACCAAATGCATTCCCAAAATGAGCGCCGTGTGCTTCATCCACTAATAATGGAATTCCAAATGACGTCGCTAACTCGACCAGCGACGTGATATCAGCCACTTCTCCGTAATACGTCGGTGAAGTGATAAACACGCCGACTCCTCCTGGATAGTTCGTAAACGCTTCCTTTAATGTTTCACGTGAAACATGCCCACTGATTCCTGTTTCTTCATGAATATCAGGTTCAAGAAATATTGGTTCAATACCGAGCCACTCCAACGCATTAAAAACAGATTTGTGCGAATTACGCTGTACATAAACGCGCTCTCCTCTTGCTGCTGTAGCGGCAAGCATTGCCCAGTTCCCAACAGTCGAGCCATTTACGAGGAAATGACTTGCTTGTGCATTATAAATCTGTCGCAATAAGGCAATCGCATCAGCAATGGCTTCTTCTGGGTGATGAAAATCATCTAGACCCGGTAATTCTGTAACATCCCATTTAAAAAAGTCTGGAAGAGATGTCAGTGTCCCATTCTTATGGCCAGGAACATGCCATGAGATCGGCGTTCGATCTAAGTGACGCTGAAGCGCATGTACAATAGGAAGTTCGTGTTTCATGAAAACACTCCTCTTTCATCTAAAATGATTACACAAAAAGACCGACCTGCAATTTGCAGATCGGTCAAGTGCCTGGCAACGTCCTATCCTCACAGGGGGAAGCCCCCAACTACTTTCGGCGTTCAAGTGCTTAACTTCCGTGTTCGGCATGGGAACGGGTGTGACCACTTGGCTATCGTCACCAGACGATCGGGCTCGCGCCCTCAAAACTGAAGTCATCAACAAGCATCTGCTAGAACAAGGCCTCGACCGATTAGTATCACTCAGCTCCACATGTCGCCATGCTTCCACCCGTGACCTATCTACCTCATCGTCTCTGAGGGGTCTTTCTTGATTACTCAAAGGGAAATCTCATCTTGGAGGGGGCTTCATGCTTAGATGCTTTCAGCATTTATCCCGTCCGCACGTAGCTACCCAGCGATGCTCCTGGCGGAACAACTGGTACACCAGCGGTGCGTCCATCCCGGTCCTCTCGTACTAAGGACAGCTCTCCTCAAATTTCCTGCGCCCACGACGGATAGGGACCGAACTGTCTCACGACGTTCTGAACCCAGCTCGCGTACCGCTTTAATGGGCGAACAGCCCAACCCTTGGGACCTACTCCAGCCCCAGGATGCGATGAGCCGACATCGAGGTGCCAAACCTCCCCGTCGATGTGGACTCTTGGGGGAGATCAGCCTGTTATCCCCAGGGTAGCTTTTATCCGTTGAGCGATGGCCCTTCCATGCGGAACCACCGGATCACTAAGCCCGACTTTCGTCCCTGCTCGACTTGTAGGTCTCGCAGTCAAGCTCCCTTCTGCCTTTGCGCTCTACGAATGATTTCCAACCATTCTGAGGGAACCTTTGGGCGCCTCCGTTACTGTTTAGGAGGCGACCGCCCCAGTCAAACTACCCGCCTGACACGGTCCTCCAGCCGGATTACGGCTGCGAGTTAGAGACTCTATGCATGAAGGGCGGTATCCCAAGGGTGACTCCTCCGAAGCTGGCGCTCCGGGCTCGACGTCTCCCGCCTATCCTGTACATCATGCACAAAGCCTCAATATCAGGCTGTAGTAAAGCTCCATGGGGTCTTTCCGTCCTGTCGCGGGTAACCTGCATCTTCACAGGTACTATGATTTCACCGGGTCTCTCGTTGAGACAGTGCCCAAATCGTTACGCCTTTCGTGCGGGTCGGAACTTACCCGACAAGGAATTTCGCTACCTTAGGACCGTTATAGTTACGGCCGCCGTTTACTGGGGCTTCGGTTCAAAGCTTCGCTTGCGCTAACCCATCCCCTTAACCTTCCAGCACCGGGCAGGCGTCAGCCCCTATACGTCATCTTGCGATTTAGCAGAGACCTGTGTTTTTGCTAAACAGTCGTTTGGGCCTATTCACTGCGGCTCTACTCATGTAGAGCGTCCCTTCTCCCGAAGTTACGGGACCATTTTGCCGAGTTCCTTAACGAGAGTTATCCCGCGCGTCTTAGAATTCTCATCTCGCCTACCTGTGTCGGTTTACGGTACTGGCGCCTTCCCCCTCACTAGAGGCTTTTCTTGGCAGTGTGAAATCGTGACCTACGTCCCTACGGGACTCCGCATCGTTCCTTGACTTTGATGCCTGACGGATTTGCCAATCAGACGGTCTTGAAACTTGCACATGCACTTCCATCCGCATGCGTCACTATCCTCCTGCGTCCCCCCATTGTTCAAACGGTGGATCGGCGGTACAGGAATATCAACCTGTTATCCATCGCCTACGCCTTTCGGCCTCGGCTTAGGTCCAGACTAACCCTGAGCGGACGAGCCTTCCTCAGGAAACCTTGGGCTTTCGACGGAGGGGATTCTCACCCCTCTTTTCGCTACTCACACCGGCATTCTCACTTCCAAACGCTCCACTGCTCCTTCCGGTACAGCTTCACAGCGGTTTGGAACGCTCCCCTACCATTCCTTACGGAATCCGCAGCTTCGGTGGTATGTTTAGCCCCGTTACATTTTCGGCGCGGCGCCACTCGACTAGTGAGCTATTACGCACTCTTTGAATGGTGGCTGCTTCTAAGCCAACATCCTAGCTGTCTAGGCAGCGCCACATCCTTTTCCACTTAACATACACTTTGGGACCTTAGCTGGCGGTCTGGGCTGTTTCCCTCTTGACTACGGATCTTATCACTCGCAGTCTGACTCCCGAGTATAAGTTGCTGGCATTCGGAGTTTAACTGAATTCGGTAACCCTGTGGGGGCCCCTAGTCCAATCAGTGCTCTACCTCCAGAACTCTCAACCTCGAGGCTAGCCCTAAAGCTATTTCGGGGAGAACCAGCTATCTCCAGGTTCGATTGGCATTTCACCGCTACCCACACCTCATCCCCGCACTTTTCAACGTGCGTGGGTTCGGACCTCCAGTCAGTGTTACCTGACCTTCATCCTGGACATGGGTAGATCACCTGGTTTCGGGTCTACGACAACGCACTGAACGCCCTGTTCAGACTCGCTTTCGCTACGGCTCCGCCTCATCGGCTTAACCTCGCGCGTTATCGTAACTCGCCGGTTCATTCTACAAAAGGCACGCCATCACCCGTTAACGGGCTCTGACTACTTGTAGGCATACGGTTTCAGGATCTATTTCACTCCCCTTCCGGGGTGCTTTTCACCTTTCCCTCACGGTACTGGTTCACTATCGGTCACTAGGGAGTATTTAGCCTTGGGAGATGGTCCTCCCGGATTCCGACGGGGTTTCACGTGTCCCGCCGTACTCAG
>NZ_CP081878.1:0-35000 GCF_022170825.1 Exiguobacterium acetylicum | reverse complement strand
ACCCCTTGGTCCCAAACCAAGTGCTCTACCAAGCTGAGCTACTTCCCGAAAAGTGCACCCTGAGAGATTCGAACTCCCGACCCCTTGATTCGTAGTCAAGTACTCTATCCAGCTGAGCTAAGGGTGCATCATATGGTGCGGTCGAGAGGACTTGAACCTCCACGATGTTGCCACCACTAGGCCCTCAACCTAGCGCGTCTACCGATTCCGCCACGACCGCATAATGCTATTTAAATATAAAATGGAGCGGAAGACGGGATTCGAACCCGCGACCCCGACCTTGGCAAGGTCGTATTCTACCACTGAACTACTTCCGCATATAAATGGTACGGGTGAAGGGACTTGAACCCCCACGTCAAAGACACTAGATCCTAAATCTAGCGCGTCTACCAATTCCGCCACACCCGCATAAAAATGGTGTGTCATGCAGGATTCGAACCTGCGACCCTCTGATTAAAAGTCAGATGCTCTACCAACTGAGCTAATGACACATAGATAGTATGAAATTTAAAATGGGGCGACTGATGGGAATTGAACCCACGAATGCCGGAATCACAATCCGGTGCGTTAACCACTTCGCCACAATCGCCAAAATAAAAATGGTGCCGGCAACAGGAGTCGAACCCGCGACCTACTGATTACAAGTCAGTTGCTCTACCAGCTGAGCTACACCGGCAAAAGAAATGGTGGCTTTGGACGGAATCGAACCGCCGACACAAGGATTTTCAGTCCTTTGCTCTACCAACTGAGCTACAAAGCCGATATTAAAATGGCGGTCCTGACGGGATTCGAACCCGCGATCTCCTGCGTGACAGGCAGGCATGTTAACCGCTACACCACAGGACCGTTTTAAGTATAAGGTGACGACTTCTATAATGATAAAACATCTATGTAAGTCTGTCAATTGTTTTATTAAAAAAACAAAAGCCTGGCAACGTCCTATCCTCACAGGGGGAAGCCCCCAACTACTTTCGGCGTTCAAGTGCTTAACTTCCGTGTTCGGCATGGGAACGGGTGTGACCACTTGGCTATCGTCACCAGACGATCGGGCTCACGCCCTCAAAACTGAAGTCATCAACAAGCATCTGCTAGAACAAGGCCTCGACCGATTAGTATCACTCAGCTCCACATGTCGCCATGCTTCCACCCGTGACCTATCTACCTCATCGTCTCTGAGGGGTCTTTCTTGATTACTCAAAGGGAAATCTCATCTTGGAGGGGGCTTCATGCTTAGATGCTTTCAGCATTTATCCCGTCCGCACGTAGCTACCCAGCGATGCTCCTGGCGGAACAACTGGTACACCAGCGGTGCGTCCATCCCGGTCCTCTCGTACTAAGGACAGCTCTCCTCAAATTTCCTGCGCCCACGACGGATAGGGACCGAACTGTCTCACGACGTTCTGAACCCAGCTCGCGTACCGCTTTAATGGGCGAACAGCCCAACCCTTGGGACCTACTCCAGCCCCAGGATGCGATGAGCCGACATCGAGGTGCCAAACCTCCCCGTCGATGTGGACTCTTGGGGGAGATCAGCCTGTTATCCCCAGGGTAGCTTTTATCCGTTGAGCGATGGCCCTTCCATGCGGAACCACCGGATCACTAAGCCCGACTTTCGTCCCTGCTCGACTTGTAGGTCTCGCAGTCAAGCTCCCTTCTGCCTTTGCGCTCTACGAATGATTTCCAACCATTCTGAGGGAACCTTTGGGCGCCTCCGTTACTGTTTAGGAGGCGACCGCCCCAGTCAAACTACCCGCCTGACACGGTCCTCCAGCCGGATTACGGCTGCGAGTTAGAGACTCTATGCATGAAGGGCGGTATCCCAAGGGTGACTCCTCCGAAGCTGGCGCTCCGGGCTCGACGTCTCCCGCCTATCCTGTACATCATGCACAAAGCCTCAATATCAGGCTGTAGTAAAGCTCCATGGGGTCTTTCCGTCCTGTCGCGGGTAACCTGCATCTTCACAGGTACTATGATTTCACCGGGTCTCTCGTTGAGACAGTGCCCAAATCGTTACGCCTTTCGTGCGGGTCGGAACTTACCCGACAAGGAATTTCGCTACCTTAGGACCGTTATAGTTACGGCCGCCGTTTACTGGGGCTTCGGTTCAAAGCTTCGCTTGCGCTAACCCATCCCCTTAACCTTCCAGCACCGGGCAGGCGTCAGCCCCTATACGTCATCTTGCGATTTAGCAGAGACCTGTGTTTTTGCTAAACAGTCGTTTGGGCCTATTCACTGCGGCTCTACTCATGTAGAGCGTCCCTTCTCCCGAAGTTACGGGACCATTTTGCCGAGTTCCTTAACGAGAGTTATCCCGCGCGTCTTAGAATTCTCATCTCGCCTACCTGTGTCGGTTTACGGTACTGGCGCCTTCCCCCTCACTAGAGGCTTTTCTTGGCAGTGTGAAATCGTGACCTACGTCCCTACGGGACTCCGCATCGTTCCTTGACTTTGATGCCTGACGGATTTGCCAATCAGACGGTCTTGAAACTTGCACATGCACTTCCATCCGCATGCGTCACTATCCTCCTGCGTCCCCCCATTGTTCAAACGGTGGATCGGCGGTACAGGAATATCAACCTGTTATCCATCGCCTACGCCTTTCGGCCTCGGCTTAGGTCCAGACTAACCCTGAGCGGACGAGCCTTCCTCAGGAAACCTTGGGCTTTCGACGGAGGGGATTCTCACCCCTCTTTTCGCTACTCACACCGGCATTCTCACTTCCAAACGCTCCACTGCTCCTTCCGGTACAGCTTCACAGCGGTTTGGAACGCTCCCCTACCATTCCTTACGGAATCCGCAGCTTCGGTGGTATGTTTAGCCCCGTTACATTTTCGGCGCGGCGCCACTCGACTAGTGAGCTATTACGCACTCTTTGAATGGTGGCTGCTTCTAAGCCAACATCCTAGCTGTCTAGGCAGCGCCACATCCTTTTCCACTTAACATACACTTTGGGACCTTAGCTGGCGGTCTGGGCTGTTTCCCTCTTGACTACGGATCTTATCACTCGCAGTCTGACTCCCGAGTATAAGTTGCTGGCATTCGGAGTTTAACTGAATTCGGTAACCCTGTGGGGGCCCCTAGTCCAATCAGTGCTCTACCTCCAGAACTCTCAACCTCGAGGCTAGCCCTAAAGCTATTTCGGGGAGAACCAGCTATCTCCAGGTTCGATTGGCATTTCACCGCTACCCACACCTCATCCCCGCACTTTTCAACGTGCGTGGGTTCGGACCTCCAGTCAGTGTTACCTGACCTTCATCCTGGACATGGGTAGATCACCTGGTTTCGGGTCTACGACAACGCACTGAACGCCCTGTTCAGACTCGCTTTCGCTACGGCTCCGCCTCATCGGCTTAACCTCGCGCGTTATCGTAACTCGCCGGTTCATTCTACAAAAGGCACGCCATCACCCGTTAACGGGCTCTGACTACTTGTAGGCATACGGTTTCAGGATCTATTTCACTCCCCTTCCGGGGTGCTTTTCACCTTTCCCTCACGGTACTGGTTCACTATCGGTCACTAGGGAGTATTTAGCCTTGGGAGATGGTCCTCCCGGATTCCGACGGGGTTTCACGTGTCCCGCCGTACTCAGGATCCACTCTGGAGGGAAAACAGTTTCAGCTACAGGGCTGTCACCTTCTTCGGCGGACCTTTCCAGGTCCTTCACCTACTGTCTTCCTTTTTGACTCCGTATAGAGTGTCCTACAACCCCGAAGAGCATGCTCTTCGGTTTGGGCTGTTCCCGTTTCGCTCGCCGCTACTCAGGGAATCGCATTTGCTTTCTCTTCCTCCGGGTACTTAGATGTTTCAGTTCCCCGGGTCTGCCTCACGCTACGCTATGTATTCACGTAACATGTCCCATCCCATTACAGATGGTGGGTTCCCCCATTCGGAAATCTTCGGATCAAAGCATACTTACTGCTCCCCGAAGCATATCGCTGTTCGTCGCGTCCTTCATCGGCTCCTAGTGCCAAGGCATCCACCGTACGCCCTTCATACCTTGATCTAGCGTTGGTATTCTAAGAACACACGTCTAATGACATGGTTAATTAAAAGTTTGATGTCTTGTTGATGTCTTCAGTTTTCAAGGTGCGAGTGTCTCTTTCGAGACGTGAGAGACGAGCTCTCAAAACTGAACGATGGGCATGTCCCGTAAGGGACGTTTTCCTTAGAAAGGAGGTGATCCAGCCGCACCTTCCGATACGGCTACCTTGTTACGACTTCACCCCAATCATCTACCCCACCTTCGACGGCTGGCTCCTTGCGGTTACCTCACCGGCTTCGGGTGTTGCAAACTCTCGTGGTGTGACGGGCGGTGTGTACAAGACCCGGGAACGTATTCACCGCAGTATGCTGACCTGCGATTACTAGCGATTCCGACTTCATGCAGGCGAGTTGCAGCCTGCAATCCGAACTGGGAACGGCTTTATGGGATTGGCTCCACCTCGCGGTCTCGCTGCCCTTTGTACCGTCCATTGTAGCACGTGTGTAGCCCAACTCATAAGGGGCATGATGATTTGACGTCATCCCCACCTTCCTCCGGTTTGTCACCGGCAGTCTCCCTAGAGTGCCCAACTAAATGCTGGCAACTAAGGATAGGGGTTGCGCTCGTTGCGGGACTTAACCCAACATCTCACGACACGAGCTGACGACAACCATGCACCACCTGTCACCATTGTCCCCGAAGGGAAAACTTGATCTCTCAAGCGGTCAATGGGATGTCAAGAGTTGGTAAGGTTCTTCGCGTTGCTTCGAATTAAACCACATGCTCCACCGCTTGTGCGGGTCCCCGTCAATTCCTTTGAGTTTCAGCCTTGCGGCCGTACTCCCCAGGCGGAGTGCTTAATGCGTTAGCTTCAGCACTGAGGGGCGGAAACCCCCCAACACCTAGCACTCATCGTTTACGGCGTGGACTACCAGGGTATCTAATCCTGTTTGCTCCCCACGCTTTCGCGCCTCAGCGTCAGTTACAGACCAAAGAGTCGCCTTCGCCACTGGTGTTCCTCCACATCTCTACGCATTTCACCGCTACACGTGGAATTCCACTCTTCTCTTCTGTACTCAAGCCTTCCAGTTTCCAATGGCCCTCCCCGGTTGAGCCGGGGGCTTTCACATCAGACTTAAAAGGCCGCCTGCGCGCGCTTTACGCCCAATAATTCCGGACAACGCTTGCCACCTACGTATTACCGCGGCTGCTGGCACGTAGTTAGCCGTGGCTTTCTCGTAAGGTACCGTCAAGGTACGAGCATTACCTCTCGTACGTGTTCTTCCCTTACAACAGAGTTTTACGATCCGAAAACCTTCATCACTCACGCGGCGTTGCTCCATCAGACTTTCGTCCATTGTGGAAGATTCCCTACTGCTGCCTCCCGTAGGAGTCTGGGCCGTGTCTCAGTCCCAGTGTGGCCGATCACCCTCTCAGGTCGGCTATGCATCGTCGCCTTGGTGGGCCGTTACCCCACCAACTAGCTAATGCACCGCAAGGCCATCTCAAGGTGACGCCGGAGCGCCTTTCATCAGCGGACCATGCGGTCCGTTGAACTATCCGGTATTAGCTCCGATTTCTCGGAGTTATCCCAATCCTTGAGGCAGGTTCCTTACGTGTTACTCACCCGTCCGCCGCTCATTCCACTGCCTTCCCTCCGAAGAGTTCCGTCAGTTTCCTGCGCTCGACTTGCATGTATTAGGCACGCCGCCAGCGTTCGTCCTGAGCCAGGATCAAACTCTCCATGAAGTGTTTGACTTGCTCGTTGTGTGACCGAAGTCACGATTGACGAAGCTTGCGCTTCATTCATTTTTGTATTCCGTAGAATACGTTTTTTGCCTCATCGTTCAGTTTTCAAAGTTCGTCCGCGCCTGTTTTGGCGACTCAATTAGAATACCAAGTCTGAAACAAGAAGTCAACAACTTTTTTGAAATTGTTTTTTACTTGTTTGCTGTAAGCGCTCGTCCTCTTAAGGACATGAATTAATATATCACGATAATTAGACAGGCGCAACTACTTTATCAAAATAATTTATAGTTTTTTTAAGCATATAAAAACCGCAGACAAGAATGGCTGCGGTTTACTTCATCATCAATGAGACGCGTCTTCTTTTTGCTTCGCTTATATAGAAGAAATACAGTGATTCCGCTAATTTCATTTGTGCTTCTAAATCACCGTAGTCATCGTAGCTGATTTCTAAGAGATGACGCTTCATTAAATAATCTTCTTTTGCTTTTGCTAATTCTTCTAACAAACGCTGGTCGTACTCACTGCGAATTTTTTTTCGAAACCAACTCATAGTTCGCGGCGTCCCTCCATTGCACGAGATAACGTCACTTCATCCGCGTATTCAAGATCTCCCCCTACTGGAAGACCGTGGGCAATCCGCGTAATCCGAATACCCGTCGGTTTTAAGAGACGCGATAAATACATCGCCGTCGCTTCCCCTTCAATATTCGGATTGGTTGCAAGAATGATTTCCGTGATCTCTTCATCCGCTTGAAGACGTGTCAAAAGACTCGATACGTTAATATCTTCTGGACCGATCCCTTCCATTGGACTGATTGCTCCATGCAAGACATGATACAACCCTTGATAATCTCGCATCTTTTCCATCGCAATGACATCTCTTGAATCTTGAACGACACAGACGATTGTACGATTCCGATGTTTATCTGTACATACATAACAAGGATCTTGATCCGTGATATTCCCGCAAACACTACAGTAAGCAATATCACGCTTCGCACTGACTAAAGCCTTACCGAACATCAAGACATCGTCTTCTTCCATATCCAGGACATGAAATGCTAGACGCACTGCTGTCTTCGGACCAATCCCTGGTAGTTTCGTAAAACTTTCGATCAAACGACTAATCGCTTCAGGATATTGCAAGTGGTTTCCTCCTACGAATTAAAACATTCCCGGCAGATTCATACCTTGTGTGAATTTCCCCATTTTACTTGATACGAGTTCATCGACCTTTTTCAAAGCATCATTTGTTGCCGCTAAGACGAGATCTTGAATCATTTCAACATCATCTGGATCAACGACTTCTTCTTTAATGATGACATCTACGATATTTTTATGACCATCTGCAACGACTGAGACCATTTCCCCGCCTGCTGTACCTGTTACTGTTAAGTCTTTTAGCTCTTCTTGTGCTTTCGCCATATCCTTTTGCATCTTTTGCATCTGTTTCATCATATTGTTCATGTTTCCCATTCCGCGCATCTGTATTCCTCCTCGAATTTAATCTTCGAACTCTACGATATCACCAAAACGACCAAGCGTCTCGGACAATAACTGATCGCTCTCCGATTCTTGTTTTGTTTCCTTCTCTTCTATACTACTACTATTTCGCTTAGCAACAAACTCTGCTTTCAGTTCATGCCAATCCTTTGAAAGAATCGCTAAAATTTCGCGTTTGACGCCGCACACTTCATATAACGCTTCTTCAATGACGAAACGAGTTCGTTCATTCGTCATGACCTGTTCAAAGTGCCATCCTTTACCGTCGTCAAATTCAATTAGCAACGTATCCGCTGAACAAAGAACAGGTTTACTCTCATGGAGTAATGAATAGATTGGTCCATCCTCTTTTAGGATCCACTTCAAGATGTGGTCCCACCGTTCTTGAATTTCACGCAATTGGGCTTTCTCTGCCCGTCCTAACATTTGACGAATACGCTCTTTCGCGATCCGCACGGTTGGTCGTCCTTGTTTGCGCTTCGGTTGCGCTTGCGGCGTTGCTGCTTCTTGAGCTGGAACACCATTTGACTTCCACTGGTGCATCTGTTCTTTCATTTCGCGGACTTCCTGTTGCAACGATTGGACGATCTGTCCCGTCGTTCTCCCTTGTTCCGCGATTTGAATGAAGGCAATCTCAACGAGTACCCGAGGGTGGTTCGTCAATCGCATCTGTTGTTGGCAGTCATGTAACTGATCAATGATCGTAAAACACGTCTCTGCTTCAATCGATTCAATGAATTGTTTGAACTCATCCGTCGGGCGAGCACGCTCTAGCAAGTCGACAGCTGTAGGAGAGGCTTTCAACAACAACGTGTCCCGGTAAAAGAAGACGAGATCCTCTACGAATCGCTTCAAGTCTTTTCCCGCTCGTTGCATCGTCTCAAGCGTCTGTAATAACTGATCGACTTGATGTTCATGCAAGGCACTGGCAATGTTCAGTAATGCTTCATCTTCTACCGCACCTGTTACTTCAAGGACAGCCGCATCGTTCAGATCACCGTTTGAAAAAGCGACCGCTTGATCGAGTAAACTCAGTGCATCACGCATACCACCATCTGCCGCTCGGGCAATCAATCGTAAGGCCGTATCCGAATATTCAATCGATTGGTCTTTTAAGATATATTGCATCCGCTCTACGAGTTGCTCGACTTCATGCCGCTTCACATCGAAACGTTGGCAACGCGAGATGATCGTCGCCGGAATTTTATGTGGTTCGGTCGTTGCTAAGATGAAGATGGCGTGCGCCGGCGGTTCTTCTAGTGTTTTAAGCAGTGCATTAAAGGCACCTGTCGACAACATATGCACTTCATCAATGATATAGACTTTATAGGCTGCTTCTGAAGGGGGATATTTGACTTTATCCCGGATTTCCCGAATCTCATCTACGCCGTTATTCGAAGCCGCATCGATTTCGAAGACGTCCGGACTTGATCCTTCCGTAATCGCAAGACACGTCGGACATGTATTACACGGTTCTTTGACCGGAGCATGCTCACAGTTGATTGCTTTGGCAATGATTTTGGCAAGACTCGTCTTCCCTGTTCCCCGAGGACCCGAAAATAGATAGGCGTGGGACATCCGTCCCTCCATCAATGCATTTTGGATCGTACGGGTGATATGCGCTTGTCCAACGACTTCGTCGAATCGTTGTGGACGGTATACGCGGTATAGTGCTTGATAGGCCAAGTTTGCGCCTCCTCTTTTTAAGTTCCTCATTCTATTTTACCTAAAAAAGTCTACAACCGAAACCGGCTGTAGACTTGTCTTTAAAAATTAAACTGCCGCGCACCATATTCTGAAATATGTTCAACATGCGTTACTCACGCAGCCTGCTCAGTCCAAGCACCCCTGCAACACACAGAGAGCACCACTTAAGGCTGCTTCCTTCCGGACCTGACCTGGTTCATGGGTATCTGTTGCGCAGGACTCAAACGTCAACGCTACTTACGTGAGGCAGACCACACCAATCATATCCCTCGACATGGAATTCAGTCTCGCTATAGCGGATTGCGAGTGACAGGGAACCGCTACATCCCCACCTAGCACGGCAAATGGTTTATCGATTTTTAGTGGCACCTTGTTTCAGTGCTTTTTCATTATACTGTTTCATCTGGTGTGATGCAACCCATTGCCCGCTTTCGTGCTTTCTTTTTCGCACGTAGTTCCCGAAAGAACAGCGTCAACATCTCACCACACTCTTTTTCTAATATACCGCTCGTCAGCTGTGAGACATGATTGAACCGATCGTCTTGCACTAGATTCATCAGCGTCCCACAACATCCACCCTTCGGATCAACAGCACCAAAGATGACATGTTCGATTCGCGATAACATGATTGCCCCAGCACACATCGGACACGGTTCGAGTGTTACGTAAAGCTCACATCCTTCAAGTCGCCAGTTCCCGAGCTTTCGGCACGCTTCCTCAATCGCGATCAACTCGGCATGTGCCGTCGCCTGTTGATCCGTTTCCCGGTGATTGTAACCGGTCGCGATGACTTCATCATCTTTGACAATGACACATCCGATCGGAACTTCACCGATCGCTTCTGCCTTTTTCGCCTCTTCAATCGCAAGGCGCATATAGTGTTCCTGTCGTTCCATCGATGATACTCCTCACTCTAAAAAAATTCTCCTTTTGAAACTTCAGCAAGTCGTACTTCTTTGTGCTAAAATATAAATTGCACTTTGCTGAACGGAGGGTCATTGTATATGTTCATAACGGTTGAAGGACCGATTGGTGTAGGCAAAACATCACTTGCGAACGCCATCAGTCACCATTTCTCTTTTTCTATGTTACGCGAAATCGTCGAAGAAAATCCCTTTCTTGGAAAGTTCTATGAAGATATCGAAGAATGGAGCTTCCAGACGGAAATGTTCTTCTTGTGCAATCGCTTCAAACAACTCGATGATATCGAACGTCATTACCTCAGTAAACAACGCTCTGTCGTTGCTGATTACCATATCTTTAAGAACTTAATCTTTGCACACCGCTCTCTCAAAGTAGAGCATCTCGAGAAGTATGAACAAATCTATTCGATCCTGACGACAGACATGCCAAAACCGGATGCTGTCATCTACTTGAACGCAAGCATCGACACCTTGATGAAACGTGTTGCGCTACGCGGACGAGAAATCGAAGAAAATATGTCACGTGCTTATCTCGAACAATTGGCAGAGGATTACGAGACATTCGTCACGGAATACCAAGCCAAACATCCGGAAGTCAAAATCATCCGTTTCGACGGGGATGCACTCGACTTCGTCAAGCGACCGGAAGATCTCGAGTATGTCTTAACGACAATCCGGAACGAATTATATGAAGGAGCGAACCACGCATGAACTTGAAGCTACGCGA
Source organism: Exiguobacterium acetylicum (assembly GCF_022170825.1). Classification (NCBI taxonomy): domain Bacteria; kingdom Bacillati; phylum Bacillota; class Bacilli; order Caryophanales; genus Exiguobacterium; species Exiguobacterium acetylicum. The sequence goes on along the minus strand of NZ_CP081878.1, from coordinate 24,409 downwards.
AAAATACAACATCCCGGCAGATGCCGTCATTACGATCGGCGGTATGGTCGGGATCGGTAAATCAACGATCACAAACGGATTAGCAGATGCCCTTGGTTTCCGGACGTCACTCGAAAAAGTCGATACGAATCCTTACTTGGATAAATTTTATCATGATTTCGAACGCTGGAGCTTCCATCTCCAAATCTATTTCCTGGCTGAACGCTTCAAGGAGCAAAAGCGAATTTTCCAATACGGCGGTGGTTTCATCCAAGACCGTTCGATTTATGAAGATACAGGAATCTTTGCTAAGATGCATTTCGAAAAAGGAACGATGTCTCCAACGGACTATGAAACATATTCAAGTTTGTTTGATGCGATGGTCATGACACCATTCTTCCCACATCCAGATCTCTTGATCTATCTCGAAGGTTCGTTCGAGCAAGTCCTTGAACGGATTCGCCTCCGCGGACGCGAGATGGAACAACAGACACCAATCGAATATTGGGAAGAGATGTATGAACGGTATACGAACTGGATCAATAACTTCACGATTTGCCCAGTACTCCGTTTGTCGATTGATGAATACGATCTACTGAACGAGCCAGAATCCATCGACCGGATTCTCGCGAAGATTGAAAAGCAACTCGAAGTTGCTCGCATTGCCAATACACGCTAACTCACTAGATCTGCCTTTTAGGTAGATCTTTTTTTGTACAAAAAAGGAGACGCGTCTCGCATCTCCCTCGCATTAACCAATCACTTGATTGATTTGTTTCATATGGTGTAAATCATGTTGCGTCATCGCTCCAAGGAATTGACCGATCGTCAACTCTTTGTCTTTAATGACGACCTTGTCCTGCAGGCGATCTTCCGGAATCAATTCGACGGCACGACGCAATAAGTCACGGCTGACTAAAAACTCATCAATCGTCAAGATCCGTTGCTGCTCACGGCTCATCTTCGCTGCTTCCTCATTAACGGCTTGGCTATCCGGTGCGACACGGAATGGTTCCCCCGCGAGCAAGTACGGGATACGTTCTGCGACCATGAAACGATCCCATGGCGATAAATGACCGATGATTTCAGCAACCGTCCACTTACCCTCCGCATACGATGTCCGCCATGCCTCTTCTGAAATTTGTTCCAAGTCTTTTACATATGTCATCGTCATCGCATAATGCGAAAGCAACGATTCTTTTGTTTGTTCGTTCATTTCGTCCACCTCTTCTTCGTTTTTCACGTAGGCAACCATAGCACGCACGAAGAAATCGATGCAACAAAAAAGCACCTCAACATGGAGATGCTTCATAAAAAGCGGAGTCGGTGGGATTCGAACCCACGCGAGCCTTGCGACCCCTAACGGATTTCGAGTCCGTCCCCTTCAGCCGGACTTGGGTACGACTCCATGATTATTGTTATTTTTGGGTAAAAAAAAAGAAGTGGAGGAGGCGGTGGGATTCGAACCCACGCACGGCTTTCGCCGCCTGACGGTTTTCAAGACCGTTCTCTTAAACCACTTGAGTACGCCTCCAAGCTATAAAACGTGCATGTCGTTGTCAAAAAAATAAAAATGGAGGAGGCGGTGGGATTCGAACCCACGCACGGCTTTCGCCGCCTGACGGTTTTCAAGACCGTTCTCTTAAACCACTTGAGTACGCCTCCGTACTTCTTACCAGATCATGATGACCTGTCTGTTTTCCTGACATTAATTATGATAGCATCTGCCTTTTAACGTGTAAAGACCTTTTCTAAAAAAACTTTTTAAAATACAGAAAGGGGGATTACTCCCCCTTCTGACTTAAGCTTGAATCACTTCAAGACCACCCATGTATGGACGAAGTACTTCTGGAATAACAACTGATCCATCTGCTTGCTGATAGTTCTCTAAGATGGCAGCAACTGTCCGACCAACTGCAAGAGCAGAACCGTTTAACGTATGAACGAATTCTGGTTTCGCGTTCGCTTCGCGGCGGAAACGAATTTGCGCCCGACGTGCTTGGAAATCTTCAAAGTTTGAACAAGAAGAGATTTCACGGTAAACGCCTTGGCTTGGCATCCAGACTTCGATATCGTATTTCTTCGCAGCTGTGAATCCGAGATCGGCTGTACACATGCTTAATACTTGATACGGCAGCTTCAGCTTTTTCAAGACTGTTTCTGCTTGTCCTGTTAACAATTCGAGCTGTTCGTAAGATTCTTCTGGTTTAACGAAACGAACGAGTTCGACTTTATTGAATTGGTGCTGACGGATCAAACCGCGTGTATCGCGTCCAGCAGAGCCTGCTTCTGAACGGAAACATTGGCTATACGCTGCATAGCCGATTGGTAACTGATCTGCAGCTAAAATTTCTTCACGGTGCATGTTCGTCACTGGAACTTCTGCTGTCGGCACGAGGAAATAGTTCGTCTCTTCAATCTTAAACGCATCCTCTTCGAACTTCGGCAATTGACCTGTTCCTGTCATAGAGTCACGATTGACCATGAGCGGTGGCAAGATTTCTGTGTAGCCGTGCTGATCTTGGTGAAGATCCATCATGAAGTTGATCAATGCCCGCTCAAGACGTGCACCGGCACCGCGATAAAAGACGAAGCGGCTACCTGTGACTTTTCCGGCACGCTCGACGTCGACGATCTTCAATTGCTCCATCAAATCCCAGTGCGGGACCGCTTCGAAGTCAAACGCTGGTTTGTCACCGACTTCACGTAAGACGACGTTATCGTCTTCAGAAGAACCGACCGGTACGCTGTCATGTGGAATGTTCGGGATACCAAGAAGAAGCTGGTTCAATGTCGCTTCAACATCACGTAACTCATCGTCAAGCGTCTTGATCTCGTCTCCGACACTACGCATCGCAGCGATCGCTTCGTCCGCATTTTCCTTATTGCGTTTGAGTTCAGCGATCTTTTTCGTCGCTTCATTTCGTTCTGCTTTCAAAACTTCTGTCCGCGCAATCAGTTCTCGACGCTTCTCATCGAGCGCGAGGAAACGGTTCATATCCGTTAAGTCCTCTCCTCGGTGCGCTAATTTTTCTTGAATGGCGTCAAAATCTTGGCGTAATCGTTTAATATCAATCATCTGTAATTCCTCCTTTATGTCATAAAAAAAGGCGACTCGTCTCTTTCCGGTATTTCTACCGAAAAGGGACGAATCACCTGGATCCGCGTTGCCACCCTCATTGCTAGACACATCTAGCCAACTTAAGACGCGATAACGGGCGTACCCGCACCTTGTTCGCAAGGTGTGCGATCCGGCTCGATTCAATCCATCGATCTGACTAGTTCACACCACCCACTAGCTCTCTTAACAGTATCGATACATCTACTTGGTCCGTTCATAGCATCTTTATGAGATTAGTCTTACTTTACACCATCGCCTTGGAAGTTGACAAGAGCCGATTGTTGAATCGCTTGTTCAATTTGCTTCGACCAAGCCGTCCAAGCACGCACGAGGCGCGTTGGAACACTCGCAAGTGGAACGGCAGTCGCACTATACAAATTCACGCGTGGTGTCTCAAAGCCTGGTAGATAGACACCGTCATCCGCGACTTGCACCGTTCCGACGACGTCTTGTTTTGTGACAGGTGCCGTCGCTTTTGAAAATTCGAAACGTGGTTCACGTGTCGTCGTTTGCTTCGGTACCGTGACGTACAACGAGCCATCGGTGACGACATCTAGTTTTCGGACGGTTGCACCTTTAATCGGAAGGACGTCTTTAATCCGTTCGCCTTTTCCGTAATACGTCAATGGCTCAAACGTCGCAAAGCCATAATCGAGTAGCTTTTTTGTTTCCTGAAAACGGGCTTGATCGGAATCCGTTCGCATCACGACCGTCACAAGTGTCATATTATCCCGCGTCGTCACACTCGCGAAGCAGTACCCCGCTAAATCGGTCGTTCCTGTCTTCATCCCCCGCATGCCGTCATATGCGAATTTTTCCTTCGCGAGCATCTTATTCGAGTTATTCAAGACCTCGCCATCGAGCTTCATCTGCGTTTTGCTCGTCACATCGAGGACATCTGGATAATCCTTAATGTAACGAATGACGAGTAAGGCGATATCCGTTGCTGTCATCAGATTTGTTCCCGGAAGCGTCGCATCAACAGCATCAAGTCCCGATGCATTCGCATACTCCGTATCGTTCATACCGAACTGTTTCGCTGTCTCATTCATTTTTTCAACGAATGTCGCCTCTGAACCAGATACCGTCTCGGCTAACATGACAGCTGCATCATTGGCTGATTTAATGAATGCCGCGTCGTACATCTCACGAACTGTATACGTTTTTTCTTTGACAGGAACACGAGCAACGCCGGACGTATTCGCAAGCTTTAACACTTTAGCACTCGGTTTGATTTTTTGATCCCACGTCAGCTTTTTTAACTCAATCTGTCGTCGGACGAGATAAAGCGTCATCAGCTTTGTCATCGAAGCCGGTGGTAGAGAAACATCCGCTTCCGATTGAAGGAGGATTTTTCCTGTGACCGCATCGGTCATTATGTAAGACTCTGCTTGAATCGACGGTGCCGCTTGTCCAGTTGTAGGAAAACCTACGACCAGCAGGACACTTAAACAGAGTAGCAAGATTCGTTTCATCATGTCTCTCCTTCACTTAATCATTCGTTTTACGAATAGTGTAGCACAAAAGAAGCACCCGACAGTAGAACCTGTCAGATGCTTCCACGCTTTACGAACGGACGGATTGACGCTGTTTAATCTTTTGTAAAAAATAACGATGCAGTCGATCGTCCTCTGTTAATTCAGGATGAAACGAACACGCCAGGTGAAGCGATGTCTCGACGGCGACAATCTGTTCTTCGACTTTCGCAATCACTCGTGTTCCTTCGCCGACAGATAGAATCAAAGGTGCCCGAATGAAGACTGCCTCAATCGGCTCTTCAATCCCCTCAACTGGCAATAGTCCTTCAAACGAGTCGATTTGCCGACCGAAAGCATTCCGACGGACCGTCATCGGAATCGCATGAAGATGACTTTGGCCTGCTTCAACGACGGTTGCGAGTAAAATCATTCCGGCGCATGTCCCAAACATCGGTAACGATGTCGCTCGTTCTCGAAGCGGTTCAAGTAACTCATAGCGTTCGATCAATCGACGCATCGCTGTCGATTCGCCTCCTGGTAAGACGAGTCCATCGAGTCCATCCAGATCACTCGCTTGTTTAACGAGAACGACCTCTACACCAAGACCTTCAAGATGCTGTTGATGTTCGCGGACAGCACCTTGAACATCAAGAATACCGATTACCATCCGCGTGTCGCCATCCGTTCCTCAAACGGCATCGACGTGACATCGATGCCTTTCATCGCTGTTCCAAGTCCTTTGGATAAAGACGCAATCCGTTCAAAATCATCTTTATAGGTGACGGCTTCGACGATCGCACGAGCGACGCGTTCCGGATGCTCTGACTTAAAGATTCCCGATCCGACGAAGACACCGTCTGCCCCAAGATGCATCATGAGTGCAGCATCTGCTGGTGTTGCGACCCCGCCTGCTGCAAAATTAACGACCGGTAAACGTCCTTGCGTCCGAATATCACGCAATACTTCGTACGGAGCGCCCCATTCTTTTGCAAATGTCATCAATTCATCAGGACTGACATGTAAAATCTGCTTCAATTGCGCTTGAATTTGTCGCATATGACGGACCGCCTCAACGACGTTTCCGGTGCCTGGCTCACCCTTCGTCCGAATCATTGCTGCTCCTTCGGCAATACGGCGTGCAGCTTCCCCAAGATCTCGTGCGCCACAGACGAACGGGACGGTAAATTCTGACTTCAGTAAATGATATTGTTCATCTGCTGGTGTCAGGACCTCACTCTCATCGATGAAATCGACCCCCATTGATTCAAGGACACGCGCTTCGACAATATGACCAATCCGGCATTTCGCCATGACCGGGATCGAAACGGCTCCGAACACTTCTTCTGTAATCAACGGATCTGCCATCCGGGCGACGCCCCCGTCACGACGAATATCCGACGGGACACGCTCAAGTGCCATGACCGCAACTGCTCCTGCTGCTTCCGCAATCTTCGCTTGTTCCGCATTGACGACATCCATGATGACGCCACCCTTTTGCATTTCAGCCATTCCACGTTTGACACGATCCGTTCCTTGTTGACGTTCCATATCCATTCCCCCTTGGTTGACTTTCACCCCTTTAGTATACGGAACGTTGACACTTTTAAAAGTGTCAGTTTATGATGATTTAAACAGGTCAGTTAACTATAAAGGAGTCATACGAGATGGATATGTTATCATTTCAACTCACACGGGATCAGGAGAAGCCACTTTATGAACAGCTTTATCAACAAATCCGAAATGAAATCATTGCCGGTCGTTTAGCATACGGAACGAAATTACCGTCTAAACGAAAGCTCGGTCAATTTTTGAACTTAAGTCAAACGACGATTGAGCTTGCCTATCAACAACTCGTCGCAGAAGGATATGTCGAATCCATCTCACGTAAAGGATACTTCGTGCTTGCCTACGAAGAACTTGCCTACGTCAAAACGTCACCCGTCATCCAGCCGCGCGCGACTACGGTAAAACCAGTCATCACGTATGACTTTCATCCGAGCAAGATTGAAGGGGTCTCTTTCCCGTTCGCACGCTGGCGAAAATATGCCAAAGATATCATCGATGCCGACCATCATCCACTCGTCTCGCTTGGTCATCCACAAGGAGATCTAGCGTTACGGGAAGAGATTGCGACCTATCTCTATCATTCGCGTGGTGTCGTCTGCTCCCCAGAACAGATCGTCGTCGGTTCAGGTGTTGAGCAACTCTTGCCGCTTGTCCTCTTCTTATTAGGGCGAAACGTCACATACGGCATCGAGGATCCTGGTTATCATACGACACGTCTCTTACTCGAAAATCACGAGCGGAGGATTGAACCGATTCGTGTCGATGCAAATGGCTTACGGATCGATCAATTGCAGGAATCAAACGTTGACATCATGTACGTCACACCGGCGCATCAATTCCCCTCCGGCAGCATCTTATCCGTCAACCGGCGACATCAGTTGTTGAACTGGGCAGCGATGGATCCGACCCGGTTTATCATCGAGGACGATTATGATAGTGAATTCCGCTACAGCGGTAAATCGATTCCGTCTCTGCATAACATGGACAGTAACCGTGTCATTTACATGAGTACATTCTCAAAATCCCTCATGCCTTCGCTACGGATCGGTTATATGGTCTTACCGGAAGTCTTACGCGTACGGTATCAAACAGAATTATCGCATTATACATGTAGTGTCTCACGCTTTGATCAAACGATTTTGACGCATTTCATGAAAGAAGGAGACTTTGAACGACATCTCAATCGAATGCGTAAAGTCTATCGACGAAAACTAGATCTCCTCATCCAATCGCTTCGTCGGATTCCGGCCTTACGATTGACAGGGGAAAGTGCCGGACTCCACGTCGTCGTATCCGTCGCGAACGGAATGACGGAGCAAGAGCTCGTACAGCGGGCACAACAACAAGGGATTCAAGTTTACGGTCTCTCTCAATATGCGCAACTCCCTCTTCTCTCCGATACACCTCAAATCGTCCTTGGATTTGCGAGTCTCTCGGAGCAAGAGTTGACGGAAGGATTACGATTGTTGATGGATGCATGGGACTTACGTAAATCATCATGAAAAAGCCTCGCCTTTCTACTAAAGAAAGACGAGGCTTTTGGTTATTGGCGTGTATAGTTAGATGCTTCTTTTGTAATTTGAATGTCGTGTGGGTGGCTTTCTTGCAGTCCAGCACCTGTCATACGAATGAATTGTGTTTCTTCACGCAACTCTTCTAACGTTGCAGAACCACAGTATCCCATACCTGAACGAATTCCGCCAACGAGTTGATAGACCGAGTCACCGAGTTTACCACGGTAAGCGACACGTCCTTCGATTCCTTCTGGAACGAACTTCTTGTCTGCTTCTTGGAAGTAACGATCTTGGCTACCACGTTTCATCGATGCTTCAGACCCCATACCGCGGTAAGTCTTGAATTGACGTCCTTGATAGATTTCCATCTCACCTGGACTCTCTTCTACACCCGCAAGTAAACTTCCGAGCATGACAGCATGTCCACCGGCAGCAAGTGCTTTCACGATATCGCCAGAGTACTTGATACCACCGTCAGCGATGATCGAGACACCGTGTTTACGTGCTTCTGTCGCGCAATCGAAGACAGCTGTAATCTGTGGTACACCGACGCCTGCGACAACACGTGTCGTACAGATTGAACCTGGTCCGATACCGACCTTGATGACTGATGCACCTGCTTCAATCAAATCACGTGTTGCTTCTGCTGTTGCAACGTTACCCGCAATGATTGGTAAGTTTGGATATTCTTCACGTAATTCACGTACTTTGACGAGTACACCTTCTGAATGACCGTGAGCTGTATCGACGACGAGTGCATCAACACCTGCATCAACTAGGAACTTCGCACGTGTCGAAGCGTCTTTTGTCACACCGACAGCTGCTGCAACGAGTAAACGACCGAACTGGTCTTTCGCAGCATGTGGATACTGTTCGACTTTTTCGATATCTTTTGTTGTGATCAATCCTTTTAGTACACCGTTCTCATCAACGAGTGGTAACTTTTCGATACGATGCTTGTGGAGAATCTGTTCTGCTTCAACGAGGGACGTACCAACTTTTGCTGTCACGAGTTCTTCTGTCGTCATCACCGTTTCAATGACAGTCGAGTAGTCCTTGACGAAACGGAGATCACGGTTTGTCAAAATCCCTACTAGTTTGCGCTCTGTTTCATTATTAACAATCGGAACACCCGAGATGCGATACTTACTCATCAAGTACTCTGCATCGTAGACTTGACGTTCAGGCGTCAAATAGAACGGGTTCGTGATGACACCATTTTCAGAACGTTTGACGCGATCGACATGTTCTGCTTGTTCTTCCATTGACATGTTCTTATGAATGACACCAAGACCACCTTGGCGCGCCATAGCAATTGCCATTGGAGCTTCTGTAACGGTATCCATACCAGCACTGATCAACGGGATATTAAGTGTAATCCCTTCGCATAGCGTGACAGATAAATCAACGTCGCGCGGTAAGACACTCGAACGACGGGGTACGAGTAAGACGTCATCAAACGTCAAACCCTCTTTAGCAAATTTGTTCTCCCACATGTTATCCACTCGCTTTCTCTTTTATAAAAGAATATTGATGTTATGGTAACAAGCAGAGGATGTCATGTCAATGACATGACCAATAATCAGAACAGTCTGAAGTTTCACATAACACAAAAAGACCGACCTGCAATCTGCAGATCGGTCAAGTGCCTGGCAACGTCCTATCCTCACAGGGGGAAGCCCCCAACTACTTTCGGCGTTCAAGTGCTTAACTTCCGTGTTCGGCATGGGAACGGGTGTGACCACTTGGCTATCGTCACCAGACGATCGGGCTCGCGCCCTCAAAACTGAAGTCATCAACAAGCATCTGCTAGAACAAGGCCTCGACCGATTAGTATCACTCAGCTCCACATGTCGCCATGCTTCCACCCGTGACCTATCTACCTCATCGTCTCTGAGGGGTCTTTCTTGATTACTCAAAGGGAAATCTCATCTTGGAGGGGGCTTCATGCTTAGATGCTTTCAGCATTTATCCCGTCCGCACGTAGCTACCCAGCGATGCTCCTGGCGGAACAACTGGTACACCAGCGGTGCGTCCATCCCGGTCCTCTCGTACTAAGGACAGCTCTCCTCAAATTTCCTGCGCCCACGACGGATAGGGACCGAACTGTCTCACGACGTTCTGAACCCAGCTCGCGTACCGCTTTAATGGGCGAACAGCCCAACCCTTGGGACCTACTCCAGCCCCAGGATGCGATGAGCCGACATCGAGGTGCCAAACCTCCCCGTCGATGTGGACTCTTGGGGGAGATCAGCCTGTTATCCCCAGGGTAGCTTTTATCCGTTGAGCGATGGCCCTTCCATGCGGAACCACCGGATCACTAAGCCCGACTTTCGTCCCTGCTCGACTTGTAGGTCTCGCAGTCAAGCTCCCTTCTGCCTTTGCGCTCTACGAATGATTTCCAACCATTCTGAGGGAACCTTTGGGCGCCTCCGTTACTGTTTAGGAGGCGACCGCCCCAGTCAAACTACCCGCCTGACACGGTCCTCCAGCCGGATTACGGCTGCGAGTTAGAGACTCTATGCATGAAGGGCGGTATCCCAAGGGTGACTCCTCCGAAGCTGGCGCTCCGGGCTCGACGTCTCCCGCCTATCCTGTACATCATGCACAAAGCCTCAATATCAGGCTGTAGTAAAGCTCCATGGGGTCTTTCCGTCCTGTCGCGGGTAACCTGCATCTTCACAGGTACTATGATTTCACCGGGTCTCTCGTTGAGACAGTGCCCAAATCGTTACGCCTTTCGTGCGGGTCGGAACTTACCCGACAAGGAATTTCGCTACCTTAGGACCGTTATAGTTACGGCCGCCGTTTACTGGGGCTTCGGTTCAAAGCTTCGCTTGCGCTAACCCATCCCCTTAACCTTCCAGCACCGGGCAGGCGTCAGCCCCTATACGTCATCTTGCGATTTAGCAGAGACCTGTGTTTTTGCTAAACAGTCGTTTGGGCCTATTCACTGCGGCTCTACTCATGTAGAGCGTCCCTTCTCCCGAAGTTACGGGACCATTTTGCCGAGTTCCTTAACGAGAGTTATCCCGCGCGTCTTAGAATTCTCATCTCGCCTACCTGTGTCGGTTTACGGTACTGGCGCCTTCCCCCTCACTAGAGGCTTTTCTTGGCAGTGTGAAATCGTGACCTACGTCCCTACGGGACTCCGCATCGTTCCTTGACTTTGATGCCTGACGGATTTGCCAATCAGACGGTCTTGAAACTTGCACATGCACTTCCATCCGCATGCGTCACTATCCTCCTGCGTCCCCCCATTGTTCAAACGGTGGATCGGCGGTACAGGAATATCAACCTGTTATCCATCGCCTACGCCTTTCGGCCTCGGCTTAGGTCCAGACTAACCCTGAGCGGACGAGCCTTCCTCAGGAAACCTTGGGCTTTCGACGGAGGGGATTCTCACCCCTCTTTTCGCTACTCACACCGGCATTCTCACTTCCAAACGCTCCACTGCTCCTTCCGGTACAGCTTCACAGCGGTTTGGAACGCTCCCCTACCATTCCTTACGGAATCCGCAGCTTCGGTGGTATGTTTAGCCCCGTTACATTTTCGGCGCGGCGCCACTCGACTAGTGAGCTATTACGCACTCTTTGAATGGTGGCTGCTTCTAAGCCAACATCCTAGCTGTCTAGGCAGCGCCACATCCTTTTCCACTTAACATACACTTTGGGACCTTAGCTGGCGGTCTGGGCTGTTTCCCTCTTGACTACGGATCTTATCACTCGCAGTCTGACTCCCGAGTATAAGTTGCTGGCATTCGGAGTTTAACTGAATTCGGTAACCCTGTGGGGGCCCCTAGTCCAATCAGTGCTCTACCTCCAGAACTCTCAACCTCGAGGCTAGCCCTAAAGCTATTTCGGGGAGAACCAGCTATCTCCAGGTTCGATTGGCATTTCACCGCTACCCACACCTCATCCCCGCACTTTTCAACGTGCGTGGGTTCGGACCTCCAGTCAGTGTTACCTGACCTTCATCCTGGACATGGGTAGATCACCTGGTTTCGGGTCTACGACAACGCACTGAACGCCCTGTTCAGACTCGCTTTCGCTACGGCTCCGCCTCATCGGCTTAACCTCGCGCGTTATCGTAACTCGCCGGTTCATTCTACAAAAGGCACGCCATCACCCGTTAACGGGCTCTGACTACTTGTAGGCATACGGTTTCAGGATCTATTTCACTCCCCTTCCGGGGTGCTTTTCACCTTTCCCTCACGGTACTGGTTCACTATCGGTCACTAGGGAGTATTTAGCCTTGGGAGATGGTCCTCCCGGATTCCGACGGGGTTTCACGTGTCCCGCCGTACTCAGGATCCACTCTGGAGGGAAAACAGTTTCAGCTACAGGGCTGTCACCTTCTTCGGCCGACCTTTCCAGGTCCTTCACCTACTGTCTTCCTTTTTGACTCCGTATAGAGTGTCCTACAACCCCGAAGAGCATGCTCTTCGGTTTGGGCTGTTCCCGTTTCGCTCGCCGCTACTCAGGGAATCGCATTTGCTTTCTCTTCCTCCGGGTACTTAGATGTTTCAGTTCCCCGGGTCTGCCTCACGCTACGCTATGTATTCACGTAACATGTCCCATCCCATTACAGATGGTGGGTTCCCCCATTCGGAAATCTTCGGATCAAAGCATACTTACTGCTCCCCGAAGCATATCGCTGTTCGTCGCGTCCTTCATCGGCTCCTAGTGCCAAGGCATCCACCGTACGCCCTTCATACCTTGATCTAGCGTTGGTATTCTAAGAACACACGTCTAATGACATGGTTATAAAAAGTTTGATGTCTTGTTGATGTCTTCAGTTTTCAAGGTGCGAGTGTCTCTTTCGAGACGTGAGAGACGAGCTCTCAAAACTGAACGATGGGCATGTCCCGTAAGGGACGTTTTCCTTAGAAAGGAGGTGATCCAGCCGCACCTTCCGATACGGCTACCTTGTTACGACTTCACCCCAATCATCTACCCCACCTTCGACGGCTGGCTCCTTGCGGTTACCTCACCGGCTTCGGGTGTTGCAAACTCTCGTGGTGTGACGGGCGGTGTGTACAAGACCCGGGAACGTATTCACCGCAGTATGCTGACCTGCGATTACTAGCGATTCCGACTTCATGCAGGCGAGTTGCAGCCTGCAATCCGAACTGGGAACGGCTTTATGGGATTGGCTCCACCTCGCGGTCTCGCTGCCCTTTGTACCGTCCATTGTAGCACGTGTGTAGCCCAACTCATAAGGGGCATGATGATTTGACGTCATCCCCACCTTCCTCCGGTTTGTCACCGGCAGTCTCCCTAGAGTGCCCAACTAAATGCTGGCAACTAAGGATAGGGGTTGCGCTCGTTGCGGGACTTAACCCAACATCTCACGACACGAGCTGACGACAACCATGCACCACCTGTCACCATTGTCCCCGAAGGGAAAACTTGATCTCTCAAGCGGTCAATGGGATGTCAAGAGTTGGTAAGGTTCTTCGCGTTGCTTCGAATTAAACCACATGCTCCACCGCTTGTGCGGGTCCCCGTCAATTCCTTTGAGTTTCAGCCTTGCGGCCGTACTCCCCAGGCGGAGTGCTTAATGCGTTAGCTTCAGCACTGAGGGGCGGAAACCCCCCAACACCTAGCACTCATCGTTTACGGCGTGGACTACCAGGGTATCTAATCCTGTTTGCTCCCCACGCTTTCGCGCCTCAGCGTCAGTTACAGACCAAAGAGTCGCCTTCGCCACTGGTGTTCCTCCACATCTCTACGCATTTCACCGCTACACGTGGAATTCCACTCTTCTCTTCTGTACTCAAGCCTTCCAGTTTCCAATGGCCCTCCCCGGTTGAGCCGGGGGCTTTCACATCAGACTTAAAAGGCCGCCTGCGCGCGCTTTACGCCCAATAATTCCGGACAACGCTTGCCACCTACGTATTACCGCGGCTGCTGGCACGTAGTTAGCCGTGGCTTTCTCGTAAGGTACCGTCAAGGTACGAGCATTACCTCTCGTACGTGTTCTTCCCTTACAACAGAGTTTTACGATCCGAAAACCTTCATCACTCACGCGGCGTTGCTCCATCAGACTTTCGTCCATTGTGGAAGATTCCCTACTGCTGCCTCCCGTAGGAGTCTGGGCCGTGTCTCAGTCCCAGTGTGGCCGATCACCCTCTCAGGTCGGCTATGCATCGTCGCCTTGGTGGGCCGTTACCCCACCAACTAGCTAATGCACCGCAAGGCCATCTCAAGGTGACGCCGGAGCGCCTTTCATCAGCGGACCATGCGGTCCGTTGAACTATCCGGTATTAGCTCCGATTTCTCGGAGTTATCCCAATCCTTGAGGCAGGTTCCTTACGTGTTACTCACCCGTCCGCCGCTCATTCCACTGCCTTCCCTCCGAAGAGTTCCGTCAGCTTCCTGCGCTCGACTTGCATGTATTAGGCACGCCGCCAGCGTTCGTCCTGAGCCAGGATCAAACTCTCCATGAAGTGTTTGACTTGCTCGTTGTGTGACCGAAGTCACGATTGACGAAGCTTGCGCTTCATTCATTTTTGTATTCCGTAGAATACGTTTTTTGCCTCATCGTTCAGTTTTCAAAGTTCGTCCGCGCCTGTTTTGGCGACTCAATTAGAATACCAAGTCTGAAACAAGAAGTCAACAACTTTTTTGAAATTGTTTTTCTCGTTTATTTCAAGCGCTCGTCGTTGTTAAGGACATGTAATAATATATCATGCGTTTTATTATTGTGCAACACTTATTTTAAAATTGTTTTTAAAATCATGAGAAAGCCTCTTCAACCTTATTATACCGGCTCAAGAGGCTACTAATTCCATCTTCAATCCATTAACTGAATAATACTATATTGCCGTTCTTCCATTAAATCAACGATCATCATCCGTCCTTGTTCTTCATAAGAAATGACAGGTCGATCAAAAACCGGATTCTTACGAGCGATCGTTGCAATTTTTCCATTACTCATCAGTACACGATCACCGACTTCGATTGGTAGAAGCAACTGCCCGAGTAACAATACATACTTCGAACAATATTGCATTGGTCGTGCTTTTAAATGACGGTATGCATCAAACGGTGTATAAGCTTCTCGATATGGACGCCAACTCGTCATGGCAGCAAAGACGTCTGCTACAATGAATAAGCGTGTATGATCTGCAATCTTATCTCCCTTTACCTTTAAAGGGTAACCTGTTCCATCTAACCGTTCGTGATGTTGAACAATCAAACGGTTCACTGTATCGGAGATGATCGTCTCCTTTTGCAACGCTTGATATGCCATTGCTGGGTGACGTTGAAAAATTTCTTGTTGCATCGCTTCATACCGTTTCGTATGGCGCCATTCCATGATTCGCGCTAATCCGTAATCTGCAAAATAGGATGCCGTCCACAGCTCATGGATCATTTTTCGTTCTTTTCCGACTGCTTCGGCAAGCATTTGGGCAACTGCCCCTCGATAGATGGCATGCCGAACTGTGTAAGCTTCCGTTCCCCGCTCGAGGAAGAACGGTAAAACATCCTGTCTCGTAATCTTTTCCGGAACGGATTGTTTGACCCAACTCAATGCTTCATACACATTCGGCTTCATTCCTTGTTCCCATGACATGAAGACTTTATTGTAAGAGCGAATGAATTCTTCAAAGGGATGTTCCGTATGAGCTTCAACTGCTTCCATCTGAACCTCTTCACCTTCTACAAGATCCGGTCGATCCTCAATGACGACTTCCTTGATCAAAAAACGTTGAATGCGTCGTAACTCATCAGTTCCTATCTTCTTTCCTGCTTCTACGATCGGATGATCCGTATGTAAGTAGATGGATTCAGTCAAACGATCCCCGATGCGTAATTGGTCACTTGCCACTCGCATATCGCTTCGTTCCTTTCTTTTCTTTCTATATATGTAGATAAAAACAGCAGAGTGGCATCACTCTGCTGTTTCCTTACTGACGTCTTGCTTACTCTTCTGCTTCTTCTGAAGCATCCAATACGACTTCATTCTCTTCTGACACAAGATCTGCATCGTCTTCCATTTCATCAGTCTCTTCTCGTTTCAGTTTCGCAACCGTTGCAACACGGTCACCTTCTTCAATTCGAATGACCTTCACCCCTTGGGTATTCCGGCCGACACGTGAAATGTATTGCGAGTCTGTCCGAATGACGATACCGCTCTCTGTCATGATCATGATGTCATCGTCGACATCAACGATTCGCATGGCAACGATTTGACCGACGCGCTCCGTCACCTTACTCGCGATCAATCCTTTACCACCACGAGACTGGCTACGGAACTCTGTCATCGGTGTTCGTTTCCCGAATCCTTTTTCCGTAATGACAAGAACATCTTGTGCATCACGTGCGAGTTCCATCCCGACGACGAAATCGTCTGGGCGTAACGTCATCGCTTTGACACCACGAGCGCCACGTCCCATCGAGCGGACATTCGTGATTGGGAAACGAATAGCTTTACCGCTTGTTGAAACAGCAAAGACTTCATCATCCGTCGATGCGAGACGAACCGATGTCAACTCGTCGTCTTCAAACAACCGAATCGCGATCAAACCATTTTTATTGATCCGTGCGTACGCAGATAACGGTGAACGTTTAACGCGTCCTTTACGTGTCATGAAGATCAATGATTTTTGCTCATCTTGAACGACTTCTTCTGTTTCGAGCGCTTCTTCTGTCTCTTCAATCTCCCCTTCAATCACCTCGACAGGTGCTTCAACAGCTTGTTGCTCTTCGAGGTAACGCTTGAAGTTGACTGGAATCATCGTCTCGACCTTTTCATCGCGTTCAATTTGGATGAGGTTGATGATCGGTACACCTTTTGATGTCCGGCTCATCTCTGGCACTTCATATCCACGAATCCGGTAGACTTTCCCACGGTTCGTAAAGAATAAGATCGTATCATGCGTCGAACAAGACAAGAGACGCGTGACGTAATCTTCATCGTTCGTTCCGATTCCTTGAACGCCACGTCCACCGCGGCGTTGTGTCCGGTACGAATCTGTCGTCATCCGCTTGATGTAGCCACTGCTTGTCAACGTGATGATGATATCCTGTTCCGGAATCAAGTCTTCATCTTCGAATTCAATATGATCCATACGGATTTCTGTCCGACGTTCGTCGTTGAAACGTTCCTTCAACTCCTCAAGTTCTGTCCGGATCAAATCAAGCAAGACTTCCTCACTCGCAAGGATGCGGTTGAGTTCCGCGATCAATTGCATGATTTCGTCATATTCTGCTTCAATCTTCTCGCGTTCAAGACCTGTCAGGCGTTGCAGACGCATATCGAGAATCGCTTGTGATTGTTTCTCAGATAATGCAAAACGCTCCATCAACTGTTCACGTGCTGCGTCCGCTGTCCGGTTACCGCGGATGATTTGAATGACTTCATCCAAATGATCGAGTGCAATCCGTAGACCAGCGAGTAAATGCTCACGTGCTTCAGCTTTTTCGAGATCGAACTGTGTCCGACGACGAACGATTTCTTTTTGATGCTCGAGGTAGTGATAGAGCATTTCCTTGAGCGTCAATGTTTTCGGACGTCCGCCGACGATCGCTAGCATGTTGACACCAAATGTCGTTTGCATCGATGTCTGCTTGTACAAGTTGTTTAAAATGACGCTTGCATTCGCATCACGACGAATCTCCATGACGATCCGCATACCACGGCGATCTGACTCATCGCGTAAATCCGTGATTCCCTCGATCTTTTTCTCACGGACGAGATCGGCAATCTTTTCAACGAGACGTGCTTTGTTGACTTGGTAAGGCAACTCCGTCACGATGATTCGTTCGCGATCTTTTTTCGTCTGTTCGATTTCAGCCTTCGCACGAACGATGATCGAACCACGTCCAGTTTCATAGGCCCGGCGGATTCCGCTTCGACCAAGAATCTCACCAGCTGTCGGGAAATCGGGTCCCGGAATGTGCTGCATTAATTCTTGGATCGTGATTTCTGGGTCGTGAGACAGTGCTAGAACACCATCGATTACTTCGCCAAGCTGATGCGGTGGAATGTTCGTTGCCATCCCGACCGCGATCCCGCTCGAACCGTTGACGAGTAAGTTCGGGAAACGTGACGGTAAGACTTCTGGTTCTCTTTCTGAACCATCGTAGTTATCTTTGAAATCAACTGTGTTTTTATTGATATCGCGAACGATTTCCATTGCGATTTTAGACATACGGGCTTCCGTATATCGCATTGCAGCCGCTGAGTCACCATCGACAGAACCAAAGTTTCCGTGTCCATCGACAAGCTCATAGCGGTAGCTGAAGTCTTGCGCCATGCGGACCATCGTGTCATACACAGCAGAATCCCCGTGTGGGTGATACTTACCGATGACTTCCCCGACGATACGGGCAGACTTTTTATGTGGTTTATCGGCACGAATACCGAGGTCGTTCATCGCATAGAGAATCCGGCGGTGTCCGGGTTTTAAGCCGTCCCGTACGTCCGGAAGAGCACGTGCGACGATAACGCTCATCGCGTAGTCCATGAAGGACGTACGCATCTCTTGACTGATATTAATATCCTTGATGATTCCGTGATTTTGTTCGGACATGCTTCTGGCCACCCTCTCTGTTCAGCGTTAAATATCCAGGTTCTTGACGTAATGCGCGTGTGATTGAATGAAGTCGCGTCGTGGTTCGACTTGATCTCCCATCAAGATATCAAAGACTTCATCTGCTTCGATTGCATCTTGAAGCTCGACACGCAACATTTGACGACCACTTGGATCCATCGTTGTTTCCCAAAGTTGCTCAGGATCCATCTCTCCAAGACCTTTATAGCGCTGAATGTCGTACCGTGCGTTTTCAGGAAGTGCTGCAAGCGCCTCTGTTAACTCACGTTCGTTATGCACATACGTGATGTTCTTTCCTTGCTTGATACCGTATAGCGGTGGCTGAGCGATATAGACATAGCCATGCTCGACAAGCGGACGCATGTAACGATAGAAGAACGTCAACAAGAGTGTCCGGATGTGGGCACCATCGACATCGGCATCGGTCATGATGATGACTTTGTGATAGCGTGCTTTTTCGATATTGAACTCAGAACCAATACTTGTTCCGAGTGCCGTGATGATCGTCCGAATCTCATTGCTACCGAGAATCTTATCAAGACGTGCTTTCTCAACGTTCAAGATTTTACCGCGAATCGGTAAGATCGCTTGGAAATGACGATCGCGTCCTGATTTCGCAGAACCACCCGCTGAGTCACCCTCAACGATGTACAACTCGGAAATTGATGCATCACGTGACGAACAGTCCGCCAGTTTACCTGGTAATGAACTCACTTCGAGAACACCTTTACGACGTGTTAGTTCACGTGCTCGTTTTGCTGCCATACGAGCGCGCGACGCCATCATTCCTTTTTCGACGATTGCGCGTGCGCTCGTCGGGTTCTCGAGCATGAACTGCTCAAATGCACCAGAGAAGAGCGAATCCGTCACCGTACGCGCGTCAGAGTTACCGAGTTTTGTCTTCGTCTGTCCTTCGAACTGTGGGTTCGGGTGTTTGACGGAAACAATCGCGGTCATTCCTTCACGCACGTCTTCACCAGATAACGTACCGTCTGCATCCTTCATCAGACCAAACTTCTTCGCGTAATCATTGATGACGCGTGTCAGAGCCGTCTTGAAGCCTGTCTCGTGCGTACCACCCTCATGCGTCGGGATGTTGTTCGTGAACGAGTAGATGTTTGACGCAAATCCGTCGTTGTACTGAAGTGCAACTTCGACTTCGATCCCGTCCTTTGTTCCGTGTACGTAGACTGGTTCCGCGTGAACGACTTCTTTCGAACGATTCAAATGTTCGACGTAAGATTTAATCCCACCTTCGTAGTGGAAGCTACGTGTCATCGGCTCATCCGCACGATCGTCTGTGATGATGATCTTCAAGCCTTTGTTCAAGAAAGCAAGTTCCCGCAGACGTGTCGCGAGTAAATCATAGTCATACTCGAGCGTCTCTTGGAAAATTTCAGCATCTGGGAAGAAACGAATCGTCGTTCCTGTCTCTTCTGACGTTCCAATCACTTCGAGGTCTTGCGCTGGTACACCGCGATGATACGCTTGGTAATACAGCTTTTCATTCCGTTTGACGAAGACTTCGAGTTTCGTCGACAATGCGTTAACGACCGAAGCCCCAACACCGTGTAGTCCACCGGATACTTTATATCCGCCGCCACCGAACTTACCACCAGCGTGAAGGACTGTCAGGATGACCTCAACGGCTGGACGACCCATCTTCTCTTGAATGTCGACTGGAATACCACGTCCGTTATCTTCGACTAAAATCGAGTTCCCTGGTTCAATCGTGACCTTGATCGTGTCACAGTAGCCAGCGAGCGCTTCATCGATCGAGTTATCGACGATCTCCCATACGAGGTGATGGAGACCTTTTGATGCCGTCGAACCGATATACATCCCTGGACGTTTACGTACTGCTTCTAATCCTTCAAGTACTTGAATCTGATTGGCACCGTACCCTTGTTCCAATTCCATATCTTCATGATTACTCATCGGTTTTCTCACCTACTGTTTCTTTATATGATGTCTCTTCCAAATCGACCGTCCCTTGTTTCACGTGGAACAACTTCGCTTGGTTGATCGTTTCATGCGCAATCCCATCGACACTTGTCGTCGTTAGAATCGTCTGGACCTTTTGTTGCATCGTATCGAGCAAATGTGTCTGACGATGATCATCAAGCTCGGATAAGACATCGTCGAGTAGAAGAAGCGGATATTCCCCCACTTCCTCGTGAATCAATTCGATCTCCGCAAGCTTTAACGACAGGGCTGCAGTTCGTTGTTGTCCTTGTGAACCATACGTTTGGACGTTTCGTCCATTGACTTCCATCTCAAAGTCATCACGATGTGGTCCAAACAACGTAACCCCTCTTCGGATTTCATTTTCTTTTATTTTACCAAACTTCCGCGTGTAGGACGCAGTCATTCCTTCGACATCGAGTAATTCGTTGCCGAATGTGTCCGAACGATAGATGAGCGCGAGTTCTTCCTGTCCACGACTGATTCCATCATGAATCGGTCGTGCCCACTTTTCGAGCTGGGCCATGAAATGATGGCGGCGCTGAACGATTTTAACGGCTAGCGTAATCATCTGCTCCGTCAAGATATCAAGGAAGGTCTCGTCTCCTCCCTTCATGGACAGTCGTTTCAGTAGCGCATTCCGCTGCTTCAACACTTTTAGATACTGACTCAATTCATGCAGATAGACCGGACTGACTTGACCGATCTCCATATCGAGAAATCGTCGGCGGACTTGTGGACTTCCTTTGACGATGTGCAAATCTTCCGGGGCGAATAAAACGATGTTCAGTGCCCCGACGTAATCACTTAAGCGTCGTTGCTCTAGATGATTCAGCTTTGCTTTTTTCCCGCGACCCGAGATGACGATCTCTTGGACATGGGAACCCGTCCGTTTGACGACACGTCCTTCGACGCGCGCCGTTTCCTGATCCCAACCAATCAGTTCCTTGTCATGCGTCGTCCGATGCGACTTCGCGAGAGCAAGAACATAGATTGCTTCCAATAAGTTCGTCTTCCCTTGTGCATTTTCACCAATCAGAACATTCGTTTTTTCGGAGAATGACAGTTCGAGTGCGTCATAGTTACGATAATGACTGAGTCGGACTGAATCCAGCCGCACGTTAGTTGCCCTCGTTCTTGATGATGAACTGACCGTAGTCTTCTACATCAATGATATCTCCATCCCGTAATTTACGACCACGTCGCTGATCGACTTCGCCGTTGACTAGAATTGGCACCTCTGCTAAAAACGGTTTGGCTTGACCCCCGCTTGAGATGATATCCGATAGCTTCAAGAACTGCCCTAATGTGACATATTCCGTTGTAATTCTGATTTCTTGCATGGATTGACTCCTCCTACCTACATATTATAAATGACGTACTCTTTATTGTACTAAACATTAGACGATTTAGCAAAATCCCCGAACGTATATACGGTATACGAAAAAGACGGGTCCGATGTCGAAACAATCGAACCCGTCTTGTCACGTATTTTATGTTGATGCTTACGCTGTCCGGACTGGAAGAATCAGTTGTAGAACGTTGTCTTGATCAACTGGGTGCAAGATGAATGGACGAATCGAACCTGTGAACTGGATTTCGATATCTGTCGCGTCAAGTGCCTTTAAGGCGTCCATCATGTACTTCGAGTTGAACGAGATTTTCAGCTCTTCTCCTTCAAGTGAAAGGATGCTGACTTGCTCCGAGACTTTCCCGACTTCTGGTGAATGGGAAGAGATCTCAACAGCTGTCGTTCCTTCAGCTGCGAATTTAATGACGTTGTTACGGTCCTCACGTGCGAGTAGTGACGCGCGATCGATTGCTTGGAGCAATTCTTTTGCGTTCATCCGGACAGCTGTCCGGTACTCTTCTGGAATCAAACGTGATGTATCCGGATAGTTTCCGTCAAGTAGACGCGAGAAGAACAAGACATGTTTCATCTTGAACAGGATCTGTTGGTTCGTGATCGTGATATCCACATGACCATCCCCAAGCAACTTCGATAATTCATTTAAGCTTTTCCCTGGAACGATGACGTTCTGGAACGAGATGTCCGTATCTGTCTCGAACTGAGCACGACGAAGGGCAAGACGGTGACTATCTGTTGAAACACACGTCAAGATACCTTTATCGGCTGAGAAGTTCACACCTGTTAGAACAGGACGTGTTTCTTGAACAGCGACGGCAAAACTCGTTTGGCGGATCATCGAACGTAAAAGATCTGCTGGTAAACGGAAACGTTGTCCCCCATCTACTTGTGGAAGACGTGGGAATTCATCTGGATCAAGACCGTTCAAATGAAATTCTGCAGTTCCTGACTGAATCCGTGTCATGAAGTTTGGTGAGACTTCGAGCGTTACTTCGTCTTTTGGCATCTTTTTGACGATATCGCCGAAGAAGCGAGCATTCAAGACGACACTACCAGCACGATGGATCGTGACGTAAGACGTTCCATTCTCTTCTGCATAGATTGTCCGTTCGATCGAGATTTCTGTATCGCTCCCTGTCAGCGTCATGCCATCTCCATGAGCTTCGAGTTTGATCCCTGTCAGAATCGGAATCGTTGTGCGGGATGAGACCGCTTTGGCTACATCTTGTACTGCTTGAATTAAAGCTTCGCGTTGAATGGTGATATGCATATCGTCGTTAGACTCCTCTCGAAAATAATGGGCATGCGCCCATCATAACATAATAATATATTTTTTTAATAATAGTCTTAGGGGCTGTGGATAGTGTGGATAAGTCGGTGGATAACTTGATATAAAGCCAAAAACGGTGTGGATAAGTTGTGGATAACTACCCTACTTTATCCACATGTTTATCCACAGTTTTACGAATGCTTCAATTCATGTTTGATTTGTTCGATGACTTTTCCCGTTTCACCATCCGATTTGATCAACATACTGATTTTTTCATGGGCATGGATGACCGTTGTATGATCTCGACCCCCGAATTCTTCCCCAATCTTCGGTAAAGAGCTCTCTGTCATCTCACGCGAGAGATACATCGCAATTTGACGGGGAAAAGCAATCGATTTTGTCCGTTTCTTCGCCTTAAGGTCATCAAACGGCAAATTGAAGTGCTTACTGACCGATTCCTGGATGTCACGAATCGTGACTTTACGCGGTTCAGCGACCGGCATGATGTTATGCAAGGCTTCTGCAGCTACGTTTGGGTCGATTGGTCGTCCGACGAGATTCGCATAAGCGATGACGCGGGTCAACGCCCCTTCGAGCTCACGAATATTCGTATCAATCTGACTTGCGATGTAGAGCATGACCTCATTTGAGACGTCAAGTTGCTCGGCATTCGCCTTTTTACGTAAAATCGCGATTCGCGTCTCAAGATCCGGTGGCGTGATATCTGTGATCAGTCCCCACTCAAAACGTGACCGAAGCCGATCTTCAAGCGTTGGAATCTCTTTTGGTGGTCGATCGCTTGAGATGATGATTTGTTTTTGGTCGTTATGCAGCGCATTAAAAGTATGGAAAAACTCTTCTTGCGTTTGTTCTTTGCCCGCAAGGAACTGGATGTCATCAATTAAGAGAACATCGATGTTGCGGTATTTATTTCGAAACTCAACCGTCTTATTATCGCGGATTGAGTTAATGAAGTCATTTGTAAAGCGTTCAGAAGAGACATAGGCAATCCGTGTCCCGAGATTTTGATCTTGAACGTACTGTCCGATGGCATGCATCAGATGGGTTTTGCCAAGACCAACGCCACCATAGATGAAAAGCGGATTGTAGGCTTTAGCAGGTGCTTCTGCAACAGCCAGTGAAGCGGCATGCGCAAAACGGTTCCCCGATCCGATGACGAATGTATCGAATGTGTACTTCTCATTTAATTGTCCGAGTTCACTCATCGTTAGCTCATCTGTTGGTCTCCGCATGTTCGATGGACGCGATTTTGGAGCCGGTGTTGCCTCAATCCGTTCCTCTTCTTGTCGATCGAGCATTTTCTTCGCTTGTCCCTCTTCAATGAACTGAATATCGAGTCGGCTTCCTGTTACTTCCTCAACTGTGTCTTCGAGTAAAGATAAGTACTGGCGCTCGAGCCACGTCACCGTGAATGCAGCTGGTGCTGAAACGAGTAGTGTCGTTCCATTTAGCGTGACGCCTTCTGTGGACTTCAACCACATATCATAACTAGCTTTCGGTGTTCGTTCCTCTTCCTCGATCACAGATAAGACATTATGCCAAAGTTCGGCAGCGTTTTTCAT